>JBEBVF010000063.1:0-16797 GCA_040392885.1 Paracoccus sp. (in: a-proteobacteria) | reverse complement strand
GGCACCGCTTTCCAGGTCGGCCAGCTGGCCGGCGGCGCGGGCGCGCGCGGCCTCGGCCGCCGCCAGCGCCGCCTCGGCCTCGCGCATCTCGACCGCGCCCAGCCCCTGGCCCGCCTCGACCCGGTCGCCGCGCCGCACCCGCAGCTCGGTGATGCGGGCGGTGACCGGCGGCGCCAGCGCGACATAATCGCCCTCGACATAGCCGGTGGCCAGCGGCGGCGCGGCGGCACAGCCCGGCAGCAGCGACCCGACCAGCACCAGCGTGCAGAGGAAATCAGCCATCGCCGCCCCCGATCATCAGGTCCAGATTGATCAGCAGCCGCCGGGTGATCGCCCGCGCCTGCGGCCGGGCATAGGCCTGCCAGCCCATGCGGCGCTGGACGATGGGCGCGGCCAGCCGGAAATAGACCGCCTGCCCGACCAGCGCGAACACCGCCAGCCGCACCTCCTCGGATTCCGCCGGCGCGCCGGTCGCCGCCGCCCAGAGCGCGCAGAGCGCGGCGTGGCGCGGCTCGACCAGCGTGGCATAGAGCCGGTCCAGAACCGGGCTGTCGGGCCGGGCCAGCTCGCCGAGGACGAAGGCCATCATGTCGCCGGTCCCGGCACCCACGATCAGGAAGGTGGCGATGCGGCGCATAAGCCGGCGCAGCGCCAGCCACGCCCGGCGCCGGTCCAGATCCGCCGGGGCAACCGGCAATGCGCGCGCGATCTGCTCGATCTGGTCGGCCACCGCATCGGCGCAGGCCAGGCGCAGCCCCTCCTTGCCACCGAAATGATAGGCGATCGAGGAAATGTTGGTCCCCGCCTCGGCCGCGATGGCGCGGGTGGAGGCGGCCTCGTAGCCCTGGCGCCCGAACAGCCGCAGCGCCGCCCGGATGAGCAGGACACGGGTCGGCTGCTGGCTCATCGCGGCGCACCGGGCTGATTCAATCAATCGTTTGATACAGGAAAATGGCACCGCTGTCGAGGCCCTGCCCCTGCCCCGCCGGGGAGGCGCGCGGCGCCACGCCCGACCGGCGCCGGGCGGGTCTGCGGGGCCGGACCATCCGGCATTCGGCCACCCCTGCCGGGCGATCCGCTCAGCCCGGCAGGATGCGGAAGCGGCTGGCGCGGTAGGGGGTGAGGTCGATCGCCGGCGGGCGGCCGGTGACCAGATCGCCGATCAGCCCGGCCGTCACCGCCGACATGGTCAGGCCCAGATGTGCATGGCCGAAGGCATGGAACACCCGCGGCTCGCGGCGCGCCGGGCCGATCACCGGCAGGCTGTCGGGCAGCGACGGGCGCTCGCCCATCCATTCGCGGCGGATGGCGGCCTTGGCGAGGGCCGGGACCAGATCGCGCGCCGCGGCGATCCGGCTGCGCAGCCGGCGGAAATCCGGCGGGCGGCCGGGGCGCGACAGCTCGGCCCCCATGGTCAGGCGCAGGCCCTCGTCCATCGGCGCCAGCACCAGGCCAAGGCCGGCGAAATAGATCGGGCCGGGCAGCAGGGTTTCGGTGCCCGGCTCGAAACAGGCGTGATAGCCGCGCTCGGCCAGCAGCGGGATGCGGTCGCCGAACCGCGCCGCCAGCGGCGCCGAGGCGGCGCCGGCGCAGACCACCACCTGCCCGGCCGCGACCTCCCCCGCCGTGGTGTGCAGGCGGATGCCGCCCGGAGTGGCGCCGGCATCGAGGACGCGCGCCCGCACCAGCCGCGCGCCCCGGGCCAGGGCGGCATCCAGATAGGCGCCGGCAAGCCCGCCGGGATCGGCGGCAAAGCCGCAGGCGGGCTGGTCGATGGCGGCATGCAGGGCATCGGCGCGGACCGCCGGCAGCCGGTGGCGCAGCGCCCCGGTGTCGAGGATGTCGAAGCCGACGCCATGCTTTTGCATCAGCGCGCGGTCGAGGCCGGTGCCAGCCAGCCCCGCGGCCGAGGCGTAGACCTTCAGCCAGCCGCCGGGACGGATCAGGTCGGGCCGGCCGGCCAGCGCCGCCAGCCGCCGATGCGCCGCCAGCGCCGGCGCGGTTAGCGGCGCCATGGCGGCGGCGATGCGCGCCACCCGTGCCGGGCGGCTGGCGGCGATCATCCGCAGCACCCAGGGCGCGGCAGCCAGCAGGTCGCCGCGGCGCACCCAGCCATAGCCGTCGGGGTCGAACAGCATGCGCGGCAATTGCCGCACCAGCCCCGGCGTCGCATTCGGGGTGACGCCGCCGATGGCGATGGCCCCGGCATTGCCGAAGCTGGCGCCGGTGGCCGGGGCCGGGTCGATCACCGTGACCGCCGCCCCGGCCTCGGCCAGCACCAGCGCGGTCGCGGCGCCGACGATGCCGGCGCCGATCACCGCCACCCCGGCGATGCCGGTGCCGAGCGGCGGGCTGGCCGGGGCAGCAGTCGGGGCGGCGGCGGGATCGGGCGTGGCGTCCATGAAAGCCTCAGTCGAGCGGGTTGAGGACGCGGTGCAGGAAGTCCTGCGTGCGCGGGTGCTGGGGATTGCGCAGCACCTGTTCGGGGGTGCCCTGCTCGCAGATCCTCCCCGATTCCAGGAACAGCACCCGGTCGGCCACGGCGCGGGCAAAGCCCATCTCGTGGGTGACCACGACCATGGTCATGCCCTCGGCGGCCACGTCGCGCATCACGCTCAGCACCTCGCCGACCAGTTCGGGGTCGAGCGCCGAGGTCGGCTCGTCGAACAGGATCGCCTTGGGCTGCATCGCCAGCGCGCGAGCGATGGCGACGCGCTGCTGCTGGCCGCCGGAAAGCTGGTTGGGATGCACGTCGAACTTGTCGCCCAGCCCCACCTTGGCCAGCAGGGCGCGGGCCTCCTCGCGGGCCTCGGCCGGGCGAAGGCCGCGCACATAGACCGGTCCTTCCATGACGTTCTCCAGCGCGGTGCGATGGGGAAACAGGTTGAAGCGCTGGAACACCATCGCCACCTGCGCGCGCAGCCGGGTGATGGATTTCTGCGCCGGGTCGACCTTGGCGCCCTCGATCAGGATGGCGCCGCGGTCATAGGTCTCCAGCCCGTTGATGCAGCGCAGGATGGTGGATTTGCCCGAACCCGAGGGCCCGATGACGCAGACCACCTCGCCCTTGGCGACATCGAAGCTGACGCCCTTGATGACCTCGAGATGGCCGAACGACTTGTGGATGTCCTGAACCGCGATCATGCCTGCGAATACCTCTTTTCAAGGTGCCGGGTGAGGAAGGTCAGCGGCAGGCTGAGCGTCAGATAGATCAGCGCCACCAGCGTGAACACCGTCATGTTGTCGAAGGTCGAGGCGGCGATCAGCTGCCCCTGCCGGGTCAGCTCGGCCACCGTGATCGTCGAGACCAGCGAGGAATCCTTGAGGATCATGATGATGGTATTGCCGAAGGGCGGCAGCACGATCTTGACCGCCTGCGGCAGGATCACCCGGCGCATGATCAGCCCGTTGCTCATGCCGATGGATTGCGCGGCCTCGATCTGGCCCTTGTCGATGGCCTCGATGCCAGCGCGGAAATTCTCGGCCTGATAGGCGGAATAGGCGATGCCGAGGCCGATGATCCCGGCCTGGATCGCCGACAGGTCGAGGCCGATCTCGGGCATCACGAAATAGATGTAGAACAGCTGCACGATGATCGGAATGCCGCGGATCACCGTGGTGAAGGTGCGGCTGATGCCGACCAGCACCCGGTTTCGCGTCCAGATCATCACCGCCCACAGAAAGCCCAGCGCGGTGCTGAGCAGGACGGAAAACAGCGTGACCAGCAGCGTCAGCCAGACGCCATGCAGCAGCAGCGGCAGGTAATCGCCGGCACGGTCGAGAAAACCTGGCATCGGGGCCTCCGATCAGGGGGCGCTGCCCGCGCCCGTGGACGGAAAAAGGCGGCCGGCGGCCAGCGCCGGCCGGCCCTGCTGTCAGTCGAGGCCCCATTTGCTGACGATGGCGGCCAGCTCGCCCGAGTCCTTGATGGCAGCGATGCCGGCATTCAGCCGGGCCAGCAGCTCGGTATCGTCCTGGCGCACGGCCAGCGCCACGTCGCCGGCCATCTGCGCCTCGTATTCCGGCACCAGCCGCAGGCCCTGGTCGTTCTGCGCCAATTGGTAGGCGACGATCGGATAGTCGGCGATGCCGGCGTCGATGCGGCCCAGCGACACGTCGCGCATGATGTCGGCGATCAGGTCATAGACCTTGATTTCCTTGAACTTGCCGCTGGCGGTCATGCCGTCGTAATAGCGGGTGCCGACCTGCACGCCGACCACCTTGCCGGCCAGGTCGTCCCAGGTGCGATAGGCGCCCTCGTCCTCGGCCTTCACGAACAGGCCCTCGCCATAGTGGTAGACCGGATCGGTGAAGGTCACCACCTTGGCCCGCTCCTCCGAAATGATCATGGCGGCGGCGATGATGTCGATCTTGTCGCCGGTCAGCGACGGGATCAGCGCCGACCATTGCGTGGCCTCGACGCTGGCGGTGAAGTCCTGGTCGGCGGCGATCGCATTGACGATGTCGACCATGAGGCCGGTGATCTGGTTGGTCTTCACGTCGAGGAAGGTGAAGGGAATGCCGCTGGGGGTCGAGCCGACCTTGTAGGTCTCGCCCGCGGCCAGGGCGGGCGTGGCGAGGCAGGCGGCGGCGGCCAGCGCGAGGGCTGCGCGGCGGGTCAGGCGGAAACGGTGGGTCATGGCGGTCCTCCCAGATTGCCAATCGCGGGGAGGATTTATCCTCATTGAAATTCCTGCCCCGATGTTTCACTCTGATGAAAGGCAAATACGGTTGTCAATCATGGAATCCGTCCCCGACCCGGCTTGTGCTGCGGCAGAAGCGCCCGAGGACAGTATCGGCGCCCGGCTGCGGCGGCGGCGCAAGGTGCGCGGCCTGTCGCTGAAGGCGGTGGCCCTGCGCGCCGAGGTCTCGATCGGGCTGCTCTCGCAGATCGAGCGCGGGCTGAGCATGCCCTCGGTGCGCTCGCTTTCCGCGATCTGCGCGGCGCTGGAAATGCCGGTGAGCTGGCTGTTCGACCATGGCGAGGCCGCCGAGAGCAGCCCGCTGGTCGTGCGCCGCCACGCGCGCCGCGTCCTCGACCTCGGCGCCAAGGGCATGGTCAAGGAGCTGATGACCCCCGACCACTATCCCGGCATCCAGATGATGCGGCTGGTCATCCGGCCCGGCGGCTCGACCGGGGACGAGCCTTACAACCACGCCCAGGGCATGAAATGCGGCACCGTGCTGGCCGGCACGCTGGGGCTGGAGGTCGATGGCGAGGTGCTGCGGCTGGGTGCCGGCGACAGCTTTGCCTTCGAGGCGATGCGGATGATCCGCTTCTGGTGCGAGGGCGATCAGGATGCCGTCGTGCTCTGGGTGGTGACGCCGGCGGTTTACTAGGGGCGCGCGCGCCGGTCGCGGCCCCGAGGAGGAGGAGGAGGAGGAGGGATGCCCATGATCGAGAACGAAGCCCCGGTGATTGCCGATTCGCTGTGGACGGCCACGGCCAATCCCGCCCCGGATTGCCCGCCGCTGCGCGGCCGCGAGGAGGCTGAGGTGGCGATCATCGGCGGCGGCTATACCGGCCTGTCGGCGGCGCTGCACCTGGCCGAGCGTGGGGTGTCGGTGGCGGTGCTGGAGGCCGAGAGCCCCGGCTGGGGCGCCTCGGGCCGCAATGGCGGCCAGGTCAATCCCGGCCTCAAGGGCGATCCCGACGATCTCGAGGCCCGGTTCGGCACCGGGATGGGCCGGCGCATGACCGAGTTCTCCGGCGGCGCCGGGCAGTTCACCTTCGACCTGATCGCCCGGCTGGGCATCGACTGCGCGGCCCGGCAACCCGGCTGGGTGCAGGCGTTCCACAACCCGGCCGGCGAGGCGCTGATCCGCGCCCGCGTCGCGCAATGGAACCGCCGCGGCGTGCCGCTGCGGCTGCTGTCGCGCGAGGAGACCGTCGCCACCCTGGGCACCTCGGACTATCGCGGCGCCATGCTGGACCCGCGCGGCGGCAACCTGCATCCGCTGAACTATGCGCTGGGCCTCGCCCATGCCGCGCAACGCGCCGGGGCGCGCCTCCACGGCCACAGCCGGGTCACGGCGCTGGCGGCCGAGGGCGCGGGCCATGTCCTGCGCACCGAGGCCGGCGAGTTGCGGGCGCGGACGGTGCTGATCTGCACCAACGCCTATGCCGACGCAGCATCGGCGCCGATGGACCGGGCGGTGGTGCCGGTGCGCTCGATCCAGGTGGCGACGGAGATCCTGCCCGAGGACGTGGCGCGCAGCATCCTGCCGCAGGGGCATTCGCCCTCGGACAGCCGGCGGCTGCTGCTCTATTACCGAAAGGACCCGCAGGGACGGTTCGTGATGGGCGGCCGCGGCGCCTATACCGCCGCCACCACCCGCAGCCACATGCAGGCGCTGCGCGAGGTCTCGCTGCGGCTGTTCCCGCAACTGGCGGGGGTGAAGTGGCAACATGCCTGGGGCGGCTTCGTGGCGATGACCGCCGACCACTATCCGCATCTGACGCAGGTGCGGCCCGGGGTGATGGCGGCGATGGGCTATAACGGCCGCGGCGTGGCGATGGCCTCGGCCATGGGCGGGCTGCTGGCGGACTGGGCGACCGGCACGCCGGAGGCGGAGCTGCCCTTCCCGGTGACGCCGCCGCGCCCGATCCCGTTCCATTTCCTGCGCCGGCCGGCGGTGGCGGCGGTGGTGGCCTGGTCGCGGCTGCGCGACCGGCTGGAAGGCTGAGGCGCGGCGGCCATGGCCAGCGGCTCCGCCTCCTCCCGGCACCTCCCGCGGCATGGCGGCGCAGCGCGCCCCGGGCCGGCATCCGGTACCGGCGCCCCCCGGCGCTGCCGGCCGAAGGGACAGGCAAGATAATGAAATTCCTTCCCTATTGGCAGGACACCACCCCCACCTTCACCGATGCCGCCCCGCCGCCGGTGGCGGGCGAATGCGACGTGGCGGTGATCGGCGCCGGCTTCACCGGCCTCGGCGCCGCCCGCCGGCTGGCGATGGCCGGGCGCTCGGTGGTGGTGCTGGAGGCGCGGACCGTGGGCTGGGGCGCCTCGGGCCGCAATGGCGGGCATCTCAACAACGGCCTCGCCCACAGCTACCTCGCCGCGCGCGAGCGCTTCGGCGCGGACGGGGCGAGGCGTCTCTACCGCGCCTTCGACGACGGCATCGAGACCATCCGGCGCATCATCGCCGAGGAGGGGATCGCGTGTGATTTCCGCCGCTCGGGCAAGCTGAAGCTGGCCTCCAAGCCCGCGCATTACGAGGCGCTGGCCCGCAATTTCGAGGCCGTGCATGCCGAGGCCGACCCCGACACCGCCCTGCTGAGCCGGGCGGAACTGGCGGCCGAGATCGTCTCGGACCGCTTTCACGGCGGCATGCTGCAACACAAGAGCGCCCAGATGCATATGGGCCGTTTCGCGCAGGGGCTGGCCGCGGCCGCCGTCCGGCGCGGGGCGGTGATCCACCAGCACAGCCCGGTCGCCACGGCTACCCGCGCCGGCGCCGGCTGGCGGCTGGAGACCCCGCAGGGCAGCCTGCGTGCCGGCCAGGTGCTGCTGGCGACGGGCAGCCTCACCAGCCCGGGCTTCGGCTGGTTCCGCCGCCGCATCGTGCCGGTGGGCAGCTTCGTGCTGGCCACCCGGCCGCTGAGACAGGCCGAGATCGCCGCCACCGTCCCCGGCCGGCGCAACTATGTCAACAGCCTGAACATCGGCAACTATTTCCGGCTGTCGCCCGACGACCGGCTGATCTGGGGCGGGCGGGCGCGGTTCTCGGCGCGCTCGGACCAGCGCGCGGACGCGGCCTCGGGCGCCATCCTGCGCCGCGCGCTGGCCGCGACCTTCCCGGTGCTGGCCGGGGCCGAGGTGGATTACTGCTGGGGCGGGCTTGTCGACATGACCACCGACCGCTATCCCCGGGCCGGCCGGCAGGACGGGCTGTGGTATGCCATGGGCTATTCCGGCCATGGCGCCCAGCTGGCCGCCCATATGGGCGAGATCATGGCCGACCTGATCCTGGGGCGCGAGAACCGCAACCCCTGGGAGGGCCTGCCCTGGCCCGCCATTCCCGGCCATTTCGGCCAGCCCTGGTTCCTGCCGCTGGCGGGGGCCTGGTATCGCCTTCTCGACCGCATCCGCTAACGGCCAGACGGCCCCATCGAAAGGACTGACCATGAGCCTGCTCATCAAGATCGAGAACGAGGGTCTCGGTACCCCGGAAATCAGCAAGGCCCTGCCCGAGCGCCTGATCGAGGGCGACCCGACCTATCGCAGCTGGCCGCTGGACGAGGCCCGCGACGGCCAGGTCCATACCGGCATCTGGGAGGCGACGCCCGGCACCTACCGCGCGATCAAGGGCGAGCTGTTTGAGTTCTGCCACATCCTCGACGGCGTGGTCGAGCTGACCGAGGAAGGCGGCGAGACCCGGACCTTCCGCAAGGGCGACAGCTTCCTGATGAAGCCGGGCTTCAAGGGCGTGTGGAAGACCATCGAGACCGTGCGCAAGATCTACGTCACCGTCGGCTGATTTTCGACCCGGCAGGCCGCGGCGGCCTGCCGGTCCCTGCCGATCGCAGCCCCGCCGGCCGGCATTGCCCGGCTGCGCGGGAAGCCGCGCGTATTTGCCGCTGCGGGTTGCCGCAATCGGTTGGCGGTGATGTCCGAAAGCTCGAAGCTGCGGGTTGCCGCGGCAAAGGCGGCCGGGCGCCGTGGCGGCCCTCATCCCCCGCCGTTCCGCACGCCTCCCGCGCGAGCCGATTGCAGGCTCGCCGTTTCGCAATCCTATACCGGCGCTCCCCGGCAACGGGACACCCTCGAACGGGCGCGCCCCTTGCGGCCGGAACCGCATCCCCGGCAATTGCCGCGGCTCGCTCCCGGCTCCCGGCCGGAAAATACCAGTCCACGCCCGGCCATGGGGCGGCCGGGATCGACACCGCCCTGCCCCGCCCGGTCCGCCCCGGCTGACGCAGTTCCCGCGCCCCCGGCGAAGCCCCAGACTGCCCGAGCCGCGCTCGCGCCCTCAGCGCCAGCCCAGCGCCGGTGCGACATGGCGCAGGATGCTGTCCAGCACATGCACGTTATAGGCCACGCCCAGCATGTTCGGCACCGTCAGCAGCAGCGTGTCGGCCTCGGCGATGGCCTCGTCCTCGCGCAGCTGCTCGATCAGCCGGTCCGGCTCGTCGGCATAGCCGCGCCCGAAGATGGCGCGGAAATCGTCGATCTGGCCGATCTGGTCCTGCTCCTTGCCGCCGCGACCGAAATACATCCGGTCCTCCGGCGTGATCAGCGCAAAGATCGAGCGGCTGACCGAGACTCGCGGCTCATGCGCATGGCCGGCCGCCTTCCAGGCCGCGCGAAAGGCGCGGATCTGTTTGGCCTGCTGGATGTGGAACGGCTCGCCGGTCTCGTCGGTCTTCAGCGTCGAGCTTTGCAGGTTCATGCCCCGCTCGGCCGCCCAGACCGCGGTGGCATTCGAGGCCGCCCCCCACCAGATGCGCTGGCGCAGCCCCTCGGAATGGGGCTCCAGCCGCAGCAGGCCGGGCGGGTTGGGGAACATCGGCCGCGGATTGGGCCGGGCAAAGCCCTCACCCTCCAGCAGGTTGAGAAAGATCTCGGCATGCCGGCGCGCCATGTCGGCGGCATCCTCGCCCTCGGCCGGCTCATAGCCGAAATGCCGCCAGCCGTCGACGACCTGCTCGGGGCTGCCGCGGCTGATGCCCAGTTGCAAGCGCCCGTCGGCGATCAGGTCGGCGGCACCGGCGGTCTCGACCATGTAGAGCGGGTTTTCATAGCGCATGTCGATGACGCCGGTGCCAATCTCGATGCGCGAGGTGCGCGCGCCCACCGCCGCCAGCAGCGGAAACGGCGAGCCGAGCTGGCGGGCAAAGTGATGCACGCGGAAATAGGCGCCGTCGATGCCGATCCGCTCGGCCTCGACGGCCAGTTCGATGGACTGCTTCAGCACATCGCCGGCGCTGCGCACCTGCGAGCCGCGCTCGGGCGACCAATGGCCGAAGGACAGAAAACCCAGTTTTTTCACGATATGGCTCCGATGGCGTGTCGGGGCTATCTAGGTATTCGCGACGGCGACCCGCAAGGGCAGCGACCCCCGCCGCTCAGCAATAGGGCGTGTTGACCGCGAGGCCGCCCAGCGAGGTCTCCTTGTATTTCTCGCTCATGTCGAGGCCGGTCTGGCGCATGGTCTCGATCACCGCGTCCAGGGTGACGATATGCTCGCCATCGCCGCGCAGGGCCAGACTGGCGGCGGCCACCGCCTTGATGGCGCCAAAGCCGTTGCGTTCGATGCAGGGCACCTGCACCAGGCCCTTGATCGGGTCGCAGGTCATGCCGAGGTGATGCTCCAGCGCGATCTCCGCGGCATTCTCGACCTGGGCCGGGGTGCCGCCCAGCACCGCCGCCAGCCCCGCCGCCGCCATGGCCGAGGCGCTGCCGATCTCGGCCTGGCAGCCGCATTCCGCGCCGGAGATCGAGGCATTGTGCTTGATCAGCCCGCCGATGGCGGCCGCGGTCAGCAGGAAATCGGGCAGCTGCGCCTCGCTGGCGCCCGGCACATGGTCCAGCCAGTAGCGGATCACCGCCGGCAGCGTGCCGGCGGCGCCGTTGGTGGGCGCCGTCACCACCTGGCCGCCGGCGGCGTTCTCCTCGTTCACCGCCATGGCATAGACGGAAATCCAGTCATTGACGTTATGCGGTGCCGCCCGGTTGGAATGCGCCTCCTCGCGCAGCGCGCGGTGGATCTCGGCGGCGCGGCGGCGCACCTTCAGCCCGCCGGGCAGGGTGCCGGAACTGTGCAGTCCGCGATCCATGCAGGCCCGCATCACCGCCCAGATCCGCTCCAGCCCGGCCACCAGTTCGGCCTCGGAGCGAAAGGCGCATTCATTGGCCCGCTTCATCGCGGCGATGGACTGCCCCGAATCCCGCGCCATGGCCAGCATCTCCGCCGCCGAGGTGAAGGGATAGGGCACCGGCGCCGGCCCGGCCGCGCCGCGCGCCGCCTGGCTGTCGCGCAATTCGGCGTCGGTGACCACGAAACCGCCGCCGATGGAATAATAGACCTGCGCGAACAGCACCCCGCCCGCCGCATCGAAGGCCGTCAGCGTCATGCCATTGGAATGGCCGGGCAAGGCCTGTTCGTAATCGAAGATCAGGTCCGCCTGCGGATCGAAGGCGATCCCGCCCAGACCCGGCGCGGTCAGGCCCCGGCTTTCGCGGTTGGCGGCCAGCACCGCCTCGGCCTCTCCCGCATCGAGGCTGGCCGGAGCGAATCCCGCCAGGCCCAGGATCACCGCCCGGTCGGTGGCATGGCCGCGGCCGGTAAAGGCCAGGCTGCCATGCAGCCGGACCTCGATCCGGGCCGGGCGGATATCCCGCTCGCCCAGCGCGGCCACGAAGCGCCCGGCGGCGATCATCGGCCCCATGGTATGCGAGGACGAGGGCCCGATGCCGATCTTGAACAGATCGAAGACGGAAAGGAACATCGCCGAATCGACTCCCCTGCTGGGTGACGCGCCGCCGGTGCGCCGGGCGGGATCACCGAGATGACAGGCCCAGCCATAGCACCTTTGCGGCCGGGAGGATGCTCCCGATGGATGAAATGCACCACCGGCGCGGAAAGGGCGCGGCAGGGGCCGGGCGGGCCGGAGCGGCAAGGGGAACCCGCCCCGCGGGCGGGCCGTTTCCAGAGGGTAAAGGGGGGGAAGCCATGGCCGAGATTGCCGGGACCGGCGCGCCGGGCGCCCAAGCAAGGCCGGGCGCCGCCGCCCGCCGGGCGCGCGGACCGGCTGGCGCCCCTGCCCGGCCGCAGGCCCATGCGGCCGGCCACGTCCCCTCGCCGCCACGGGTGCCGGCATGAGCATCCGCCCCGAGGATATCCTCTGCCCGACCGAGGCCGGGCTCTACTGCCCGCCGGGCGGGTTTCATATCGACCCATTGCGGCCGGTTGCCCATGCGCTCATCACCCACGGCCATTCCGACCACGCCCGCCCTGGCCATGGCGCGGTGCTGGCGACGCGGCAGACGCTGGACATCATGGCGATCCGCTATGGCGAGGATTTCGCCGCCAGCCGGCAGGCGGCCGATGGCCCGCTGCGCATCGGCAGCGTCACCGTCAGCTTTCACCCGGCCGGGCATGTGCTGGGCTCGGCCCAGATCCTCATCGCCCCGGACCGCGGCCCGCGCGTCCTTGTCTCGGGCGATTATTGCCGGACCCCGAATCCGGTCTGCCTGCCGTGGCAGCCGGTCCCCTGCGACATCTTCATCACCGAGGCGACCTTTGGCCTGCCGGTCTTCCGCCATCCCGACCCGCTGGCCGAGGCCGGGCGGCTGCTGGCCAGCATGGCAGAGTTTCCCGACCGCCCGCATCTGGTCGGCGCCTATGCGCTGGGCAAGGCGCAGCGGATGATCGCGCTGGCCCGCGCCGCCGGCCACGACGCCCCGATCGCCATCCATGGCGCCTTGCAGCGGCTGTGCGATTACCATGTCGCGCAGGGCATCGACCTTGGGCCGCTGGTCCCGGCGAGCGAGCCGGGCGAGGCGCGGCTGGTCCTCGCCCCACCCTCGGCCTTTGCCACCCCCTGGGTACAGCGGTTCCGCGACCCGGTGCTGGCCTATGCCTCGGGGTGGATGACGGTGCGGGCCCGCGCCCGCAGCCGCGGGATCGAGCTGCCGCTGGTCATCAGCGATCACGTCGACTGGCCGCAGCTGACCGCCACCATCCGCGAACTCGCCCCGCAGGAGGTCTGGATCACCCATGGCGCCGAGGACGGGCTGCTGCGCTGGTGCGAGTTGAACGCCATCCCCGCCCGGCCGCTGCGGCTGGTCGGCTACGAGGATGAGCCGGAATGAAAGCCTTTGCCCGCCTGCTGGAACGGCTGGCCTTCACGCCCGGAAGGAACGCCAAGCTGACGCTGATGTCGCATTACTTTCGCGACACCCCCGACCCGGACCGGGGCTGGGCGCTGGCGGCGCTGACCGGCACGCTGCAATTGCGGCAGGCCTCGCCCAGCCTGCTGCGGCGGCTGGCGGGTGAGCGGGTGGACGAGCAGCTGTTCGCGCTATCCTATGATTTCGTTGGCGATCTGGCGGAAACCATCGCGCTGATCTGGCCCGAGCCTGCCGGTGAGGGCGCCGAGATCCCGCTGTCGCAGGCGGTGACCACCCTGCGCGAGACGGGCAAGCTGGCGCTGCCCGCTGCCATCGCCGCCATGCTCGACCGCCTGTCTGCGCCCGAGCGGCTGGCGCTGCTGAAACTCGCCACCGGCAATCTGCGGGTGGGGGTCTCGGCGCGGCTGGCACATGTGGCGCTTGCGCAGGCGGGGCCGCGCAGCGCCGACGAGATCGCCGAGGTCCTGCACGGCCTGACCCCGCCCTATCGGCCGCTGTTCGCCTGGCTTGCGGGCGGGCCGCGCCCCGAACCCGCCTCGGCGGCGCCGTTCCGACCGGTGATGCTCTCCACCCCGGTCACGCCCGAGGATCTGGCGGCGCTGGACCCGGCCGAGCATGTCGCGGAATGGAAATGGGACGGAATCCGCGTGCAGGCGGTCGCGGAAGGCGGGCTGCGGCGGCTCTATTCCCGCACCGGCGAGGAGATCGGCGCCGCCTTTCCCGACCTGCTCGAAGCGATGGAGTTTCAGGGCGCGGTAGACGGCGAGCTGCTGATCCGCCGCGGCGAGGATGTGGCGCCCTTTGCCGATCTGCAAAAGCGCCTGAACCGCAAGACCGTCAGCCGCGCCATGCTGCACAGCCACCCGGCGGTGCTGCGGCTTTACGACATCCTCAGCTGGGAGGGCGAGGACCTGCGCCCGCTGCCGCTGGCGGAACGCCGCGCCGCGCTGGAAACCGCGCATTTCCCCAGTCCGCGCATCGACCTGTCGCCGCTGCTGCCCTTCACCTCGTGGGACGACCTCGCCGCCCTGCGCGCCGCGCCTCATGCGCCGGTGATCGAGGGGGTGATGATCAAGCGCCTCGACGCGCCCTATCTGGCCGGGCGCCCGCGCGGCCCGTGGTTCAAGTGGAAGCGCGACCCGATGGTGGTCGATGCGGTGCTGATCTATGCGCAAAGCGGGCATGGCAAGCGCTCGGGCTTCTACAGCGACTTCACCTTCGGCCTGTGGGACGGGGGCGAGCTGGTGCCGGTCGGCAAGGCCTATTTCGGCTTTACCGACGAAGAACTGCGCGAACTCGACCGTTTCGTGCGCCGCCACACCGTGCAGCGTTTCGGCCCGGTGCGGCAGCTGGAGCCGCGGCTGGTGGTCGAGGTGGCGTTCGAGGGGCTGAATGTCTCGACCCGCCACCGCTCCGGCCTTGCCATGCGGTTTCCGCGCATCTCGCGCATCCGCTGGGACAAGCCCGCGGCCGAGGCCGACCGGCTGGACACGCTGCGGGCGATGCTGTGAGCCGCCTGCCGCCGCTTTTCGCCGACTGGTTCGCCCGCAACGGCTGGCAGCCGCATCCGCACCAGCTGGCGCTGCTGGCGGCACAGGGGGACGTGCTGTTGATCGCGCCGACCGGCGGCGGCAAGACGCTGGCGGGGTTCCTGCCCTCGCTGGTCGACCTCCATCTGACCGGGGCGCAGGGGCTGCACACGCTCTATGTCTCGCCGCTGAAGGCGCTGACCGCGGATGTGGCCAGGAACCTCGCGCGCCCGATCGAAGGCATGGGGCTGGCGATCAGCGTGGGCGACCGCACCGGCGACACCCCCGAAAGCCAGCGCCGCCGCCAGCGGGCCGAGCCGCCGCAGATTCTGCTGACCACCCCGGAATCGCTGGCGCTGATGCTGTCCTGGCCCGAGGCGCCGCGGCTGTTTGCCGGGCTGCGCCGGGTGGTGCTGGACGAATTGCACGCGCTGGCGGAATCCAAGCGCGGCGACCAGCTGATGCTGGGGCTGGCGCGGCTGCGCAGCCTGGCGCCGGGGCTGGCCGTCACCGGCCTGTCGGCCACCGTCGAGGACCCGCAGGCGCTGGCCCGCTTCATGGGCGGCGCGCGGGTGATCGAGGCCGACCCCGGCCCCGTCCCCGACATCGCGATGCTGCCGACAAGCCGGCCGCCGCCTTGGGCCGGGGGCGGCGGGCGCTATGCGGTGCGCGACGTGCTGGAGGCGGTGGCGCAGGCGCGCACCACCATCATCTTCCTGAACACCCGCGCCCAAGCGGAACTGTTCTTTCAGGCAATCTGGGCCGCCAATGACGACAACCTGCCCATCGGCCTGCATCACGGCGCGCTGGCGCGCGAGGCCCGCCAGAAGGTCGAGGCGGCGATGGCCGAGGGCCGGCTGCGGGCGGTGGTGGCGACGGCGAGCCTCGATCTCGGCATCGACTGGGGCGATGTGGATCTGGTGATCCAGGTCGGCGCACCGCGCAACATCAAGCGGCTGGTGCAGCGGATCGGGCGCGCCAACCACCGCTACAACGCCCCCTCGCGCGCCCGCATCGTCGCCGCCAACCGCTTCGAGGTGATCGAATGCGTGGCGGCGCTGGAGGCGGTGCGCGAGGGCGATCTGGACGGCGAGCCGCGCGGGCCGGGTCCGCTGGACGTGCTGATCCAGCATATCCTGCTGACCGCCTGCGCCGGCCCCTTCGACGCCGGGGCGCTTTATGCCGAGGTGCGGACCGCCGGCCCCTATGCCGGGCTGTCCCGTGCCGATTTCGACGCCTGCCTCGATTTCGCGGCCACCGGCGGCTATGCGCTGCGCGCCTATGACCGCTGGCAGCGGCTGCTGCTGCGGGACGGGCTGTGGCAGCTGCGCGACCCCCGCGCCGCCCGCGCGCTGCGCATGAACATCGGCACCATCGTCGAGGCCGAAAAGCTCAAGGTCCGCCGCAGCGGCCGCGGCGGCGCCACGCTGGGCGAGGTCGAGGAAAGCTTTGCCGCCACGCTGGCCCCCGGCGACACCTTTCTGCTGGGCGGGCAGGTGCTGCGCTATGACCGGCTGCGCGAGCTGGTGGTCGAGGTCACCCCCCAGCCGCGGCGCGAGCCGCGCATCGTGGTCTATTCCGGGCTGAAGTTCGCCACCTCGACCGAGCTGTCGGCGCGGATGCTGGCGATCATTGCCGACCCCGACCGCCACCGCGAGCTGCCCCCGGACATCCGCGCCTGGCTGGAGCTGCAGGCCGAGGTCAGCGGCCTTCCCCGCCCCGGCACGCTGCTGTGCGAGACCTTCCCGCGCGCCGACCGCTGGCATCTGGTGATCTACGGCTTTGCCGGGCGCAATGCGCATCAGACGCTGGGCCTGCTGGTCACGAGGCAGATGGAGGATGCCGGGCTGGCGCCGCTGGGGTTCCTCGCCATGGACCACGCGCTGCTGATCACCTCGCTGAACCCTGTCGAGGATGTGGCGCCGCTGCTGCGCCGCCCGACGCTGGAACAGGGGCTGGAGGACTGGCTGGCCGACAGCTCGGTGATGAAGCGCAGCTTCCGGGCGGTGGCGACCATCGCCGGGCTGATCCAGCGCAACCTGCCCGGCACCCGCCAGACCGGGCGGCAGGCAACGTTTTCCAGCGACATCATCTATGCCACGCTGCGCCGCCACGACCCCGACCATATCCTGCTGCGCGCCACGCGGGAGGAGGTGCGGCGCGGCTTCGTCGATTTCGACCGCATCGGTGATATGCTGTCGCGCAATGCCCATATCGAGCTGCGCCGGCTGGACCGGGTCTCGCCGCTGGCGGCACCCTTGCTGCTGGAAATGGGGCGGGTCCGGCTGGGCGGCAGCGGGCACGAGCGGCTGGCGGAAAAGATGGCGCAGGAGCTGATGGAGAGCGCCGGGCTGGCCCGGCTGGGGCCGGGGTGACGGCCCGCGCGGGAATGCGGGTGGCAGGTGTCGCGG
>JBEBVF010000062.1:0-17492 GCA_040392885.1 Paracoccus sp. (in: a-proteobacteria) | reverse complement strand
GCTCGTCCGACATCTGCATCTCGCGCTCGGAGGCCATCATGCCCTGGCTCTCGACACCGCGGATGGTGCCGACCGACAGCGTGATGTCGAGGCCGGGAACGTAATCGCCGGGCTTGACCAGCACGACGGTAATTCCCTCGCGGGCGTTCGGGGCGCCGCAGACGATCTGCTTCTCGCCCTCGTCGGTCATGACGCGGCAGACCCGCAGCCGGTCGGCATCGGGATGCTGCTGGGCATGCACCACCTTGGCGATAGTGAAGGGGGCCAGAGCGGCGGCGGGATCGGACACCTCCTCGACCTCGAGGCCCAGATCGGTCAGCGCCTCGGTGATCTCGGCGAGAGGGGCGGCGGTGTCGAGATGCTCTTTGAGCCAGGAGAGGGTGAATTTCATCTTAGCTATGTCTCCTCACAGTATCTCTGTGGGGCAAAAGATTATCAGCAGGTGCGGCGGCACACTGCCTTACGCCTTAAACCCATATCTTTGCTCAAGGTGATGAAGAACCTTATCTAGGGCATCTATTATGTGAAGGCTGTTAGCCCCGAATGCATAGTGCCCGGTAGCAATGTAGTCAAAATCAGAGCTGGTAACTTGGCTTCTTGTTTTCCTGATGGTTTCGTTTTCTCCAACCATCTGGAGTGGATACCTAAATGACCTGCCCGCACCACTATAGGTGCCTCCGGGACCCCAATTCTGGGTGTTCCCATTCCAGCAGTTGCTCCCCACAATGTGCTCAAGTTCGGCAAGTAGTGCGGCCCGCTTTTTAGTTAGTTTTCGGCTCGTCATGAATATCTCCTATCACGACTAACAAGGCTCACCTTACCGGCTCAGTCCACCACTCACACTCGGCACATCCCCCGCCGCGAACCCGTAATGCCGCAGCCAACGCAGATCGCTCTCGAAGAACGCCCGCAAATCGGGAATCCCGTATTTCAGCATCGCGATCCGGTCGATGCCCATCCCGAACGCAAAACCCTGCCACTCGTCGGGATCGACCCCCGCCGCCGCCAGCACCTTCGGATGCACCATGCCGGAGCCGAGGATTTCCAGCCAGCTATCCCCCTCACCGATCTTCAATTGCCCGCCTTCCCAGGAGCAGCGGATATCCACCTCGGCCGAGGGCTCCGTGAACGGGAAATGCGAGGCGCGGAAGCGCAGCTCCACCGCATCCACCTCGAAGAAGGCGCGGCAGAATTCCTCCAGCGTCCATTTCAGGTTGGCCATCGAAATATCGCGGCCAATCGCCAGACCCTCGACCTGATGGAACATCGGCGTATGTGTCTGGTCCATGTCCATCCGGTAAACCCGGCCCGGCGCGATCACGCGGATCGGTGCGCCCTGGGCCTGCATTGCCCGGATCTGCACCGGCGAGGTATGGGTGCGCAGCACATGCGGCGGGCGGTTGTCGCCCTCGGCGCGCGCCATGAAGAAGGTGTCATGCTCCTGCCGCGCCGGGTGTTCCGGCGGGATGTTCAGGGCGTCGAAATTGAACCAGTCCGATTCGATCTGCGGGCCTTCGGCCACTGCAAAGCCCATATCGGCAAAGATTTCCGTCACCTCGGCCATTACCTGACTGACGGGGTGGATGGTGCCGGCGGGGCGGGGGCGGCCGGGCAGGGTCACGTCGAGCCATTCGGCGGCGAGGCGGGCGTCCAGCGCCGCATCCTCCAGCCCGGCCTTGCGGGCGCGCAGCGCGGCGTCGATCTCGTCGCGCAGGGCGTTCAGCGCCTTGCCCGCGGTCTGGCGTTCCTCGGGCGTCATCTTGCCCAGTTCGCGCATCATCAGGCTGATCTCGCCCTTCTTGCCGAGGGCGGCGAGGCGCACGGTTTCCAGCGCCGCCTCGTCCCCGGCCTCGGCCACGCGGGCGAGCCATGTCTTGCGCAGGGTGTCGGTATCGCTCATCTCAAAGCCTCGCTTGGAATTGCCGCCGGGTTAGCACGCGCCGGGCCGGGGTGGAAGGTCATGGAAACCGGTCGCGCAGGGCGTGGCGGATGTAATCGGCCATGGCGCGGGCGGCCCGAGGGCGGGACAGGTCCAGGCTGCGCAGCGCCGCCCAATGCCCCTTTGCGGCGCGCAGCTTGCCGGCGCTGATGCCGGTGCCGGCGCGGTATTCGGTCAGCACCTCGGGCAGGGCGCCGATGCCGAGGCCGCGCCGCGCACAATCGCGGGCCAGCACCTGCCAAAGCGCAAAATCCTCGGCCAGCGCGAGGCTTTCGTCGAAACGATGCGCGCCCAAAGCCGCGCGGTCCAGCATCACCGTCGAGCAGCCGATCACGATGCGCTTGGACAGCAGGTCGGGCGGGGTGGCCGTGGCGGGCGTGATCTGGTCGCGAGGCGGGCGGCCGGGGCGGGCGACGCGATAGGAGGTCCAGGAAAACGCCAGCTCGCGCGCCTGCATGGCCGCGATCTGGCGGGCCAGTTTGCCGGGCAGGAAGCGGTCGTCGGCATCCAGGAAGGCCACCCAGCGCCCGCGCGCCGCCGCCAGCCCGACATTGCGCGCCGCCGCCGCCCCCTGCCGGTGGGGGCAGGAGAGCAGCCGCGCCCCCGCCTGTGCCGCGATGGCCGGCCCGTCATCGGTCGAGCGGTTGTCGATCACCAGATGCTCGATACGGTCAATGCCCTGATCCGCCACGGAATCCAGGCAGGCCCGGATGGTGGCGGCACCGTTCCACAGCGGCGTGATGATCGAAACCTGCATCCCGTTCCCGTCCGGCATAAAAAAACGGCGGCCCGCAATCGGGGCCGCCGTTCGATCCGAATGCTGCGTAACGTCTTACGCGGCGGCCTTGGCCTGGGCGACGACGGCGGCAAAGGCCTCCGGCTCATGCACAGCCAGGTCGGCCAGAACCTTGCGGTCCACCTCGATCCCGGCCTTGGCCAGCGCGGCGATGAAGCGCGAATAGGTCATTTCGGCATCGACGGCGCGCACGGCGGCGTTGATGCGCTGGATCCACAGCGCACGGAAGTTGCGCTTGCGGGCCTTGCGGTCGCGGGTGGCATACTGGTTGGCCTTGTCGACAGCCTGGGTCGCGGTGCGGAAGTTGCGCGAACGGTTGCCGTAATAGCCCTTCGCCGCCTCAAGAACCTTCTTGTGGCGGGCGTGGGTGACCTTGCCGGATTTGACTCGTGCCATGATTCAATCTCCTCAGCGGTCGTACGGCATGTATTTCTTGACGATCTTGGCGTCCGAATCGCTCAGGATCATCGTTCCGCGGGCATCGCGCACGAATTTCGTGGTGCGCTTGATCATGCCATGGCGCTTGCCGGCCGGCCCGGACTTGACCTTGCCCGAGGCCGTCATCGAGAACCGCTTCTTGGCGGCCGATTTGGTCTTCATCTTCGGCATTTTCGTCTCCTTTCGGACGTTCAAGCGCGACTCGGCAATGCCATACCGGCCGGTCGCGCGGCTTTGGAGCGTGGCCCATAGCGCGGCCACGCCGGATTTGCAACCCGCCTCAGTCGGCGGCAGCGGGGGCCGGGTCCGGGGTGGCCGGGGCCACGGTGGCGGGCGCGGCATCGGCTGCGGGCTCGGGCACCGGCGCCGGGCCGGGGGCCGGCTTGGCCGAGGTGATCCGTGCCCAGGCATCGCCGATCATGGCCGGCGTCACCGGCTGGGTCGAGGCCCAGGCGCCCAGCGCCAGCAGCAGGATGCCGGCCACCAGCGCCAGCGCGCCGCCGCGCGGGGCGCGGGTCTGGGCCAGCGCCACGATCACCAGCACCACCGACAGCGCCGCCAGCGCGGCGCCGGCCAGAACCGCCAGATCGGAGAGGAGTTGTTGATATTGCAAAGCCATCACTCGGGGTCCGTTCGATAGATCAGCCGCTCGTCACAGGGGGCGACGCGCAGGATATTCGTCGTGCCGGGAACATTGAAGGGCACCCCGGCCAGCACCACCACCTGCTGGCTTTCATCGGCAAAGCCGAAATCGCGCGCCGCCCGGGTGGCCAGCACCACCGCCTGCTTGAAGCGTTCCAGCGACGGCGTATGCACGCAATGCGTGCCCCAGACCAGGCAGAGCTGGCGCATCACCGACTCGATCGGCGACAGGGCGATGATCGGCACGCGGGGCCGTTCGCGCGCCGCCAGCTTGGCGGTCATGCCCGACTGGCTGAAGGCGCAGATGGCGGAAATGTCGGCGGTCTCCGCGATCTCGCGGGCGGCGGCGACGATGCCCTCGGCCACGGTGCGGCGGTCGGCCTTGCGCGAGGCCTCGATCACCTCGCGATAGGTGGGATCGGCTTCGACGCTGCGGGCGACGGCATCCATGGTCAGCACGGCCTCGACCGGGAACTCGCCGGCGGCGCTCTCGGCCGAGAGCATCACCGCGTCGGCACCCTCATAGATGGCGGTGGCGACATCGCTGACCTCGGCGCGGGTCGGCATTGGGCTGGTGATCATGCTCTCCAGCATCTGCGTGGCGACGATCACCGGCTTGGCGGCGGCGCGGCAAGCGCGCACCAGCCGCTTCTGGATCGGCGGCACCGCATGGACCGGCATCTCGACGCCGAGGTCGCCGCGCGCCACCATCACCCCGTCCGAGACGGCGAGGATCTCGTCGAACACCTTGACCCCGGCGGGCTTCTCGATCTTGGACATCACCGCGGCACGGCCGCGGGCCAGCGCGCGGGCCTCCAGCACGTCCTCGGCACGCTGGACGAAGGACAGCGCCAGCCAGTCCACCCCCAGCTCGCAGGCGAATTCCAGATCGCCCCGATCCTTCTCCGACAGCGCCGCCACCGGCAGCACCACATCGGGCACGTTGACCCCCTTGCGGTCGCTGATCGTGCCGCCGGCGATCACGGTGCAATTGGCGAAATCCTCGCCGCAATCGTCGACGCGCAGGCGGATCTTGCCGTCATTGACCAGCAGGTTGCTGCCCGGTTGCAGGGCGGCGAAGATCTCGGGATGCGGCAGGCCGACGCGGTCGGGCCCGCCCGGCGCCGGATCGAGGTCGAGGCGAAAGCCCCGCCCCTCCAGCAGGTCGGCACCGCCGCCGGCAAAGGTTCCCACCCGCAGCTTTGGCCCCTGCAGGTCGGCGAGGATGGCGATGGGGCGGCCGGTCTCGGCCTCGACCTTGCGGATGGCGGCGTGGCGGGCGCGGTGATCGTCATGGCCGCCATGGCTCATGTTCAGGCGAAACACGTCGGCGCCGGCCTCGAACAGCTTGCGGATGGTGGCCTCGTCGCTGGATGCCGGCCCCAGGGTCGCGACGATCTTGACTTTGCGGTGTCGCCTCACGGCCGTCTCCTTTGTGTCCCGCGCCACCATGCCGAAAAGCCCCCCCGGCGGCAACTGGCATTGCGCGGCGAACCTGCCTAGAACGGGGGCATCCATGCCCCAGCAGCGCGACGAAACCATGACACAGCCAAGCTTTTCCATCCATGGCGCCGGGCGGCCGTCGCGCTGGCTGGTGACCTGCGACCATGCCACCAACCGGGTGCCGGACTGGGTGGCCGGCGGCAGCCTCGGTATCGCGGACGAGGACATGGCCCGCCACATCGCCTGGGATCCCGGCGCGGCCGGGGTGACGCGGGCGCTGGCCGACCTGCTGGACGCGCCGGCGATCCTGTCGGATTTCTCGCGCCTGGTCATCGACCCCAATCGCGGCGAGGATGACCCGACGCTGGTCATGCGCCTCTATGACGGCACCATCATCCCGGCCAACCGGGCCCTGGACGCGGCGGGGCGCGAGGAGCGGCTGGCGCGCCTCTACCGGCCCTATCACGCCGCCTATGCCGAGCTGGCCGCGCAGCACCCGGCGCGGGCGATCTGCGCCATCCACAGTTTCACCCCGCAACTGCGCGGGCGCGAGGCGCGGCCCTGGCAGCTGGGCATCCTCTATTCGCATCGCGATGCCCGGCTGGGGCCGGCGCTGGTGCTGGCGCTGCGGGCGCAGGGCTGGATCACCGGCGAGAACCAGCCCTACAAGGGCCATCTGGAGGGCGACAGCATCGACCGGCACGCGCTGGCGCACGGCCGTCCCAATGTGCTGATCGAGGTCCGCAACGACCTGATTGCCGACGAGGCGGGCCAGCGCCTCTGGGCGGCGCGGCTGGCGCCGGTGGTCGAGGCGGTGCTGCGCGACTCGGGCCTCTAGGCGGTCAGGCCGGCGCGGGCGGCGGCCTCCCGGATCGCGGCGGCCACCAGGCCGGGCTGGGTCGCCGGCAGCATGTGGCCACCCCGCGGCAGCCAGAGACCGGCGCCGGGGATCGCCCTCGCCGCGGGCAGGGCATGGCGCCCATGCGGCAGCACATGGTCCTCGGTGCCATGCACCAGCAGCACCGGACGGGCGAGGCCGGGCAGGTCGGCGCGCAGGGCGGGGGCGCCGTGGGCCACCACCTCCAGATCGCGCATCAGCCCGCTGACCATGCGCGGCGACAGCCCGGCGAACAGCCCGCCCGGAACGGCGAAGCCGGGCGGAATGCGCTCCGGCGTGAAGGCGAGATGGGTGGACCAGGGGCCGAAGACGGGTGTCAGCGGCGCGGTCAACAGTTGCGCCATGGTCTCGCGCAGCAGCGGGCGGCGGGCGAGGGCGGCGGTCAGCCGCGCCGGGGCGGCCAGTTCCGGCCCGGTCATGGCGCCGATACCGGCGAAACCGGCAACCAGGTCCGGCCGGTCCAGCGCCAGCCGCAGCCCGATCGCCCCGCCCAGCGAATGCCCGACCACCAGCGCCGGGCCGGCGCCCAGCGCCTCGATCACCGCGGCGGCGGTAGCGGCATGGCCGGCAATGCCGGCCGCGCCCGGGGCGGCGGCATCGGACCAGCCGGTGCCGGGGCGGTCAATGACCACGCAGCGGAAATCCGGCAGCAGCGGTGGCACCAGGTGAAAATTCCCCGCCTGCCCGCCCAGCCCGTGCAGGAACAGCACCACCGGGCCGCTGCCGCTTTCGGTGACGGCGATGCGGCGGCCGCCGAGGGCCAGCCGGCGCGTCGGGCGCGGCGTCAGCGCCCGGCCCAGCCCTTGCGCCCCCAGGCCGGCCGCCGCCGCCAGCGCCGCGGCGCGCAGGAGGGTGGCCGGCCGGGCCATGACGTCAGAGCGCGGCCTTGCGCATCTCGGCCACATAGACCTCGCGCATGCGGGCCGCGACCGGGCCGGGCTTGCCGTCCGCCACCGCCACGTCGTCGATCTCGACCACCGGGGTGACGAAGGAGGAGGCCGAGGTTACGAAGGCCTCGTCCGCCGCCTGCGCCTCGGCCACGGTGAAGGCGCGTTCCTCGACCCGCAATTGCAGGTCCTCAGCCAGCCGCTTGACCGCGGCGCGGGTGATGCCGTGCAGGATGTCATGCGACAGCGCGCGGGTGATCAGCACCCCATCCTTGACGATCCAGGCATTGTTCGACGAGCCCTCGGTGACGGTGCCGTCCTCGACCAGCCAGGCATCGTTCTTGCCGCGCGCCTTGGCCTCCATCTTGGCCAGCGAGGGATAGAGCAGCTGCACCGTCTTGATGTCGCGGCGGTGCCAGCGCAGGTCGGGCAGGGTGATGACCTTGATGCCGGTCTCGGCCGCCGGGTTGTCGACCAAGGCGGGGCTTTCCTGGGTGAACAGCACCACGGTGGGCGGGGTGCCCTCGGGCGGGAAGGCGAATTCGCGGTTGCCGGCATTGCCGCGCGAAACCTGCAGATAGATCAGGCCGTTGTCGATATGGTTCCTTGCCACCAGGTCGCGATGCACCGCCAGCCAGTCCTCGGCCGAGAGCGGGTTGGTCATCGCCAGCTCGCGCAGCGAGCGCTCCAGCCGGGCCATGTGGCCGGGGAAGTCGACCAGCTTGCCGCCGACCACCGCCGTGACCTCGTAGACGGCATCGCCCATCAGGAAGCCGCGATCGAAGATCGAGATCTGCGCCTCGCCTTCGGGCAGGAAGGTTCCGTTGAGATAGACGGTCCGGGTCATCGCATTCTCCTTGGCGCTGCGGCACGGGCGGAAGCGGCGGCCGCCGGCTGCCCCCTCGACTGGGCTGCATTTCTGTCACCATCGCCGGCGGGGTCAAGCGAAACCGGCCCCGCCGGTGCCGGGGCGCGGGCCATCGCCGCCGCTGCGGCGCCGATGCTGCAACTGCAAAAAGCCGCTTGCCAGCGGCGACGCAACAATCTAACGATCGTGCCAACCGCAACGCAACATAGTTACCGACATGAGCTTTCGCATCCAGCCCCCCGCCCCTGCCTGCCTGAATCGCTGCCAGCTCTTCGGTCCCGGCTCGCGTCCGGCGATCTTCGAGAAGATGGCCGCCAGCGCCGCCGATGTCATCAATCTCGACCTCGAGGATGCGGTGGCGCCGGATGACAAGCCGACGGCGCGGGCCAATATCATCCAGGCCATCGGCGACATCGACTGGGGCGACAAGGTGCTGTCGGTGCGCATCAATGCGCTGGACACGCCGTTCTGGTATCGCGACGTGGTGGACCTGCTGGAACAGGCGGGCAGCCGCATCGACCGCATCATGATCCCCAAGGTCGGCAATGCCGCCGACCTCTATGCCGTGGACGCGCTGGTCACCGGGATCGAGCGCGCCAAGGGCCGCGCAAAACCCATCCAGTTCGAGGTGATCATCGAGACCGCCTCGGGCCTGACCCATGTCAACGAGATCGCGGCGGCCACGCCGCGGCTGGTTGCCATGTCGCTGGGCGCGGCGGATTTCGCGGCCTCGATGGGCATGGCGACGACCGGCATCGGCGGCACCCAGGAGGATTACTACATGCTGCATGGCGGTCAGAAATACTGGTCGGACCCCTGGCATTGGGCGCAGACCGCCATCGTCGCCGCCTGCCGCACCCATGGCATCCTGCCGGTCGACGGCCCGTTCGGCGATTTCTCGGACGAGGAGGGTTTCCGCGCCCAGGCCCGCCGCTCGGCCACGCTGGGCATGGTCGGGAAATGGGCCATCCATCCCAAACAGGTGGCGCTGGCCAACGAGGTGTTCTCGCCCTCCGAGGCGGCGGTGACCGAGGCGCGCGAGATCCTCGCCGCCATGGAGGAGGCCAAGCGCACCGGCTCCGGCGCCGCGGTCTACAAGGGGCGGCTGGTGGACCTGGCCTCGATGCGGCAGGCCGAGGTGATCGTGCGGCAGGCGGAGCTGATCGCCGGCTAAGGGCGGCCTTGCATTGCCGGGGCGGCGTGGCGACATGCTGCCCCGTTTCATGGCCGGTGCCTCCGGCCGTGACACCGGGCGGGCTGTCGGCAGCCGAAGCCGCACAAGCCGATTTCTGGCGTCCATCCGGCGCTTTTCCCCGCGGCTGGCCTGTCCCGAACTCCCGATTCCTGCCGAAGGGGTGGCTATCCTGAACCTCCGCGCTCACCCTCGGGCGCTCGTGCCCCGGATTGCGGCCGATCCACCTGCGAGCAGCCGTGCCGTCCCGGACCACCGATCCCCATAGGCAGGGCGCCCCAATCTCCGGCTGCGGCCGCTCCATCTTTCCCGCTAATCCGGCCCACCGGCGATGGCGCGCAGCGATTGCGCCGCCACCCGGTCCAGCCGCGCCAGCACCGCCGCCACCGCCGGGCCGTCGCCGCCGCGCGCGCAATCCGCCGCATGCACCGCCACCGCCGAAAGCGTGGTCATGCCCAGCTGCCAGGCCTCGCGCGACAGCCGGTCCGCCGCCAGCGAGACCCGGCGCAGATCGCCCGCCTGCGCGGCGCTGCCGAGATCGGCCATCTCGGCCCCAAGCTGTTCCATCGCACGGGAAATCAGGCTGCGCGCCGCCGGCTCGCCCAGCTCGCGCATGATGTCGCCCAGCCGCCGCGTGTCGATCTGCACGGGTTCCTCGACCGGCAGCCGCATCGCCTTTGCCATATCCCACCTCTTGCCTGCCCGAGGGCCAATCTGGCGGGGAATTGCAAAGATTGTGTTGATGCCGGGCCACGAAACCCCTCGAATTCTATGCATATGAGGCGTAACTGGACGCTGTGAAGCATCTTGACGGGGGTAATCATGTCCATGGCTCAGCCGCTGCCACCTTATCTTGTCCAGCGTTATCATGGCTGGCTTGCAACGGGTTATGCGTCCAACCGGGCCTGGTATCGCCGCCTGGCCGAGGATGGCCAGCACCCGCGCGCACTGGTGATCTCGTGCTGCGATTCGCGGGTGCATGTGACCTCGATCTTCGGGGCCGATACCGGCGAGTTCTTCATCCACCGCAACATCGCCAACCTGGTGCCCGAGTTCACGCCCGACGGTGACCACCACGGCACCTCGGCGGCGATCGAATATGCGGTGGTCACCTGCCGCGTCGCCCATATCATCGTCATGGGGCACACCAATTGCGGCGGCGTCGCCGGCTGCCATGCCATGTGTTCCGGCCACGCGCCGGAGCTGGAGGAGAAGACCAGCTTCGTCGGCCGCTGGATGGACATCCTGCGCCCCGGCTACGAGCGGGTGAAGCATCTGCCCGAGGACGAGCAGATCCGCGCGCTGGAGCGCGAGGCGGTGACCATCTCGCTGGAAAACCTGATGGAATTCACCTTCGTGCGCGAGGCGGTGGAAAAGGGCGTGCTGACCCTGCACGGGCTGGTCCATGACATCGCCGATGGCAAGCTGTGGCAGTCCGACAGCAAGGGCGGCTGGATCACCCTCTGAGCCCCGGCCCGGGCGGGCGCGGCCTAGGGATAGCCGCGCAGCTCCTTGTCCCGCGGCCAGTCGATGCGGGTCTCGATGGTGATGACCTGCTCGGCCGCGGGGGCCAGGTCCAGATCCCATTCCACCACGCCGCGCTCGCCCTCCGGGTCGGTGCGGTCGGGCCGCGGCGCGGCCTGCCAGCTGACCGTGACCTCGTCCTGCTCGGCCACCGGCATGTGGTCGGTCAGCAGCAGCGACCAGTCGCGGTCGGTGTGGTTGGTGACCACCAGCTGCACCTCGTCCTCGATGGCATTGGCCCGGCGGATGAGGCCGCGCTCGCCGTCGCGGCGATGCGGCACCCGGCGTTCCAGCACCAGCCCGTCGATGGGGCCGAAGCCCTGCTCGATGCGGTCGCCGGCGGCGATCAGTGGCAGGCTGGTCTGGCCGACCATCACCCCGTCCGCATAGAGCCCGGCCTGACCGGGAAGGATCAGCTCGCCGGTATTGCGGGCCTCGGCATGCAGGTAGGCCACCGAGTCGAAGGCGGCATTGCCCTTGGCGCGCACCTCGGCCTCCAGCTCGGTCGTGCCCATCGCCAGCCGCAGCGCATCGGCGCCGCTGCGCAGGTCGACCGGCTCGTCATAGGCATAGGTCACCACCGGGCCGGTGACGGTGGCCTCCATCTTGGATGCGGCGCCGGCATCGGCCATATCCGCCATCTCGGCCATCGGCGCCGGCGCGCGCAGCATCGCGTCGCGCCCGCCCAGAGGCGCCGGATTGACCGCATGCACCAGCAGCGGCGCGATGGCGCTGGGCGCGATCTGGCCCGAAGGGCGCGCCGTCGACAGCGTCACCTGCACGCCGGCCCAATCCTCGCCGGTCTCCTGGCGCAGCATCACCCCGCGGTCCAGCCGGACGCGGTCGGCGGTGCTGTCCAGCCGCAGGTCGTAGACTGGCTCCCACCAGGCGTCCCAGCTCAGGGTGGTGATGGTCAGCTGCATGGGACCGTCGCTCGCGACCGCCACATCCATGACCAGGGCGGTGGTGTCGGACTGTTCGTTCAGCACCGCCTCCAGTGCGGCCTCGGCGGCCTCGACGGCCCGCTGATGCGGGCGGCGCTCGGGTTTCATGGCCTCGATGCGGCCCTCGATGCGGATCACGTCCCGGCGCAGCGCCAGTAGGCGCTCCTCCAGCGTCGCCGCCAACTCGATCCGGCCCGGCTCCAGCTCGGCATCGCCGGCGGTACCCATGGCGTTGAAGATGGCGATCATGTCGGTCTTGGCCTCGGCCTGCGCCCGCAGAAGCGCGGCCTTGCGGTCGAAATCCGCCAGGGCGGCGCGGGCGGCGTCCAGCGCGGCGCGGGCCTCGGTCACCGCCTGGGATTCCGGCGCGGTATCGGGCAGGGCGCGCCGGTCCTGCAGCGCGAAGGAGGCCAGCTGCCCGCCGGTGGCGCTGATGCGCAGCGTGGCCGGGTCGAGGCGCTGCGGCAGGCCGGTGACGATCACCTGATGCCGCCCGGCGGGGGCATCCAGGGCGATCCGGCGGATCACCTCGGCGCCGGAGGGAAACAGCGTCACCGCGCTGACCGGCGCCGCGGGCCGCAGCGTGTCGGCCAGCGCCGGGCAGGCCAGCAGCAGCGGCAGGGCGGTCAGGGTGATCCGGCGCAGCAGGCGGGCGGGGACGGGCATGGCGGGCATCCTTTCCAGGGGTGCGATCGGGGCAGGGCGATGCCGGCGGCATCGGGCGATAACGCAAGCCGCGGCGATAGGGGTCCGGGCTTGGCGGCGATTTGATGGGTGGGAGGTTTGGGAGCGGCGATCCATCCGGGACCGAGCCGGAGAGGCGGGCAGCGCTATCCTCGGCGCGATGCCCTTCCGCTGGCTGTCGAGACTGGGCGAGAACGGTGGTGCCTGACCCGATGGCTTTCCCGGCCGCCGGGACTGGGCGGTTCTGGTTCGGTCTGCGGGCTTCACACCCGCCGGTCCGGCCTGACCGGGGAAGGCGGTCCTCATGTGGCTGGCGGGCGGCAGGGCGTCCCTGTCTGCCCGAGAACGGCAACTGCCGATGGCCGCTGGGATCCTGTCGTCCCGGCTTCCGCCCTCGCGGTCGCCAGCGCGGCGCCATGTTACCCCTGAGACTGACAGCAAGGGCGGGCGTGAATGGGCAACGGTGGCCCCCGCTCGGCACCCCCGAAAAGCAAAACCCCCGGCGCCGGGCCGGGGGGTCTGCTAATCCTTGAACAGGCGGCTCAGCCCTTCTTCAGACAGCGATTGCCCAGCAATTCGGCGATCTGCACCGCATTCAGCGCCGCGCCCTTCAGCAGGTTGTCCGAGACGCACCACAGGTTCAGCCCGTTCTCGATGGTCACGTCCTGGCGGATGCGGCTGATATAGGTGGCATATTCGCCCACGCATTCGATCGGGGTGATGTAGCCGCCCGGTTCGCGCTTGTCGACGACCAGGATGCCCGGGGCCTCGCGCAGGATGTCGCGGGCCTCGTCCTCGTCGAGGAAATCCTCGAACTCGATATTGATCGCCTCGGAATGGCCGACGAAGACCGGCACCCGCACGCAGGTCGCGGTGACCTTGATCGAGGGGTCGACGATCTTCTTGGTCTCGGCGACCATCTTCCACTCCTCCTTGGTGTCGCCGCTGTCGAGGAACACGTCGATATGCGGGATCACGTTGAAGGCGATCTGCTTCTGGAACTTGCTGGGCGCGACCTCCTGGCCGGGGACGTACAGGCCCTTGGTCTGGTCCCACAGCTCGTCGATGCCTTCCTTGCCGGCGCCGGAGACCGACTGATAGGTGGCGACGACGACGCGCTTGATGCGGGCGCGGTCATGCAGCGGCTTCAGCGCCACCACCATCTGCGCGGTCGAGCAGTTCGGATTGGCGATGATGTTGCGGTTGCGATACATCTCGACCGCTTCCGGGTTCACCTCCGGCACCACCAGCGGGATCTCCGGGTCGTAGCGATAGAGCGAGGAGTTGTCGATCACCACGCAGCCCTGGCTGGCGGCGATGGGGGCATATTGCCGGGTCGCCTCCGAGCCGATGGCGAACAGCGCCATGTCATAGCCGGTAAAGTCGAATCCCTCGATATCCTGGGTTTTCAGGGTCTTGTCGCCAAAGCTGACCTCGGTGCCCAGGCTCCGGCGCGAAGCCAGAGCGACAACCTCATCGGCGGGAAACTGGCGTTCGGCCAGCGTGTTCAGCATCTCGCGGCCCACATTGCCCGTGGCACCGGCGACAACGACCTTGTAGCCCATGGAGTGACCCTTTCAGGAAAGCAACGGCTGCGTGTAGCGGAGGGGGAGGGGGGAGGCAAGGGGGGTTGACTGCCGCGGTGAATAACAAAGGTGCTGTGGCGGTGGGCCCACAGGATTACCGACAAAAGGAGTTAACGTGACCTGCCACCATTTGCCATTATATAGTAAGGCTGGACGGATGAGTTAGCAGCAGCTAGGTGTGGATCTTATAAAAACGACGACGTGGGGCTGGACCGACGATGGAAAGTCTTCTTCTTGGCGTTATGACACTTATGGCACTTGTTGGTGTTTACAGCTTCATAAGTATTCTTCTCCCGCTGAGACCGTTTCGCACGAGAGTTCAAGCGATCAAGGCCTTCGCTGCATCTATCGTGGTTCTTTGTGGCTCGGCTGTTGCGCTGGGAGGTTTGGTCGACCCTGAGAGGGCGGCACGGGATGTTCTCGTGGAGAGTGAAGGCGGATCAGATGCTACCGGTTCTGATGTTGCTCTGACCACGGCAACGGTGTCAGCGGAAAAAATTCCGGCCGCCTGTGGTGACGGTGGGTTGGCCATGATGGATGAGGTTTCAGTTACCGGGACGCATGTGCTGCATGCATCGGTTGGCGGTGAAGAGATTCTCAATGAGAGGGCTACTGCCGCACTTGGAGAGCCTCATTTTCAGAATGTTGACAATACTCAATCTTTGCTGAGAACTTGCTGGCAGAATGAGTGGACTGAAATCGAAGTTCTTACACCAGAATGGCTTAAAGGAATTAGGGGTTGGGTTTCAAGTGAAGCAATCCGCGTCGTGGAAAGAGGTGGGGATGGCAAGCGCATCTTGGTTGAAGCGGACGTATACTGGGATGATAATAGTTCTAAATTCAAGCCCCAAATTGTCTCGATCTTGAATCGTATAATCAGAGAGAACAGCAGGTGCGAGCAGCTGGATACCGGAAGCGTGGTTTTGTCGTCTCTGGAGAGTAAACCTGGTTCGCCGGTGTTCTCGGTTAACTGTAATAGTGGATCCTCTTTGTTCAATGTTACGTTTAGTCCGGGAGATGCTGAAGGGGAGGTGAGTTTTGCGGCTGTCCAGCCTATAGGGCGCTCTGCTGCTGCAGATGCATGCGAGGTCGCTGCGAAAGCGGCGGCAGCTCATCCATCTACCGTATCATTTTCGCGGTTTATGGACCTTTCCTACCAAGAGTATCCATCCGGTAACGCGCGTGTCGTATCAAGCTTCACTGCAAAGAGCGCATTGGGATTGGAATCGAAATTTCGTATTAGCTGTTCCTTTGAGGGTGCGCACTTGGTCGAAACACAAATTGCCGAAGATGGATATTGAAGCTTTATGGTAAGGTTCTGAGCAGCTTATCTTTCGTTTCTCTTATCCCCCTCAATCCACCACCAGCCGATACCCCACCCCCCTTACCGTCTGCAAATACCGCGGCTGCCTCGGGTCCGGTTCCAGCTTTCTCCGTAACCTCGTGATCTGCACGTCGATGGCGCGTTCGGAGGTTTCCTCCTCCGACCCGGCCAGATCCTCGCTCAGCTCCAGACGGTTCACCGGCTCGCCCGGTGCTTCCGCCAGCCGGCGCAGCAGCGCGCTTTCGGTTTCGGTCAGATGCACCCAGTCCTCGCCGCGCCACAATTCCCCGCGCTCGACATCGTAACGCAATTCGCCCAGCCCCAGCATCCGCGGGGCCGTCGGTGCCGCGGCCGGCATCCGGCGCAGGATCGCATTGATGCGCAGCAGCAATTCGCGCGGATCAAAAGGTTTGGGCAGGTAATCGTCCGCCCCGGCCTCCAGCCCGGAGATGCGGTCCGCCGTCTCGCCGCGCGCGGTCAGCAGCAGCACCGGCGTCGTCAGCCGCGGCCGCAGGCTGCGGATCAGCGACAGCCCGTCCTCGCCCGGCATCATCACGTCCAGCACGATCAGGTCGAATTCCAGCCCCTTCAGCAGCACCCGCGCCCGCGCCGCATCGGGGGCGGTGGTGACCAGATAGCCCTCGCGGAGCAGGAAACGGCGCAGCAGCGCCCGGATGCGGGCATCGTCGTCGACGACCAGCAGATGCGCGCTCATGACGCGGACTCCCGCAGGGCGGTGAAGCGGTCGCGGCCGGCCGGGTCCATCATCGCCTCCAGCACGCGGTGAAAGCCCGCCACCGCCTCCGGCCCCGCCGCGGCATAGGCGGCGCGCATCCGCGCCCGCTGCACGCCCGACAGCCGCGCCTCCAGCGCCGCACCGGAGGCGGTCAGGGTCAGCAGCCGCTCGCGCCGGTCCTGGGGGCCGACCCGGGTGGCCACCAGCCCGTCCGCGACCAGCCGCCGCAGCACCCGGTTCAGCGACTGCTTGGTGATGCCCAGCACCCCCAGCAGCGTCGAGACCGTCATCCCCGGCCGCCGGCCGATGAAATGCAGCGCCCGGTGATGGGCGCGGCCGTAATCCATCTCGGCCAGGATCTGGTCGGGGTCGGCCGTGAAGGCGCGATAGGCGAAGAACATCGCCTCGATCCCGCGGCGCAACTGGTCGTCCGACGGGAACCCCGCCGCCGTCATGTCCCTGCCTGTCTGCATCGCCGTGCTTCCTCTGGCTGTCCCTTGGCAGGATTTTAGGGCAGAAGCGTTGACTTTCCAACAATGGATTGATAGCGAAACCCCTGTGCGGCGCAACTTTCCTTGCCATGTCGGCCGGATTGCGCAACTTTCGCAAAGATTTACGCAGGGGAATCGACTATGGAAGGCAATTACGACGACCAGGACGGCAAGATCTGGATGGATGGCCAACTGGTCGAATGGCGTGACGCCAAGGTGCACATCCTGACCCACGCCCTGCACTATGCCAGCGCCGTCTTCGAGGGCGAGCGCTGCTACAACGGCAAGATCTTCAAGGGGCACGAGCATTCGCTGCGCCTGATCGAATCGGCGCGGCTGATGGAGATGACGCTGCCCTATACCGCCGAGGAACTGGACCGCGCCAAGGCCGAGGTTCTGGCGGCCAATGGCTTCAAGGATGCCTATGTGCGGGCGCTGGCCTGGCGCGGGGCGGGGCCGGACATGGGCGTCTCGGCGCGGCGCAACCCGATCCGGGTGGCGATCTGCTGCTGGGAATGGGGCGCCTATTACGGCGACGCCAAATGGCAGGGCGCCAAGCTGGACATCGCGAAATGGAAGCGTCCCGACCCGCAGACTATCCCCTCGCAGGCCAAGGCCGCCGGTCTCTACATGATCTGCACCATGTCCAAGCATGCGGCCGAGGAGAAGGGCTGCTCGGATGCGCTGTTCATGGACTGGCGCGGCTATGTGGCCGAGGCCACCGGCGCCAACGTGTTCTTCGTCAAGGATGGCGAGATCCATACCCCGCTGGCCGATGCCTTCCTGAATGGCATCACCCGCCAGACGGTGATCCAGCTGGCCAGGGACAACGGCTATACCGTGCATGAGCGCCGGATCATGCCCGAGGAACTGGCCGATTTCTCGGAATGCTGGCTGACCGGCACCGCCGCCGAGGTCACCCCGGTGGGCCAGATCGGCGAGCATCACTTCCAGGTCGGCCAGACCACGCGCGACATCGCCGCGAAATACGAGGCGCTGGTGCGGGCCTGAGGGTCCGCATCGCGCGCAGGGCTGGCCCAAGGGCCGGGCAGCGGGCGGGGCCTGTTGCCCGGCCTCGGCTTGCCGGTCGGGCCGGCATG
>JBEBVF010000061.1:0-17662 GCA_040392885.1 Paracoccus sp. (in: a-proteobacteria) | reverse complement strand
CGGCCCGCCGGGTCCGGCACCACACCTTCGCCGGCTTCCGCCTCACCCCTGCCGGCCAGCGTCCGTGACTGCGGCATCGGTGCCACGCCCGATGCCCCGATTGCGGCATCGCGGCGCGCTGGCGGTTGATCCCCCGGGCTTTCCAAGGCATTGTCGGCGCCGACCGTCAGGAGATCGCCATGAAAGCCTTGCTGCCCGCCGCCCTTGCCCTCGCCGTGACCGGCATCGCCCTGCCCGCGGCGGCACAGGAACGGCCCGCGATCTCGCTGTCCTATGACATGGGCCTCGGCGTGAAGACGGTGCCGGAATACGAGGGCTCGGACGAGAACGACACCAAGCCCTGGCTGCTCTTTCGCAATTTCGACATCAGCATCGGCGGCACCCCCAGCGGCGACGGCACCCCGGCGCAGGGCTTCTCCTTCGGCCCGGTCTTCGACCTGGTCGGCAAGCGCAGTACCGGCGACAATGCCAACGAGGCGCTGCGCGGCCTCGACCCGGTGGATCGGGGGCTGGAGGTCGGGCTGCGCGCGGGCTATCGCACCGGGCCGATGCGCTTCTACGGCGCGGCGCGCAAGGCGGTGGGCGGCCATCACGGCGTCACCGGCGAGTTGGGCGTCTCGCTGATCCTGCGCCCGGCCGAGCAATGGACGGTGGTCTCCTCGCTGGAGGCCCAGTATGGCGACCGCAAATACATGGAAGCCTATTTCGGCGTCTCGCCCGACGAGGCCGCGCGCACTGCCTATGACCCCTACCCGGTCGGCGGCGGCATCAAGGCCCATGCGCTGACCGTCGAGGCCCGCTATCGCGCCACCCCCGACTGGACCGTGCTGGGCCGGGTGCAGGCCAAGCACCTGGTCGGCGATGCCGGCGATTCGCCGATCGTGCGCGACCGCGACCAGCTCAGCGTCGGCCTCGGCGTGGTGCGCAGCTTCAACTTCCGCTTCTGAGCACGTCGCGCACACCGTCGCGCAGCAACCGCCGGCGCGACGGCCGCACTCCGCGCACCTCGACCGCGGTAAAGACATGCAGCGTGTTCAGCTGCCGGTCGATCACCGCATGGTCGCTGACCCAGCCCCCCATCAGCAGATAGCTGCGCAGCAGCGGCGGCAGTTCCGCCCGCGCCCGCGCCGCATCCGCCACCCAGTCGCGCAGCACGTCGGCAAAGGCGAAGATCTCCGGCGCCTTGACGCGCGGCCGCCAGCGCGCCGGCGCCAGATGCCGCTCGCGCAGCAGGGTGAAGGCGTCCAGATGCGGCGCCGGATCGGTGCCGGCAAAGGATGAGCAGCCGAACAGCAGCGCCACCCGCTCGGCCTCGACATGGCGGGCCAGCGCCCCCCAGGCCAGCCGCATGATATTGGGATCGCGCAGGCCGGGCCGGATGCAGAAGCGGCCGATCTCCAGCATCGGCCCGGCAAAGCCGGCCAGCGCCTCCAGCCCGTAGACGCGGGCGGAATAGCTGCGGCCGATCCCGGCCCCGGTCAGCGGCAGGATGCGATAGCAGGCGGCCAGCTGGCCGCTGGCCAGGTCCTCGACCAGAACATGCCGGCAGATCGGGTCGAACTCGTCCCGGTCCAGCCCCTCGGCCCCGCCCTCGCCGCCGCTGCCGCTACCACTGCCGCCGATGAAGCAATGCCAGCGCAGCGCCTGGGCGCGGCGCAGGTCGCTCTCGTTCTCGGCAAGGCGGACCACATGGCGGCCCCGGACCAGCATCGGCCACATCGCATCCATCCTCCGGGTGGCGCCGGGCTTGTCGCGCGCCCGCCCGGCCCTATGTTGTAGTCATCCGCCACGGGTCGAAAAGGGGAATGTCATGGCCGCCAAACTCACGCGCACCGATGCCGAATGGCGCGCAATGCTGCCGCCCGAGACCTATCGCGTCACCCGCCTCGCCGGCACCGAGCGCCCGTTCTCGCATCCCGGCTTTCCCGCGGGGCCGGGCCGCTTCACCTGCGCCTGCTGCGGCGCGCCGCTGTTCGATGCCGATGCCAAGTTCGACAGCCATTGCGGCTGGCCCAGCTTCGACCGTGCCGGCGGCGCCATCGACGAGCATCGCGACACCACCCATGGCATGATCCGCACCGAGGTCCGCTGTGCCAATTGCGACGCGCATCTGGGGCATGTGTTCCCGGACGGCCCGACCGAGACCGGCTTGCGCTATTGCATCAACGGCGTGGCGATGAACTTTGCGCCCGGGGCGGTCGATACCGGCGACTGATCACCAGCGCAGCACCACCGACCCCCAAGAGAGGCCGCCGCCGATGGCCTCGCAGACCAGCACGTCGCCCTCGCGGAACCGGCCCTCGCCGGCCGCCACCGACAGCGCCAGCGGGATCGAGGCGGCCGAGGTGTTGCCGTGATCGGCCACGGTCAGCACCACCCGCTCCATCGGCAGGTTCATCTTCTGCGCCGTGGCCTTGATGATGCGCAGATTGGCCTGATGCGGCACCAGCCAGTCCACATCCGATTCGCTCAGGCCGGCGCGGGCGATGGCGGTATGGGCGGTCTTCGCCAGCTTCTCGACGGCATGGCGGAAGACCAGGTTGCCCTGCATGCGCAGATGCCCGGCCTGGCCGGTGGTCGAGACACCGCCATCGACATAGAGGATGTCGCGATACTGGCCGTCGCTGTTGAGGTCCACGGCGAGGATGCCGCGGTCGTCGCTGCTGCCCGGCTGCTCGACCGCCTCCAGCACCACGGCGCCGGCGCCGTCGCCGAACAGCACGCAGGTGCCGCGATCCTCCCAGTCGAGGATGCGCGAGAAGGTCTCGGCGCCGATCACCAGCACCCGGCGGGCCTGGCCGGCGCGGATCACCGCATCGGCATTGGCCAGTGCAAAGACAAAGCCGGCGCAGACCGCCTGGATGTCATAGGCAAAGCCGGCGCGGCTGCCGAGGCCTGCCTGCACCATCGTCGCCACCGAGGGAAAGGTATGGTCCGGGGTCGAGGTCGCCACCAGGATGGCGTCGATCTGCTCGGGCGCCAGGCCGGCATCGTCCAGCGCGGCGCGGGCGGCATGGATCGCCATGTCCGAGGTCGCCTCGCCCTCGGCGGCGAAATGACGCCGCTCGATGCCGGTGCGCTCGCGGATCCATTCGTCGCTGGTGTCCAGCCGCGCCTCGAACCAGTCGTTGCCGACCACGCGCTCGGGCAGGTAATGGCCGCAGCCGCGGATGACGGAACGCAGGACGGTCATGGCGCGGTTTCCTCTCCGCTGGTGGGGGCGGCGGCGGCACTGCCGGCCGGCACGGCCTCGGCGACGCGGGCGGCGAGGCGGTCGTGGAACCCGGATTGCGCCAGCCGGAAGGCCATCTTGATCGCCGCCGAGATGCCGGTGGCATCGGCGCCGCCATGCGACTTCACCACGGTGCCGTTCAGCCCGAGGAACACCCCGCCATTCACCCGGCGCGGGTCGATGCGCTTCTGCAGCCGCTTGAGCGAGGTCATCGCCAGCAGGGCCGCGAATTTCGACAGGATGGAATTGGCGAAGGCTTCCTTCAGGAAGTCGCCGATCAGCTTGGCGGTGCCCTCGCCGGTCTTCAGCGCGATATTGCCGGTGAAACCGTCGGTCACGATCACGTCGACGCGCGAGGAGGACAGGTCCGAGCCCTCGACGAAGCCGATATAGTCGAAACCGCCGACATCGGAGGCCGCCGGGATCAGCTCATGCGCCTGTTTCAGCTCGGCCCGGCCCTTGTGCTCCTCGGTGCCGACATTGAGGATGCCGACCCGCGGCCGCGCCAGGCCCAGCGCATTGCGGGCATAGGAGGCGCCCATCAGCGCATATTGCAGCAGGTCGGGGGCATCGGCGCGCACATCGGCGCCCACGTCGAGCATGACGTTGAAGCCGGAGGGATTGCGCGAGGGCCAGAAGCAGGCGATGGCCGGGCGGTTGACGCCGGGCAGCTTGCGCAGCCGCAGCATCGACAGCGCCATCAGCGCCCCGGTATTGCCGCAGGACACGGCAACTGTGGCCTCGCGGGCGCGCACCGATTCGATGGCCGACCACATCGAGGTGCCCTGCGCATTGCGGATCACCTGGCTGGGCTTGTCGGACATGGCGACGACGCCGGCGGCATCGCGGATGTCGCAGACCTCGGCCAGGCCCTTGCGGCGGGCGACGAGGCGGGCAAGCTGCTCGCCCGGCCCGTGCAGGATGAAGCGGATGCGCGGATTCTTGCGGGCGGCATCGGCGATGCCGGCAACGACCGTGGCCGGCCCGCGATCGCCACCCATGGCATCGACCGAAATGACCAGATTGGCGGCATTGCCGTCCACAGGCTTCGGCTCAAGGCTCATCTGGGGCGCGGGGCTCATGACGGACTCCTGCAGCGGACGGGAGGCACGGGGGATCAGGCGCGGGACAACCCGCACCGCGTCCCCCGCAACGCCTTACGCAGCGTCGTCGTCGAGGTCGATTTCCTGATGCTTCGGCGCGACATCGCGGCCGTTATAGGCGCCGCAGCTCGGGCACACGTGATGCGGCCGCTTCAGCTCGCCGCAGGAGGGGCATTCGTTCGGGTTGGCACCCGAGAGCGAATCATGGGAACGGCGCATGTTCCGCTTGGAGCGCGTCACGCGATTCTGTTGGACGGCCATCTGACAACCTCGTGGCAGTGCGGGCCGGGCTGGCCCTCAGGGGTTACGGCTGCGCCATGCCTGAGGCGCGGGGGCTGTGCCGGACGCGCCGTTTCGCGCGGCCGACAGGACACCCCCGCCAGACCGAGGCCGCCGGGTGAATGAATGCGGCAAAATAGCCGGAATCGCCGCAGGTGCAAGGGCAATCTTTGCCCCGGAACCGCCCCAGGGCGACCACTTCCTGCGCAATGTGGCGCAGCGCGCCGGGGGCTGCAAGCCCCTGCCCCGCCGATTGCGGCAAACCGCCGGCGGGCGTGGCCTCAACCCCTCACTCCCGCGCCTTGCGCGCCAGCAGCGCCGAGAGGTCGGCAAAGGGCTTGCGCCGCTCCTCCGTCTCCGCCGCCTCCGCCCCGGCCGCGATCTCCGCCGGCAGCTCGGCGCCCGGCGCACGCGGATAGGGCGGCAGCGCCAGCGCCAGCGCCTCGGCCAGCACGGCACCGAGGTCGATGACCGCGCCCAGCGGCTCGACCTCGTCATCGCCCATCTCGACCTCCTCGGCCTCGGGGGTGGTCAGGTCCGGCGTCCAGCGCCGCCGCACCGCCTCGTCGATCCGCGCCGGCACCGGCGCCAGCGTGACCACGCAGGGCTGCACGGCCTCGGCCTGCACCTGCCCGGTCAACTCCCAGTCGCGGCTGCCGCAGGCGCGCAGCTCGCCGGTCAGGCGGAGCGCCGGCAGCGCCAGCAGCCCCAGTTCCGCGGCCAGCGCGGCGCGCTCCTCGGCGCCGGGCGCCAGGTCGATCGGCAGCGGGCGATGCGGGTTCAGTTGCGCGACACGCAGCCGGTAGGCGGGGGACGAAAGCGCGGGCATGGCGGTCCTCGGGTTCACAGCACTCCTCCCGCAGGTAAGGGCGCGGCGGCCCCGCGGCAAGCACCGCGGCCGCGCCTGCGGCGATTCCCGCCCGCCCCTCGCCGTCGAACTTGAGGCCGGGGGGCGAGTTTGCTAATCGGGACAAGGCCGTGCCGCGGCCGCCCGCCGCCCCGGCCCCGCCCGCAGATGGAGAGCCTTCGCATGACCGAGCGCCCGACCCGCCGCCCGACCCGCCGCGCCCTGCTGGGCGCCGCCCTTGGCGGGGGGACGCTGCTTCTGGCCGGGGGCTGCGTGCCGATCTATCGCCATCACGGCTATGTCCCCACCGACGAGGACCTTGCCGCCGTGGTGGTGGGCCAGACCACCGAGGCCGAGCTGGCGGCGCTGATCGGCCGGCCCTCGGCCCAGGGACTGCTGACCGGCTCGGGCTGGTTCTATGTCGGCTCCAAGTTCCGCCAGTACGGCGCCATGAAGGCCCGGGAGGTCGAGCGCACGGTCGTCGCCATCAGCTTCGATTCGCGCGGCGTGGTGTCGAATGTCGAGCGCTTCGGGCTGGAGCGCGGCCGCATCGTCGTGCTGTCGCGGCGGGTCACCGATCCCGGAGTCTCCGGCCTGTCGGCGCTGCGCCAGATCCTCGGCAATTTCGGCAACATCACCGCCGGCCAGATCATCGACTAGGGCTATTTCAGCAGGCTGTCCTTGCTGGCGCGGCGGTTCAGCCCGGCCTGCGGGCGGCGGGACTGGTCGCGCTCGGCCTGGCAGGCGACGCACAGCTTGACCCCCGGCAGCGCCCGGCGCCGGTTCTCGGGGATCTCCTCGCCGCATTCGACGCATTCCAGCGCGCTTTCGCCGCGCAGTTGCGGCGCGGCGGCCCGCACCCGGGCGATCGCCTCCTCAGTCGAGATGTCGATCTGCTCGTTCACGGCCCCGTCCTGGGCCCAGCCTCCTGCCATGTCGCCCCCCATTTCCAGAAGATGATCGTTCCAAGATAGGCATCGGCAGCCGGTTATGCCAGCCGTGCCGGCAACCGGCGGGGCGATCGCGCGTTGACTCTGCCAAGGCGGACAAGGCATCCTGCCAATGACACCAAGGGGGTAGGAACATGAGTCAGAAGACCTTGACCCGCATGGACCTCGCCGAAGCCGTCTTCCGCGAGGTCGGGCTTTCGCGACAGGAATCGGCGGCGATCGTCGAAAGCGTGCTGCAACACATCTCCGACGCGCTGGTGCGCGGCGAGCAGGTCAAGATCAGCTCCTTCGGCACCTTCTCGATCCGCGACAAGACCGAACGCATCGGCCGCAATCCCAAGACCGGCGAGGAGGTGCCGATCACCCCGCGCCGGGTGCTCAGCTTCCGGCCCTCGCAGCTGATGAAGGACCGGGTGGCGGCCGGGAACGCGCGCCGCAAGTGAGGCCGACCGGCCGCGCGGGCGCCCCGGCGCCCCGGCCGCGCAGGAGGTGGGAACGGAGATGGAGAAGGGCGCGGATGCCTATCGCTCGATCGGCGAAGCGGCAAGGCTGGTCGGTGTCGCGCCCCATGTCCTGCGCTATTGGGAAAGCCAGTTCCCGCAGTTGAAGCCGGTGCGCCGCCCCGACGGCCGCCGCTATTACCGTCCCGACGACGTGCGGCTGGCCGCCGGTCTGGCCGAGGCCCTGCGCGAGGAGGGGCTGACCACCCGCGGCGCCGCCCGCCTGATCGCCCGCGATGGCGGGGCCGAGCTGCGCGCCCGCGGTGCCGCCCGCCTGCCGGAGGTCTTCGCCCTCGACGGCGCGGGTGCCATGGCGGTCACCCCCCGCGCCGAGGCGCCGGCAACCACGCCGAAAAAACCCCGCAGCACCACCCCCCGCCCGCGCAAGGCGCCGGCGGCCCCGGAGGCCGCGGCGGCGCTGCCGCTGTTTGCCGACCGGCCTGCTGCAACCGATTCGCTCCCCGTGCCGGTGGCGGCGCCGGTTCTGGCGCGGCTGTCGCATCTGGCCGCGCATCTGCACGGGGCCGGGCCGACCCCGGCCGCCCCGGCCGCGCTGCAACGTGCGGTGGCCGATCTGCGCGCGCATCTGGCCCGGCGGGATTGAGCCGCCGCCGCCCGGCGCGCAGGCCCGGCGAGAATGGCGAAAATTTCGTCGCCCAAGGGCTTGTGCCCGACCCCAACCCCCCTCTATATGGCCGGCGTCGGGCCGTGGCGCAGCCTGGTTAGCGCGTCCGTCTGGGGGGCGGAAGGTCGTGAGTTCGAATCTCACCGGCCCGACCAACCGAAACGCCCATCCTTGCCGCCGGCTCGGGTGGGCGTTCCGCTATCCGCGCCCTGCCCTCGCCCGTCCCGCGACCCCAGCCCGAGGCCCCGCATGATCCTTCCGCCCGGCGTCCTGCCCGACCACGCCCTCACCGCCCTGATCGAATCCGGCGCCATCACCGCCACGGCGCCGTTCGCGCCGGGCCAGGTGCAGCCGGCCAGCCTCGACCTGCGGCTGGGCACCACCGCCTCGCGGTTGCGCGCCTCGTTCCTGGCCGGGCGCGAGCGGCGGATCAGCGACTGCCTGCCGGAATTCGAGATGCACCGCTTCGACCTGGGTGCCGGCGCGGTGCTGGAGAAGGGCTGTGTCTATCTGGTGCCGCTGATGGAGCGGGTGCGGCTGGCGCCGGGCCTGTCGGCGGTGGCGAATGCGAAAAGCTCGACCGGGCGGCTGGACCTGCTCACCCGGCTGGTGACCGATGACGGCACCGAATTCGACCGCCTGCCCGAGGGCTATGACGGTCCCCTCTATGCCGAGATCTGCCCGCGCAGCTTTTCCGTGCTGGTGCGGCCCGGCATGCGGCTGAACCAGCTGCGGCTGCGGGCGGGCGAGGCCCGGCTGGACGATGCCGCCCTGCTGGCCCTGCATGAGGCCGAGGGGCTGGTGGACGGCACGGCGCTGATCGACGAGGGGCTGGGGTTCTCCGTGGACCTGCGTCCCGCCGAAGGCGCCCTGTGCGGCTGGCGGGCGCGGCCGCATAGCGGGGTGATCGACCTCGACCGCATCGGCGCCTATCGCGCCCGCGACTTCTGGGACCCGCTGGAGGCCGAATCGGGCCGGCTGATCCTCGATCCCGGCGCCTTCTACATCCTGGTCAGCCGCGAGGCGGTGGCGATCCCGGCCGCCTATGCCGCGGAAATGTCGCCCTATCTGGCCATGGTGGGCGAGTTCCGGGTGCATTACGCCGGCTTCTTCGATCCCGGCTTCGGCATCGGCGCCGAGGGCCGCGGCGCCCGCGGCGTGCTGGAGGTGCGCTGCCACGAGGCGCCCTTCGCACTGGAGCATGGCCAGGTCGTCGGCCGGCTGGTTTACGAGCGCATGAGCAGCCCGCCGCAGCGGCTCTATGGCGCCGGGCTGGCCTCCAACTACCAGGGCCAGGGGCTGAAACTGGCCAAGCAGTTCGCCGGCTGACGCGGCCGCGTCGGCGGCGCTTGCCCCTGCCCGGCAGACAGCCGGTTCCTGGACTTGTTCCGGGATTTTTCTCTAGCCGGATGTTCTTTCAGAAGAATCCTAGCGAAGCTTGCGGGTGATGCGGGCGGCCTGGCGGGCGCGTTTCGCCGCCGCGCGCACATCGTCGCGGGCCCTGCGCGCCGCCGGCGACAGTTCCTCGCCGCGGCCCGGGGCGCCGGCGGCGCCCTTCTTGCCGTTGCCGGACAGGCGCCGGTCCATCGCCTTCATGCCCCATTGTGTCGCCCGCCGGGTCAGCATGCGCGTGACCATGTTGATGATGCCGTTGAGATTCATCCGCCCCTCCTGTCAACGCTCGCCAAAGAGGTCGCCCTCGGCCTCGGCGGTCCCGCCTTCGATATCGTCCTCCGCCCCGCCGGATGCAAGCCCGCCCGCGGGTCCGGGCCGCGCCTCCAGCAGCCCGGCGGCGCGCAGCTCCGCCAGCCCCGGCAGGTCGCGGGCCGATTCCAGGCCGAAATGGTCCAGGAAGGCCTCGGTCACCACATAGGTCGCCGGCCGACCGGGGGTCATCCGCCGGCGGCCGGGCCGGACCCAGCCCAGCTCGATCAGCAGGTCCAGCGTGCCGCGATTGACCGCAACCCCACGGATTTCCTCGATTTCCGCGCGGGTGACCGGCTGGTGATAGGCGATGATCGCCAGCGTCTCGATGCCGGCGCGCGACAGCCGCCGGCTCTCCACCGCCTCCTGCCGCATCAGGAAGCCCAAATCCGGCGCGGTGCGGAAGGCATGGGCCTGGCCGACCCGCACCAGCTCCACCCCGCGCCCGGCATAGCGGCGGCGCAGCGCCGCCACCGCCTCGGCCACGTCGCTGCCCGGCGGCATCCGCGCCGCCATCTCCTCCAGCGTCAGGGGCGCGGCGCTGGCGAAGAGCATCGCCTCGACCATGCGCTCGGCCTCGGTGAGCGGCGGCGGCAGCGCCGGATCGCCGGGGGCGACGACGCGCAGATGCGGGTGGTCCTCGCTCATGGCGTGCCTCCCTTGCGGCGCAGGCTGATGGGGGCGAAGGCGTCGGCCTGCCGGATCTCCAGCCGGCCCTGCCGTGCCAGCTCCAGCGAGGCGGCGAAACAGGCCGCCATGGCCGAGCGGCGGCGGCGCGCATCGGTCCAGCCCTCGGGCAGAAAGGCGGCCAGCTCGGTCCAGGCCCCGGCATAGCCGATCATGCCGCGCAGCCGGTCCAGCGCCTGCTCCATGGTGAACACGTCGGTGCGGTCGAAGGCATAGGGCCGGAATTCGTCGCGGGTGCGCAGCCTGGCATAGGCGCGCATCAGGTCGATCAGCCCGACCTGCCAGCGGATGTCGCGGCTCCGGGTCACCGCCTCCGGCGCGCCGCGGGCGAACCGGTCCTGGCCCAGCCGGTCGCGCGCCATCAGCTGCGCCGCCGCCCGGCGCATGGCGTCCAGCCGCTCGAGCTGGAAGGCCAGATGCGCGGCCAGATCCTCGGCCGAGGGGCCTTCGGCCTGCGGGTCCGGCGGCAGCAGCAGCCGCGATTTCAGAAAGGCCAGCCAGGCCGCCATCACCAGGTAATCCGCCGCCAGTTCGATGCGCAGGCTGCGGGCGCGCTCGATGAAGGCCAGGTATTGCTCGGCCAGAGCCAGCACCGAGATCTGCATCAGGTCGAGCTTCTGGCTGCGCGCCAGGGTCAGCAGCAGGTCGAGGGGGCCCTCGAATCCCTCCACATCCACGATCAGCGCCTCGTCGGGGTCGCGCGGGCCGGCTTCGGGCATTGGCAGGGCCAGCCCGGGCGCGGTCTGCGGGTCCTCGTCGCGCATGCTCATGCCCACCGGCTTGGCCCCGGCATGGCCGGGCTGTCAAGGCTTTCGCGCCGGTGCCGGGGCGGCGGTTTCCCGCCGATGGCTGGAACGGGTCGCGGCGAGGTCGCGTTGATCGGACGAGCGGCACGATGGCATTCCCGCCGAAGCCGCGTTGTTCGTAATCAGTTTCCCGGAGGAGAACGCCATGAAAAAGCTGTTCTTGACCACGGCCCTCGTCTTTCCCCTGGCCATCACCCCCGTCCTCGCCCAGCAGGCCGTCGTGCCGGCGCCCGGGCAGACCACCCAGGACGACAGCGCCGTGACCGATCCCGCGGGCGATGCGGCCACGGAGGCCGCGGGCGATGCCGCGGATGCGGCCACGGATGCCGCCGACGCGGCCGGCGATGCCGCAACGGATGCCGCGGATGCGGCCGGTGACGCCGCAGCGGATGCGGATGCCGCGGCCGGCGACGCCGCGATGGAGGCCGAGGAGGCCGCCGATGCGGCTGCAGATGCCGCCATGGAGGCCGATGCCGCCGCCGACGAGGCCGCCGCCGTGGCCCCCGACCCCGACAAGGTCGTGCAGGAGCAGGCCGCCAACGAGCTGCGCCTCGACTGGGTGACCGGCGCCACCGTGACCTCGCCCGATGGCGAGACCATCGGCAAAGTCAGCGACCTGATCATGGACCGTGACAGCGGCCAGATGGTCGCCGCGGTGATCGGTGTCGGCGGCTTCCTGGGCATCGGCGAGAAGAAGATCGCCGTGCCGTGGGCGCGCCTGACCGTCGACTATGACGCCAACCAGATCACCAGCGATCTGAGCCGCGCCGAGGCCGATGCCGCGCCGGAATACGTGTTCCGTGAGCGTGAGGCGATGCCCGCCCCCGTCGATGCCGGTATGCCGCCGGCCGCCCCGGCGCCGATCCAGTAAGCCGGGACCGGCAGGGCCGGAACCGGGCCGGGCCCCGCAAGGGTGCCCGGCCCTTTCATGTCGGGGCGGTCGCCGGCCCGCCTCACGGCCAGTCGCCGGCCGCATCCAGCGCCACCAGCGCACCGCGGCCGGAGGCGACCAGCAGCGGCCCGCGCGCCGCTCCCATCACCGCCAGCGAGCCCTTGCCGCCGGCCGGGCTGCTGCCCGGCGGCGCGCCCAGCAGCATCAGCCTCTCGCGCCGCGGGCCGCGCAGGCGGCGCGGGTCGGTGCCGGTGAGCATGGCGAACTGCTCCGCCGACAGCGTGGCCACCCCGTCGCCGCCGGCGAGGTCCGCGCCCGCCCCCGCGGCATCGCCGGCGAACCCCTGGCTGCGCAGATACGCGCGCAATTCGTCGAAACGGGCCAGATAGCGCGCCGCATCCTCGGGCCGGCGGGAATGGAACATGCCGGCCGCGGCGCGCCAGTCGCCGGTCTCGGCATAAAGCGCGCGCAGGAAATCCGCCGCATAGCGGGCATTGGCCAGCGGGTCGAACATCTCGGCCATGGAGCCGAAATGCTCGCCATGCCAACGGAAGTTCAGCTGGAAGCAGCCGATATCGACGTTGGTGCGCCCCGCCGCCACCCGGGCGGAGGCGAAATCCAGCGCCTGCCGGGGATCGTCGAACCAGGTCCCCGCACCTTCGGCATTCACCGCCCAGGCCCAGGGCCGCAGAACGCCGTCCTGGCGCCGCCCGGTCTCGGTCAGGGTCAGCGCACCCAGCACGTCGACGGGCACGCCGGCCTCCTGCGCGACCTGAATCGCCACCTGCTCGCACAGCCCGGCCGGGGTCGCCGCCCGCAGCGGGCCGGCCAGAAGCAGGAACAGAATCACCCAACGCATCATAGGGGCCACCGTGTTAGCGATGGCCCCAGCTAATCCCGGAACGGTAAAGAAACCGTTCAGCCCATGCGGTAATTCGGTGCCTCGCGGGTGATCTGCACGTCATGGACGTGGCTTTCCTTCAGCCCGGCGCCGGTGATGCGCACGAATTCGCAGCCGGTGCGCATCTCCTCGATGGTGGCGCTGCCGGTATAGCCCATGGCGGCGCGCAGGCCGCCAACCAGTTGATGCAGAACGGTTCCGGCCGAGCCTTTATAGGCCACCTGCCCCTCGATCCCCTCCGGCACCAGCTTGTCGGAGGCGGCATCCTTCTGGAAATAGCGGTCGGCCGAGCCGCGCGCCATCGCCCCCAGCGAGCCCATGCCGCGATAGGATTTGTAGGAGCGGCCCTGATAGAGGATCACCTCGCCCGGGCTTTCATCGGTGCCGGCGATGGCGCTGCCGACCATAGCGCAGGAGGCGCCGGCGGCGATGGCCTTGGCAAAATCGCCCGAATACTTGATGCCGCCATCGGCGATGATCGGCACGTCGCCCGCCGCCGACACCGCATCCATGATCGCGGTCAGTTGCGGCACGCCCACGCCGGCGACGATGCGCGTGGTGCAGATCGAGCCCGGGCCGATGCCGACCTTGACCGCATCGGCCCCGGCCTCGATCAGCGCCCGGGTGGCCGCCGCCGTGGCGACGTTGCCCGCGACCACCTGCACCGCGTTCGAGTAGGTCTTGACCCGCTCGACCGCCTGCGCCACGCCCGCCGAATGGCCGTGCGCGGTGTCGATCACCACCAGATCCACCCCGGCCTCGATCAGCGCCTTGGAACGCTCGAAGCCCTCATCGCCCACGGTCGAGGCCGCCGCCACCCGCAGCTGGCCCAGATCGTCCTTGCAGGCCAGGGGGTTCAGCACCGCCTTTTCGGTATCCTTCAGCGTCAGCAGCCCGGTCAGCTTGCCCTCGGCATCGGTGATCAGCAGCTTTTCGATGCGGCGCGCCTTCATCAAACTGATCGCCTCGGCGCGGTCGGCCGGCTCGCGCAGGATCGCCAGATCCTCGAAGGTCATCATCGCCGAGACCGGGGTGCGCGCATCCGAGGCAAAGCGCATGTCGCGGTTGGTGACGATGCCGACGACGCGGTTTTCCGCATCCACCACCGGAAAGCCGGTGACGTTGTAGCGTTCCTGCAGGGCCTCGGCATCGGCCAGCGTCTGGTCGGGGCGCAGCGTGATCGGGCGATAGACGATGCCGGATTCGAACCGCTTGACCCGGCGCACCTCGTCGGCTTGCTCCTCGATGCCGAGATTGCGGTGGATGACGCCGATGCCGCCGGCCTGGGCCATGGCGATGGCCATGCGAGCCTCGGTCACGGTGTCCATCGCCGAGGACAGCAGCGGGATGTTCATGCGGATGGCGCGCGTCACCCGCGTCGTCACATCCGCGGTCGAGGGCAGAACCGTCGAGGCCGCGGGAACCAGAAGAACATCGTCGAAGGTCAGGGCCTCACGAATCTGCATGACATGCGTTCCTTGCATGGGATCGTTTGGCGCTTCCCCTTTGCAGTTTCGCGCCCCGAAGTCCAGAGCCGCCGGGGGGATTTCCTCGGCACCTGTGCCGCGCTCCCTTGACTGGCCCCGCACCTGCGCTAGCGTATCGGCGCCGCCGCGCCGCAAGGAGTCTCCCGCCATGGCCCTCGATCACAAAGCCGCAACCGCCGAATTCGATCACCGGCCTGCGCCCAACGACCTCGACGCCTTCTGGATGCCCTTCACCGCGAACCGCGCCTTCAAGGCCAATCCGCGCATGCTCGCCTCGGCGCGGGACATGCATTACACCACCACCGATGGCCGCAAGGTCCTCGACGGCAGCGCCGGCCTGTGGTGCGTGAATGCCGGCCATTGCCGCCCCCGGATCACCGAGGCGATCCAGAAACAGGCCGCCACGCTGGATTACGCGCCGAACTTCCAGTTCGGGCACCCGCTGGCCTTCGAGCTGGCCAACCGCCTGATCGACATCGCCCCCGACGCGATGGAGCATGTGTTCTTCACCAATTCCGGCTCGGAATCCGTCGATACGGCGCTGAAGATCGCGCTGGCCTATCACCGCGCCCGCGGCGACGGCCACCGCATCCGCCTGATCGGGCGCGAGCGCGGCTATCACGGCGTCGGCTTCGGCGGCATTTCCGTAGGCGGCATCGTCTCGAACCGCCGCGCCTTCGGCCCCGGCCTGCCGGCGACCGACCACCTGCCCCATACCCACCTGCCGGCGCAGAACGCCTTTACCCGCGGCCAGCCCGAACATGGCGCCAACCTCGCCGACGATCTGGAACGTCTGGTGGCGCTGCACGGCGCCGACACCATCGCCGCGGTGATCGTCGAGCCGATGGCGGGCTCGACCGGGGTGCTGCTGCCGCCGAAGGGTTATCTGGAAAAGCTGCGGGCGATCACCGCGAAATACGGCATCCTGCTGATCTTCGACGAGGTGATCACCGGATTCGGCCGCCTCGGCGGGGCCTTTGCCGCCAGCCATTTCGGCGTCACCCCGGACATGATCATCTGTGCCAAGGGCCTGACCAACGGCGTCATCCCGATGGGCGCGGTGATGACGACCGGCGCCATCCACGACACCTTCATGACCGGCCCCGATCACATGATCGAGCTGTTCCACGGCTATACCTATTCCGGCAACCCGATCGCCTGCGCCGCCGGCATCGCCACGCTGGACACCTATGCCGAGGAAGGGCTGTTCGCCCGCGCCGCCGAACTGGGCCCCTATTGGGAGGACGCGATCCACAGCCTCAAGGGCCTGCCCCATGTCATTGACATCCGCAACATGGGCCTGATCGGCGGCATCGAGCTGGAACCCCGCGCGGGCGAGCCGGGCAAGCGCGCCTACGAGGCCTTCACCCGCGCCTTCGACGACGGGCTGATGGTGCGCATCACCGGCGACATCATCGCGCTGTCGCCGCCGCTGATCATCAGCAAGGCCCAGATCGACGAGCTGTTCGGCAAGCTGGCGGCGGTGCTGAAGGCCACCGCCTGACCCGCCGGCGCGGGCGCCCGGCCCGCGCCGCATTCCCTCCCCTCCCTCATCAGGTATCCAGAATGGCCCAGCCCGGCTCCAACCTGCGCACCGACCCGACCCGGCTCTGGGACAGCCTGATGCAGATGGCGCGGATCGGCCCCGGCATCGCCGGCGGCAACAACCGCCAGACCGCCACCGATGCCGATGCCGAGGCCCGCGCCCTGCTGCAACGCTGGGGCGAGGCCGAGGGGCTGGTGCTGTCGGTGGACCGCATGGGCAACATGTTCCTGCGGCTGGAGGGCAGCGACAGGCAGGCGGCGCCGGTGCTGGTCGGCAGCCATCTGGATACCCAGCCCACCGGCGGCAAGTATGACGGCGTGCTGGGGGTTCTGGCCGGGCTGGAGGTGATCCGCACCATCCGCGAGCGCGGCCTGAAGACCCGCCACCCGATCGTGCTGGTCAACTGGACCAACGAGGAAGGCGCCCGTTTCGCCCCGGCGATGATGGGCTCGGCGGTGTTCGCCGGCAAGCTGGAGGAGGCCGCGGCCGATGCCAGCACCGACCTCGACGGCGCCCGCTTCGGCGAGGAGCTGGAACGCATCGGCTGGCGCGGCGCGCTGCCGACCGGCGGCCAGCCGGTCCACGCGCTGTTCGAATACCATATCGAACAAGGCCCGATCCTGGAGGCCGAGGGGGTGCCCATCGGCATCGTCACCCATGGCCAGGGGCTGCGCTGGATCGAATGCGAGATCACCGGCCGCGCCGCCCATGCCGGCTCGACGCCAATGCCCATGCGCCATGACGCGCTGCGCGGCGCCGCCCGGCTGGTCGAGGCCGTGAATGCGCTGGCCGCACCGCACCAGCCCGATGCCGTCGCCACCATCGGCCATCTGGAGGTATTCCCCAACAGCCGCAACGTCATCCCCGACCGCGTGCTGCTGACCGCCGACCTGCGCAGCCACAAGCCGGAGATCCTGCGCCGGATGCAGGAGGCGCTGCTGGAACAGGGGCCGCGCCTCTGCGCCGAGCTGGGGCTGGAATTCAGCGCCCGCACCATCGGCCAGTTCGAGCCGCCGGCCTTCGACGAGGCGCTGCTGGCGCGGCTGCGCGCTGCCGCCGACCGGCTGGGCCTCAAGCATCGCGACATCGTCTCCGGGGCCGGGCACGATGCCTGCAACATCAATGACATCGCCCCCACCGCCATGCTGTTCTGCCCCTGCGTCGGCGGCATCAGCCATAACGAGGCCGAAGAGATCAGCCCGGAATGGGCCGCGGGCGGCGCCGATGTGCTGCTGCATGCGGTGCTGGAAACCGCCGGGCTGGAAGAGGCCGGCTGAGGCCCTGCCGCCGAGGGCGGGCGGCGGCGCCGGCGGCGCAGAGGGGCTGCTGCACGCGGCGCTGGAGACCCCCGGACTGGAGCAGGCCGGCTGAGACCCCGCGCCGGGCGCCGGCGGCGCCATCGGCGCATCCGCCGCAGCATAAGGCGCCCTGACCGCCCCGCAATCCGCTTGCGGTGGCGGGGTGGCGTTGCTAAGCATCCCGGCATGAACGCGCCCGCCGCCCAGATTTGCTGCACCCGCCGCTGAACGGTATTCCGGCGGGCGTTCCATTGTGGCCTCCCGCCCCAGGGAAAAGGCCCATGACCCAGATCCAGATCCGGCTGACCAACACGAAAACCCGCCAGAAGGAGGTTTTCACCCCGATCGACCCGGCCCGGGTACGCCTCTATCTGTGTGGGCCGACGGTCTATGACCGCGCGCATCTGGGCAATGCGCGCCCGGTGCTGGTCTTCGACGTGCTGGTGCGGCTGCTGCGCCATGTCTATGGCGATGCCCATGTCACCTATGTGCGCAACTTCACCGACGTGGACGACAAGATCAACGCCCGCGCCACCGAGACCGGCCGCCCGATCCGCGACATCACCACCGAGACCATCGCCTGGTATCACGAGGACATGGACGCGCTGGGCGCCGCCCGCCCCGACCATGAGCCCCGCGCCACCGACCATATCGCCGGCATGATCGCCATGATCGGGGACCTGATCCGCCGCGGCCACGCCTATGAGGCCGAGGGCCATGTGCTGTTCGAGGTCCGCAGCTTTCCCGAATATGGCCAGCTTTCGGGGCGCTCGGTCGATGACATGATCGCCGGCGCCCGCGTCGA
>JBEBVF010000060.1:0-17924 GCA_040392885.1 Paracoccus sp. (in: a-proteobacteria) | reverse complement strand
GCGGCGGTCGATCTTGTACTTGGCAGCGGTGCGTTTGGTCATCGCTGATCTCCTTTCAGGTTGTGCGAAAGGGCGTTGTCCTTTCCCGCGCGGTTGCCCGCTTGGGCGACAGGCTTCCCCTTGCGGGGTCCACCAACACCAATGGAAGCCGCGCTTATAGACGGGCAGGCGCCCGAGTCAACCGCGATTCCCGGAACCTTCCGGCTGTGGAAACGAAAAGACGCCGCCCCCGGACGGGGACGGCGCCAATGGCTTGCGGATCAGTTGCCGCCGAGGGTCTTGGCGACCTCGGCCGCGAAATCCTCTTCCTTCTTCTCGATGCCCTCGCCGACGGCGACACGGGCAAAGCCGGTGATCTCGACGCCGGCATCCTTGGCGGCCTGGGCGACGGTCACATCGGGGTTGATGACGAATTTCTGGCCCAGCAGCGTCACTTCCTCGAAGAACTTCGACATGCGGCCCTCGATCATCTTGGCGATGACCGCTTCCGGCTTGCCCGATTCGCGGGCCTGCTCGGTCAGCACGGCCTTCTCGCGCTCGATCACCGCCGGGTCCAGGTCGGCCTCCGACAGCGAGGCCGGCGAGGTCGCCGCGATATGCATCGCGAACTGGCGCCCGATCTCCTGCGCCTTGGCGGCATCGCCCTTCAGCGCGACCAGCACGCCGATCTTGCCCAGGCCCTCGGCGGCGGCGTTGTGGATGTAGTGGACGATGGTATCGCCCTCCAGGACGTGCAGGCGGCGGAAGGTCATGTTCTCGCCGATGCGGGCGATGGCCTCGTTCAGCACGTCGTTGACGCTGCGCCCGTTCAGATGGGCGGCGCGCACGACCTCGATGTCGTCGCCGGTTTCCAGCGCCACCTTGGCGATGTCGCGCACCAACTCCTGGAAGTCGGTGTTCTTGGCAACGAAGTCGGTTTCCGAGTTGATCTCGACCGCCACGCCGCGGCCGTCGCGCACGGCAACGCCGATCAGGCCCTCGGCGGCGACGCGGCCGGCCTTCTTGGCGGCCTTGGCCAGGCCCTTGGTGCGCAGCCAGTCGACCGCCGCCTCCATGTCGCCATCGGTTTCGGTCAGCGCCTTCTTGGCATCCATCATGCCTGCGCCGGTGCTTTCGCGCAGTTCTTTCACCATAGCCGCGGTAATGGCCATCGGGTTTCTCCTTGTCATCACGTCGCCGCGCGGCTGGAGGGCCGCGCCGGCGACGGCTTCAGAATAATGGCTCAGGCGTCGGCCGATTCGTCCTCGACATCGGCCGCGACCTGCAGATCGGCGAGGGCGCCGATATCGACACCGGCCGCACCCATCTGCGCCGACATGCCGTCCAGCGCCGCGCGGGCGGCCAGGTCGCAATAGAGCGCGATGGCGCGGGCCGCGTCATCGTTGCCGGGAATGACATAGTCGACGCCGGCGGGCGACGAGTTGGTATCGACGACGGCGACGACCGGGATGCCCAGCTTCTTCGCCTCGAGGATGGCCAGGTCTTCCTTGTTCACGTCGATGACGAACATCAGGTCCGGCAGGCCGCCCATCTCGCGGATGCCACCGAGGCTGGCCTGCAGCTTGGCCTGCTCGCGCTCCATGCCCAGACGCTCTTTCTTGGTCAGGCCCTCAGCGCCGGCGGCCATGGCCTCGTCGATCGCCTTCAGGCGGCTGATCGACTGGGACACGGTCTTCCAGTTGGTCAGGGTGCCGCCCAGCCAGCGGTGGTTCATGTAGAACTGCGCCGATTTCTCGGCGGCCTCGGCGACGGCCTTCTGGGCCTGGCGCTTGGTGCCGACGAACAGCACGCGGCCGCCCTTGGCGACGGTATCGCGCACGACCTGCAGCGCCGCGTCCAGCATGGGAACGGTCTGCGTCAGGTCGATGATGTGGATGCCGTTGCGGTCGCCGTAGATGTATTCCGCCATCCGCGGGTTCCAGCGCTGGGTCTGGTGGCCGTAATGGACGCCAGCTTCCAGCAGCTGACGCATGGTGAATTCGGGAAGCGCCATGTCCTGTTCCTTTCCGGTTTGCGCCTGGGCAGAGGGTCTCAGGGCATTGCCCCAACCGGCGGACCGTCACGGGATGTCTCCCCGCAAGGCCCAACCTCTGCCTGTGAAGTGGCGCGCCCATAGCGCGGATCGGGGCGGCGCACAAGGGGCGCCGCGGTGGTTCAGGCGCTCTCGCCGGTCTGGGGCCGCAGCGAGAAGGCATGGTCCATGCGCTCGGCGGGGGTGTCGCAGCCGCCATCGCCGACGATGCGGGCGGGAATGCCGGCCACGGTCTTGCAGGTCGGCACCGGCTCCAGCACCACCGAGCCGGCGGCGATGCGGCTGTTGCGGCCGACGGTGATATTGCCCAGCACCTTGGCGCCGGCCCCGATCAGCACGCCGTCGCCGATCTTGGGATGGCGGTCGCCGCCGCTCTTGCCGGTGCCGCCCAGCGTGACCGAATGCAGCATCGAGACATGGTTGCCGACCACCGAGGTCTCGCCGATCACGATGCCATGGGCGTGATCGATCAGCACGCCGGTGCCGATGCGGGCGGCCGGGTGGATGTCGACCGTGAACACCGCCGAATTGCGCGATTGCAACCACAGCGCCAGATCGCGCGCACCGCCCCGCCACAGGGCATGGCCCAGCCGATGCGCCTGCAAAGCCTTGAAACCCTTGTAATAAATCAGCGGCTGCAACGGCTCGGTGGTGGCCGGGTCGCGATCCATCACCGCCTGCAGATCCTCCAGCGCCGCCAGCGCCAGCGCCGGATCGGCGCGGTGCAGCGCCAGAAAGCGCACGGCCAGGGCCTCGGCCGGCAGCGCCGGCGTCGCCAGGTCACCGGCGAGGATATGGCTGATCGCATCGGCCAGGTCGGTCCGCTCCAGCACCGCGCCGGCCAGCAGCGGCGCCAGCAACGGCTCGCGCCGCGCCGCGGCCTCGGCCTGGCGGCGCAGGCGCTGCCACAGCCGGGTCATGTCGGATGCCTGTGCCACGCTCGCCCTCCAGCATGTCCGGCCAGGGGGATAGCCGAACCCCGCCGGATTCGCCAGAGGGCGCGCCATCAGCGCGGCAGCGCCAGTTCCAGCCAGTGAATGGCGACGGTGACCGCGCCCTCGCCGCCGAAAGCGCCGCCCTCGGCGATCAGGTCCAGCGAATCGGGCGACCAGTAGACCATCGGCTGCGACAGGATGCCCCGGCACCACGACCCCGCCCCGGTGCCGAGGCCCGAGCCGAAGCGGTCCACCGCCTCGCCCGTGCCCAGCGACCAGCTGGTCAGGTCGCCGCTCAGCGCCGCCGTCACCCGCGCCGTGGCGCCGAGGATCAGCACCCCCGCCGGCATGTAGAGCCCGCTGGCCGCCCGCGCGCCCGCCGCGGGCACCACCGAAACCTCCAGCGACTGCGCCCCGATCCCGGCGCCCGAAGGCGTCAGGCTCAGCGCGCCGACCTGCCAGTCCTCGCCGTCGAAGATCACCGGCGCCCCGGCCCGGGTCATGCCGCGCAGGCCGGCGGGCGGCGCCACATGCACCCAGCCGCCATTGGCGCGGATGGCAATGGTGCCGCCCTGCCCCTCCCAGGCGCCCGAGGCCGCCTCGCCCACCGCCCAGCACGCCCCCTCCGGCGCCGAGACCGGCGGGGCGACCCCGCCGATCCCCTCCAGCACCAGATTGGCCAGCGCATCCAGCCGGATCAGCGCCTCGTTCACCGTCACATGCTTTTGCGCCTGCGCCGGCTGGATCAGCGGCAGGCCCAGCCGCGGCGTTTCCTGTTCAGACATTCACGATCTTCCTTGCTGAAGGCCCCGGCCCGTAGACGGCCGAAAGCTGCGCCACATCCACGACGAAATCGCCGCCCTCGGCGATCATGTCCCAAAGCCCGGCCGGCGCCTGCCAATGCGGCGCCGCCAGCACCTCGCGGTAAAGCAGGCTGCCGTCGCGCAGCAGCCGCAGCAGATAGGACTCGCTCTCCTCGCCCAGCGGCACATCCGCCCCGTCCCAGCCATCGCCGCCGATCCGGGTGCGCCGGACCCAGCTGACCGCCCGCCCCTGCACCCGCAGATGGCAGGGGGACAGGGGCCGCAAGCCCACGCCGGGAAAGGCCGCCTCCTGATGGCGATAGCTGGCATCATCCACCGCCCGCAGCGCCGGCCCGATCCGGTAGTGATGCGCCACCCCCCGCGTCGAGGGCGCCAGCGGCAACTGCCGCACCGCCCCGTCCAGCACCACGACCAGGCTGCCCTCCGGCCAGACCAGCGGCATCACCGCATCGGTCCCCGCCTGCCCGCGCAACCGGCCGGCAATCAGCCACTCGCCATCGCCCGCCGGCTCGGCATGGGCGAATTGCAGGACCTCCCAGCGGTCGGGGGTGCCGTCGCCGATGGCCATGGCATTGGCGCCGGAAAACAGCGCCGCCTGCGCCACCGGACCCAGCGGGCCGCCCTTGATGCGGATGCGCAGGGCCGGGCCGCGGTCGAACATACCGGGCGCCGCCGCCGCCAGCGGCGACAGCGTGACCCCCATCAGCGCCGGCGCCCCGATCGTGGTCAGCGCGCCGTAGCCGCCCGCCTCGGCCTCCGACATCCACACCGCGACCGAGCCCGGCCAGGGCCGCGCCGTCACCGCCAGATGCGGGGCATGCGGCACCTCGTCGCCGCGCAGCAGCGGCAGGTCGAGGAAGGCAAAGCCCACCGGCACCGGCGGCAGCCAGGCCCGGGCCGCAGGCAGGTCGTCGCCCTCCTCGCTGGCGCGATACAGCCCGGGCTCGATGCGCACCGCCTCGACGGTCAGCGCCTCGGCGCGCTCGATCCGGTCCACCCGCCAGCGCGAGGCATCCGCCAGCGCGATCACGTCCCCCGGCGCCAGATCGCCCTGCGAGGGCGGCAGCGCCAGCCGCAGCCCGTCGCGCGCCACCCGCGCCTCGGCCAGCCAGCGGGCGACCGTCGCCCGCCCCTCGCCGCGGGTCACCGCCAGCGACAGCTCGCTCGACGTGGCCGGGCCATCCGCATCCCCCGGCAGCCGCGCCTCGGTGGTGGCACTGTCATGGCTACCGCCGGCATCGACATGGTTCAGCCGCAGCCGCCCGCTCAGTTCTGCCTCGGCGGCGCGGGTGAATTCCGGCGCGCCCAGCCCCTCGGCCCGCGCCAGATGGTCGGGCGAGATCACCCGGTCCACCCGCCCGGCCCGCATGCGGAACCGCAGCACGCCGCCCGCCTCGAAGGCGTCGAAACCATAGGCCAGCATCAGTTGCTGCAAGGCCGCCCGCGCCGTCTCGGCCCCGGTCAGGACAAAGCCGCGCACCTGCCCGACCAGCCCGGAGGCGTCGAAATCGGCCGCCCCCGAATCCCGGCACAGTTCCCCGACCAGATCGGCCAGCGGCACCGCGCCCGCCCGCCCGTTCAGCCAGTGCCCCCGCGCCCAGGCCGGCCCGTCCGACCACAGGTCGGTGCGCGCCGGAAAGGCCGGCCAGGGCCGCGCATCCCAGGCCCAGACATGGGCGCGCGACATGTCCAGCATCGGCCCGCCATACTCGCCCACGGGATTGCGCGCCGGGTCGCCCCAATAGCCCGCCAGCGCCGCCAGCGCCGCGGCCTGCATGGCATCGTCGCGCAGCCCCGCCGAGAAATGTGGCAACGCCGATTCCGAACTCAGCGCATCCAGGAACTTGTTGGGCTGGTTGGTGCCCCGGTCCAGCGCCGCGCAACCGATCTCGGTGAACCAGATCGGCTTGCTGCCCGGCTGCCAGTCCGTCGGCACCTCCGAGCGCACGCCGCCGATGCGCTCGTGATGCGGCCTTCCCCACCAGTTGCGCAGATCCTTGTAACGCCAGACCCAGGGCTCGCCATGCGCGCCATCCGTGATCGGGCTGCGGATCTGGGCAGCGCGATGCTCCTCGCTGGCGTAATACCAGTCGAAGCCCTCACCCCCCTCGATATTGGCCATCAGATAGGCCGGGTCGTGGATGTCGCGCCAATCCCGCGCATCCAGGTGATCCTCGCCCTCGCGCCAGTCGGACAGCGGCATGTAATTGTCGATGCCGACGAAATCGACATTCTCATCGGCCCAGAGCGGGTCCAGATGGTAACGCAATTCGCCGCCGCCGGGATGATGGCCGAAATATTCCGACCAGTCGGCGGCATAGCTGATGCGGACGCCCGGCCCGAGGATCGCCCGCACATCCGCCGCCAGCGCCTTCAACGCGGCAACGGCGGGATAGGCGCCGCCTGCGCCGCGAATCCGCGTCAGCCCGACCAGTTCCGAGCCGATCAGGAACGCATCCACCCCGCCCGCCGCCGCGCACAGATTCGCGTAATGCAGGATGAAGCGGCGATAGCCCCATTCCGCCGGCCCCGCATAGCTGATCTGGGTGCCGGCGCGGCTGAAATGCCCGGGCTGCGCGCTGCCGAAGAATGCCGCCACCTCCGCCTCGGCCGCCGCGGTGCCGTCGCTCGAGCCTTCCATGCCCGGCGCCAGCGCGGTGGTGATCCGCCCCCGCCAGGGCATCGCCGGCTGGCCCTCGCCGCCCCAGGGGCTGGGCAGGGTGTTGCCGGGCTGCTGCTCCATCAGCACGAAAGGGTAAAAGACCGGCTTCAGCCCGCGCGAGGCCGTGGCCCGGATCGCCTGCACCACCGCCTCGTCGGCCGGGGTGCCGCCATAGACCGGGCGCCCGTCCTGCCGCGCCACTTCCATCGCCTGCGCCCGGCCGATGCCGCCGGCACGCCAGACCATGCCGTCGCCCTCGACCGCCCTGTCCTCGACCTTGGGCCGCACCGTGCAATGCCCGGCCCGCAGGTCGTCGCCGAACCACGACACCACCAGCGAGACCGAGCCGACCGAGGACAGTTCCACCTGCAACTGCTTCAGCGAGGCCAGGAAATCGGTTGCCGCCAGCGGGGTGTTGGTATTGACCATCCGCGTCTCGCCCAGATCGCCGGGCAGGCCCACCGGCCTGGTCGCCAGCGTGTATTCACCGGTGCCGGGGATCATGGCGACCGCCTGCACCACATGCGCCAGGCCCGAACCCTCGCGCGCTGCGCGGGTGACCTCGAAACTCAGCTGCGGCATGCGGTTGCCCCAGCGCGACAGGTCCAGCCGGTCCAGCACCACATAGGCGATACCGCGATAGGCCGGCGCCTCCTCGCCCTCATGCGCAGCGATCACCGGGTCGGCAAGCTGGTCCTCGGCGCCGGAATAGACGGTCAGGCCCAGATCACCGGGCGCGATCTCCTCGCCATCGGCCCAGACGCGGGTGATGCCCAGGATCGGCCCCTCGCACAGCGCGATCGCCACACTCAGCCGATAGCTGATCTCGGTGACGCTGGCCTTGGGCGCCGCGCCCTTGCCGCCCCCGGCGCGCGAGGTGTTGCGCTCCTCCTCCAGCGGCGCGGCCCAGATCACATGCCCGGTCACTCGCATCTGCCCCCAGAGCCGCGCCACCGGCGCCCCCTCGCCCGCGGTCTGCAACCGCAGCCGGTCGATGCGCCCGGTCTCCACCGCCCGCGCACCAGTGCCCAGCAACCGCTGGTCGATGACCCGGCCGACGGTGGCGCCGACCGCGCGGCCGATCACCGCGCCCGACAGGCCCAGCACGGTGCCGCCAATGCCCTGCCCGATCGCCGCACCCGCCGCCGAGAGTAGAATGGTGGCCATCGGCCCCTCCTGCTTTGTCCGCCCCGACCCGGCACCCGCGCCGCGATCGCCTCAATGGCCCGGGAACCGGAAGCGCCCGACGATCCGCGCCGCCCAGGGGCCGGAGAGCGGGCTTTCCACGGTGCCGTGCCGGTCATAGGCATGAATGAACGCGGCGGCCGGTCCGGCCGCCGACAAGATCCCCAGATGTTTCGCCACCGCCGCCTCGCGCATGCGAAACAGCAGCACCTCGCCGGGCCGCGGCGGCCCCCCGGCGGGAACCAGATGCCGCGCCGCCCCCGCCGCCAGATGCTCGTGGCCGCCGATCTCGCCCCAGTCGGGGGTATAGGCCGGCAGGGCCTCCGGCTCGCGGCCGTAAAGCCCGCGCCAGATGCCGCGGATCAGCCCGAGGCAATCCGCCCCCGCCCCCCTCGCCGAGGCCTGGTGGACATAGGGCGTGCCGATCCAGCCCCGGGCCAGTTCGACCACCCGGCTCATCGGCCGCCGCCCTCGCCCTGCCCCGGATTTGGCCGGGCGCGGGGCCGCTCCACCGCCCGGCTCACCGTCGGCGCCAGCAGCCAGTCCTCCGGCGGCAGATGCGGGAAGCCGCGGAAGTTCAGGTAATTGTCGAATTTCAGCCGGCAGGTGGCGCCGGCCTTGTCGCAGCCGGCGGTCAGCTGCACCGCATCGCCTGCCACCGGCAGGATGCCCGGCGGCTGCCACAGCGCCAGCCGCCGCGACCCGTCGGCCAGCACCACATCCGTGCGCAGCGCCGCCGCCAGCCCGAGGCCGCCGCCGGAGCGCATCACCACCCGGCCATGCGTGAACCAGCCGGGGTCATGCGCCTCGACCCCCTCGACGATCCACTCGCCGGCCGCGACCACCTCACGGATCACGCCCTCGGCCATGAAACCCGGCCGGGTCAGGTCCAGCCCGCAGGCCCGGTCGCCCAGCACGGCGGCGCAGCGCGGATGATAGACCCGCCCGCGCGGATGGTTCAGCGGCTCGGTCAGCCCGCGCAGCTCGGCGCGAAAGCGCGCGCCGCTGGTGGTCACCTCGCCCAGATTGCCGCGAAACAGCAGGCGGCGGTCGTCGGGATCGGCCCAGTCCACCTCCCACAGCCGGATCTCGGCGCCATCCCAGCGCCCGGCGCGCAGATCCTCCTCCGAGATGGCCTCGTCCGACAACAGCCCCGCCGCCTCGCCATTGTCCACCGACAGGCCGGTGCCCTGGTTCAGCACTCCCGCCGCCATGCCCGCTTGCGGCCGAAAGACGATGCCGGCGAATTCCAGCCCGGCATCGTGATCGGTGAAACCCAGCCGCAGCCCGTCGCGGCGCGTCACCGCCCAGGCACGGGCGCGGGTGGTGGTCAGGTCCGCGCTCACAACCGCACCTCCACCACCGGGACCTGCGGCAGCTCACCGGCCTGAAAGCTGGCCACCGACACCGCGATGCGGTCGGTATCGAAGCGCACCGGCACATCGAACTCGAACCCGGCGGTGATCGGCGCTCCGGCGCCCGGCGGCTCGGCGAACAGCACCTGCCCGGTCGCGGTGTCCAGCGCGTAATCCACGCCCTCCTGCATCTGGTCGCCGCCGACCGCGACCAGCACCGTGCCCGAAACCGGCTTCAGGATCGGCCGGCAATAGCGGGCCGGCCCGGATTCATAGGTCTTGCACAGCTGGAACCGCCGCACCTGGCTGTCGCCCAGACCGATCTGCTGGTCGCCCTTGGCCACCGGCGCCGAGGGCAGGCCGCTCCTGTAATCGGCCCAGTCCTTCCAGCGAAAGCCGTGCAGTTGCCCGGCCCGCGCCTCGAAGAAATGGATCAGCACCGCCACATCGTCCAGCGAGCGCAGCCCCAGCCCCGCGTCATAGCGACGGCGCGAATGCGCCCAGGGGCTGTTGCGCTCCTCGAAGCCATTGGTCAGCGCGACGATCTCGGTGCGCCGCTCCGGCCCGCCGACCGAGCCGAAGGACATATTCGCCGGAAAGCGGATCTCGTGAAAAGCCATTGGCGGCCTCCTTTCACAGGTTGCGTTCACCCCGGGCCATCAGCCGGCCCATCTGGGCGGCTATCTGGCTCTGGCTGCGCTGGAACCCGGCCACGTCAGGGGTTGCGATATTGATGGTCACGTTCACCGCCCGCCCGGCGCCGCCGCGCTCGGCGGCCACGCCCAGCCGGCCATCGGCACCGCGGCGCAGCGGCATGATCGCCTCCGGCCCGGCCTCGCCCATCAGCCCGGTGGCGCCGCGCATCGGGAACCAGGTGGGCTGCCCGACCACACCGCCGCGCGCAAACGGCATCACCCGCCCCTGCGTGAACGCCCCGCCGGCCGCAAAGGGCTGGGCGATGCCCAGGGCGCCGCCCATCAGGCTGGACACGCCCTGCGCCAGCGCCCCGGACACCGCCTGCTGGATCGGCCGCATGGCGATGGAATAGGCGGTATCGACCATGGCGCGCGCCACGCCCTTCAGCGCGTCCGACAGCTTCATGCCGTCAAAGACCAGCCCGTCGAAGGCCCGCCGCAGCCCGCCGCCGATCCCCGAGGACAGCACACCCACCTCGCGCGAGGTGTAAAGCATCTGCTCGCGCAGCCGCGCCAACTCGGCCTCGAAGGCGCCGGCCATGCGCCCCGCATCGTCAAAGCCGCCGCCCAATCCGTCCAGACCGTCCAGACCGTCCCTGTTCATCCGCTCACCTCCCCTCTTGCGCCATCGGGGCCGGGGCTGCCCCCGCGCCCCGACCCCACGCCTGCCGCCCGCCATCGGGAAACCGCGCCAGCAGCGCCTCCAGCCGCTGCCGCGTCATGGCCCCCGCCCCGCCCTCGATCCCCAGCATGAGGGCGAGTTCGGCCGGCGTCAGATCCCAGAACTGCGCCGGGTGCAGGCCGAGGCCGTTCAGCCCGGCCCGCATCATCCCGGCAAAATCCAGCGCCGCCATCACGTCACCCCGAAGGCCCGCGCCAGCAATTGCGCCGCCGCCCGCGCCCCCGCCAGCGGCCCGCCGCCGATCTCGGCCCGGGCCAGGTCGGCATCGCTGCCGGCCCAGCCCCCGGCCCGCGCGCCCGCCGCCAGCACCGCCAGCACGTCGCGCGCCGAGACCGCGCCGCCCTCGAACCGCTCGGCCAGCGCCACCAGCGAGCCCGCGCCCAACGCCGCCTCCAGCTCGGCCAGCGCGCCCAGGCTCAGCCGGGCGCGGACCGGCTCGCCGTCGATCTCGATCTCGACCTCGCCGCGCCAGGGATTAGTCGCCATCGGCCGGCCCCGTCGCGCCGCCGGCGTGGGCGGCGAATTCCAGCGCCCCGGCCGAGGCCAGCGTCATCTCGTAGCTGGCCTCGCCATTGTAGCTGCCGGAATATTCCAGCGCGGTGATCTGGAAGCGGCCCTCGATGGTGCCGAAATCCGGGATCACCACCTGGCACAGCGGCTGCTCGCCATCGAAGAACGCCTGCCGCGCCCGCCCGTCGGTGGCCGCATCCCGAAACACCCCGGAGCCCGAGATCGAGGCCGAGCGCACCCCGGCCCCGGCCAGCAGCTCGCGCCAACCGCCCCGGCTCTCCAGGCTGGTGACATCCACCGTCTCGGCGTTGAAGCCCAGCCGCGTCGTGCGCAGCCCGGCCACGGTCTCGAACGCCCCCTCGCCGGTCATGTCCATCTTGATCAACAGGTCACGCCCGTTCTGCACGCCCATCACACGCCCTCCTCAACCGAAATCCACCCGGGCGCGGAAGGTCAGATCGACCCGGCGCGCGCCGCCCTGTTCCGCCCGGCGCGCCCGGGCACGCTGGAACCAGATGCCGACCAGCCGGGCGCCGGGCCCGTCCAGCACCGGCGCCGCCCCGTCCAGCGCCGCCACCGCCGCCTCGGCCGCCGCCTTGACGGCGCCGAAGCCGCCGGCCTCGCCGCCCTCGACCACCGAGACCACGAAATCGTGCCGCGCGCCGCGCGCCGTGACGTCGCCGGCATCGGCCACGTCCTCGGCCCCCAGCGCCACATAGGGGCCGGACGGCGCCGCCACCGGCATCGCGTCGAAGATCGCGTCGCCGACCAGTGCCCCCAGCGCCGCATCCTCGCGCAGCACCCGCCAGACCGAGGCCTGTAGATCGCAAGCCGCCAGATAGCTCACTTCCTGCCCTCCCTTTCGCTTGCCCAGATCACCAGCGCCCGCCCGGTCGGGCCGGCCTCGGCCACCGCTTCGATGGCAAAGATCCGGGCGCCCATCCTCAGCCGCTGGCCGGGATGCGGGCGGCGCGGATCGCCCGCCCGCGCCCCCGGCACCAGGATCTTCCAGCGCACCCGCGCCTGGGCGCCGACCTCTCCGCGCTCGGCCCGCGCCGGCTGCGCCGACAGCTCGGCCCAGAGCGTGCCCAGCCGCCGCCATGCCACCCGATGCCCGCCCATGCCGTCCGCCAGCCGCTCGGGGGTTTCCAGGTCCAGAGGATGCCTCATCCCCGCCCCCTTCCCCGCCCGGCCAGCAGCCGCACGGCGCGCCAGCGCTCCAGCAGCGCGGCCACCCCGAAGGGCAGCGCCTGCCGGGCGCTGTCGCCGCCGCGATCCTCGTAATGGCGCGCGGCCAGCATCAGCACCGCCTGCGCCAGGTCGGCCGGCACGCCCGCCCAGTCCTCCGCGAAGCCGGCGGTGAAGCGGATGGTGACAAAGCCATTCCGCGGCACATAGGGCAGCAGCCCCCCCACCGGCACCAGCAGCGGCCGCTGCGGGTCCGCGACCAGCCGCCAGCGGGCCGGCTCGATCTGGGTGACGCCGCCGCGCCCGTCCTCGATCTGCATCGCATCGACCGACTGCACCGGTGCCAGCGGCAGCGGCTGGGCACTCGCATCGCGCCAGCCCTCGATGCGCATGCGGAACGGCCGGCGCAGCAGCACCTTGCCCGTGCGCGCCTCGACCGTGGCGATGGCCGCCCGCAGGAAGCCGGCCAGCGCCGCCTCCTCCGCCGCGTCCTCGGCCAGATCGAACCCCGTCCCCAGCCGCAATTGCCCACGCAGACCGGCGACGGGCAGCGCCTCCTGCGGCGGGGCCGTTTCCTCGACCAGCATCATCCTTGCATACTCCCGTTCTGCCGATCCCCATTCGCCGAAATCCGGGGCCGCGCCCGCGCGCCCGCCAGAAGCGCGCGCGGACAGTTGCTGCCGGTCCGGCAGGCACAAGCGCGCGACCCCGCCTCGCCTCCTCAGGCGAAGTTCAGGCGCTTGATGGCGCGGCCGTCGACGACGCCGCCGCCCACGCGCTTGGTGGCGTAGAACAGCACATGCGGCTTGGCCGAGAAGGGATCGCGCAGCACCCGCAGGTCCGGCCGCTCGGCGATGGTGTAGCCGGCGCGGAAATCACCGAACAGCACGGCGGCGCCGCCGCTGGCCGGCTCCGGCATGTCCTCGCTGACCAGCACCGGATAGCCCAGCAGGCGCGCGGGCTCGCCGGCGCTGAGGCTGTCGGCCCACAGAAAGCGGCCGTCGCTGTCGCGCATCTTGCGCAGCATGGCGGCGACCTTGCTGTTGATGACGAAGGCGGCATTGGCGCGATGGGCGGCGCCCAGCGCATAGACCAGGTCGATCAGCTCATAGGCCTCGATCTTGGTGGCCGAGGCCGTGGCCAGGGTGCCGATGCCCTGATGGCTGTCGCCGTCGATGGCGACTTGCGGCGCCTCCAGCACGCCCACCGGCTTGTCGACGCCGTCGCCGTTCAGGAAGGCCGCGGCCTCGGCGGCGGCGAAGCGGTCGGCGATGCGCCCGGCGATCCAGCCCTCGACATCGAAAGCCGCGTCGTCCAGCAGCCGCTGCGAGGCCTTGGGCATCGCCGCCAACTCGTGCAGCTCGATGGTGACGCGGGCGACATTGCCGGCATCGGTCTCGGCCGCCGCCTCGCGCGCCCAGGCCGAGCCCAGCGTGTCGGTCTCGACGATGCTCTCGAAGCTGCCGCCATCGACCTGCACCACGGTGGCCAGCGCCCGCAGCGAGCCGGTGGCGCGCAGCGCGTTCTGCACCCGCTCGGCGATCACCGGCGAGGCCAGGAAGCCGCCGTCGAAGGTCGAGATGCCCTTCTCCTCCACCGCAAGGCCGCGCATGCCGCTGTCGTCGCCGCAGCGCAGATAGGCGGCAAAGGCTTTCTGATGCGGCGCCTCGGCCTCGGCCATCGCGGCCAGGGGGGTACGGTTGCGCAGCGCGGTCTTGCGGTCGATCATGCTCATGCGTCTGTCCTGTTCGCCCAGTTTCGTTTCGATATCGGTGCGGAATGCCTTCAGTTCCTCGACGAAACCCAGCATCGCGCCCTGCAATTCGGCGGGCACTGCCGCGCCCCTTGCCGCCTCGGTCATGCTCACAACTCCATTGTCGGAAAGTTCCGGCCCCCCGGCTCTGCCCGGGCGGCCGCCTTCACGCCCCGCGCAGCGCCTGCGCGGCGGCGGTGAACAGCCCGGCCAGCGCCGAGATGTCGGTCCCGGGCACATCGCCCTTGCCCTGCACCAGCCGGGCCGAGGCCAGCATCGGGAAGGTCACCAGCGACACCTCCCACAGCTCGATCTCGGTCAGCAGGCGGCGGCCCTTCTGGTCGCGCCCGGCGCTGACGGTGCGAAAACCGATGGAGAGCCCGTCCAGCGCCCCGGCCGCGACCAGCGCCGCCGCCTCGCGGGCCTGCGCCACCTCCGGCAGCAGCCGACCCTTGACCCACAGGCCCCGGCCATCCTCGCGGATTTCCTCCCAGACACCGATCGGGCGGGCCGGGTCGTGCTGCCACAGCATCCGCACCTTGCCGCCCTTGGCCGCCAGCGCCGCGAGGCTTTTGGCATAGGCCCCGGCAACCACCACATCGCCGCCCTGGTCGGTCTGGTCGAACAGGCTGGCATAGCCCTCGATCAGCGTGCCCTCGCTCAGCACCGGCGGCCCGGCCCCCGGCCCCGCCAGCTTGACCTCCAGCCCGCCTGCATGGTCCTGCATCCTCATCCCCCTTTCGGCACGAATTCGATCAGCGATTGCACCGCCTGCGCCACCACCACGCCGGCGACGCCGTAAAGCGACATCCACAGCCGCTTCTCGAGGCCGCCGATCATGGCCTCGATCCGCTCCAGCCGCTTCTCGACCTGGCCGAACTGCAACGCCATGATGCGCTCCTGCGCGTCGATGCGGTGGCTGGCCCAGTCGCCCGGCAAGCTTCGCGCGCCGTCCATCTCAGCCCTCCGCCGCGGGCGGCAGCCCCAGCAGCACCCGCTTTTCCGCCGCGGTCAGGAAATCGGCGCGCCCGACCCGGTCCCACAGCCCGTCCCGCTCGGCGGCCAGCGCCGGGACCGCATCCGGGTCGGCGCGCAGCTCGACCTCGGCCCCCAGATGCTCCGACAGGAACCAGCCAAGGCTCGCCGCCACCCGCGCCACCAGCGGCAGCACCGTCAGCCGGTAGAAGGCCCGATGCGCCTCGGCGTAATTGGCATAGGTGGCATCGCCCGGAATCCCCACCAGCATCGGCGGCACGCCGAAGGCCTGCGCGATCTCGCGCGCGGCGGTCTGCTTGGTCTCGTGGAACTCCATGTCCGAGGGCGAGAACCCCATCGGCTGCCAGTCGAGGCCCCCTTCCAGCAGCATCGGCCGCCCGGCATTCCTGGCGCCCTGATGGTTGGCCTCCATCTCGGCCACCAGCCGCTCGTATTGCTCGGAGGTCAGCACGCCCTGCCCGTCCTGGCCCTTGTAGACGATGGCCCCGGAGGGCCGGGCGGCATTGTCCAGCAGCGCCTTCGACCAGGCCGAGGCGCTGTTATGGACATCCAGCGCCACCGCCGCCGCCTGAAGCGGCGACAGCCCGTAATGGTCATCGGCGGGATGGAAGCTGCGGATATGGCAGATCGGGTCCGGGCTGCCCGCCATGTCGAAGCGCAGCTTGCGCCCGCCGAGGCTGTATTCATAGGCCACCGGCCAGCCATCCGTCCCCGGCACCACCGCCATCCGGTCGGAACGCAGGATATGCAACTCCGCCGGCAGCCCGTCCGCGCCCTGGCCCACCGCCTCGACATAGCCGTTGCCGGACAGCAGCAGCTGCCCGAACAGCGCCTCCAGCAGCTCGGCCCGGCCCTGCCCCGGATTGGGGCGCCGAAGCAGCGCCACGACCGGGTGCTGGTCATAGCGCCGCTCGCTGTCCTGACAGATCAGCGGCACGGCGGCGGCGGCCTCGGCGATCAGCCGCACGGCGCGAAAGCCGACCGGATTGCCCAGGAACCCGCCCCGCATCAGGGTGCCGTTGTCGCGCGCCGACCACAGCGCCCGCCCATGGCCGCCGGCCAGCGCGATGATGCGCCCGGCCGCGCTGGCCTTCCGTTCGCTGGGGGCCGCGATCCCGGCACCCCTGTTTCTGGCAAACATCCGCAATGCCATGCGTTCCTCCTCGCGCAACGGAAAAGGGCCGGCAAAGCCGACCCTTTTTCGTTCGTTTCCATTCATCGACGCCCGAGCAGGATGCGTGACGTCACACACCTTCCCCCTCCGGCAGCCGCTTTCCCCGACCACGCAGACTTATCCACGCCCGGAGACCCCCACAGGAGTCGGAGGGGGTGGATAAGTCGGACACCTCGCCCGACGCTCATTCAGCCGTAGGGTGCGTACTCGCACGCACCGAACCCCGCCGCACATCACCACCGGCAAATCACAACCCCGCCAAAGGCGCCCCCGAACCCACCGCGCCTGCAATGACAACCGCCACGGCCGTAGGGTGCGTGCTCGCACGCACCGAACCCGATGCCACCACCACCCGCCATCACCGCCCGCGCCGCGCCCGCTACAGCCGCCGCATCTGCGGGCGCAGCCGCGCCGAAGCCGGCTGGATCATCAGCGCATGCAGCGCCCAGACCGCCGCATCCAGCCGGTCCGGGCTGCCGCGCCCGTCATAGCCGCGCAGGTTCATCCGGCACATCTGGTCCTCCAGCCGCCCCAGATCGGCGCCGCGCACATGATGCACCCGGCCCTGCTCATAGAGCGCGGCCACCGGCTCGGCCCGCAGCCCCTTGCCGCGCCCGGCATGCAGCGCGGTGAACGGGATCAGCGGATCGACCTGCCGGATCAGCTGCTCGACCAGCGCCCCGCCCTGATTGACCTCGGCCACCAGCCGCTCGGCGCCATGGCGGTGGAAGGCCGCCACCGCGGCGCGCGCCCACTCCACCGGGCTGCCCTGCACCGAGGCATCCTCCAGCACCCAGGCGCGCCAGTCCTTCGGCTCGCCCCTGGCCTCCACCCCGGCGACGATGATGCCGCATTCGTCGCCCTCGCGCCCCGGCCCCACCGCCGGATCGACCGCGACCACCACCCGGTCCAGCACCGGCAGCCGCTCGCTGCGGCAGGCCTCCAGCATCGCCGTGGTCCACAGCGCGCCCTCGCTCTCCTCCAGCAGCACGCCCTCCAGCTCCTGCCGGCCCAGCCGCGTGCCGCCATAGCGCGCCTCGACCTCGGCCAGGAAACTCTCGGCCAGATAGGCGCGGTTGGCATCGGTCGCGGCATGGGTGGTCACCGTCGAGGCCGCGCGCAGCAGCCGCTTCAGCACCTCGGTATTGCGCGGCGTCGTCGTCACCACCTGCTGCGGGTCGGGCCCCAGCCGCAGGGCGAATTGCAGCATGTCCCAGACATCCTCGGCCTTCCTCCACTTGGCCAGCTCGTCCGCCCAGGCGGCATCGAATTGCGGCCCGCGCAGCGCCTCCGGCTCATGCGCCGAATAGACGGTGGCGGTGGCGCCGTTCGGCCAGACCAGCCGCCGCCGCGTCGCCTCCCAGACCGGGCGCCGGTCCGGGGGACAGCAGGCCAGGATGCCGCTCTCGCCCATCACCATCACCTCGCGCGCCTGGTCGAAGGTCTCGCCGACCAGCGCCACCCGCCGCGCCCGCCCCGGCGCCTCGGGCGTGGCGCCCTCGACCTGGGCGCGCACCCATTCGGCCCCGGCGCGGGTCTTGCCCGCGCCGCGCCCGCCCAGGATCACCCAGCTCTTCCAGTCGCCCGCCGGGGGCAGCTGGTGCGGCATCGCCCAGAACTCGAACAGCCAGGGCAGGCTGGCCAGCGCATTGTCGCTCAGCCCCGCCAAGAACTCGTCAACCTCCGGCGGCGCGGCGCAGGCAAGCCAGGCGGCGCCCGATCTCACTTCGGGCCGCATCGAGGTCGAGGGCGCCGCCTGCCCCGCCTCCTCCGGCGATTTCCTTGCGAAGCTTGTCAACGCGGTTCCTTTCCTCAAGCATCAGTTGCGTGGCCGTGCGCAGCTCGCGCGCCAGCCGGACGGCCTCCTTCAGCCCGTCGCCCATCACCGCCGGATCGGGCCGGCGCGCCGCCCGGCCGCGGCCGCCCCCTTCGC
>JBEBVF010000059.1:0-17934 GCA_040392885.1 Paracoccus sp. (in: a-proteobacteria) | reverse complement strand
ATTGGAATTATGGTGGGTGATAACGGATTTGAACCGCTGACATCTTCGATGTGAACGAAGCGCTCTACCGCTGAGCTAATCACCCGGTCCGCGCGCTATAGCCAAGCCAGCCGCGAGCCGCAAGCCCCCTTTGCGCGATTCTTGCACCCGGCCGGCAGCCCATGGATACTGGCCGCGACCGGGCCGGCCCGCCGCCCGTCCGAAAGGAAGGCCGATACAGGACATCACCCCGCGCCTGAGCTGTTTTCGCAAGGCGCCCACGATGCTGGAGGCGCTGCGGGCGCTGGACACGGCCCTCGCGCGGAGCGGGCTGGAGCGCAGCCTGCTGCACCTGGTCAGGCTGCGCACCACACAGCTCGGCGGCTGCATCGATTGCGTCGACCTGCACCGCCATGCGGCCCGCGCCGGTGGCGAAAGCGCGCAGCGCCTCGATCAGGTCGCCGCCTGGCGCGAATCGCCGGTGTTCACGGCGCGCGAGCGCGCGGCGCTGGCCTGGACCGAGGCGGTGGCGCCGGTCGCGCCGGGGCCGGTCTCCGACACGCTTCATGCCGAGACCCGCGCCGCCTTCGCGGAGGCGGAACTGGCTCGGCTGACCATGGCCGTCGCGCTCGTCGACAGCTGGAACCGGCTTGCAGTGCCGTTCCGATCGGTTCATCCCGTAGGGGCGGAACCCACCGCCCCACCCGTCCGAAGCGAGGATTCGACCATGAAACTTCACTACATGCCCGGCGCCTGCCCGCTGGCCGCCCATATCGTGCTGGAATGGATCGGCGCCCCCTACGAGGCGCAGGCCCACAATCATGACGACCTGCATGGCGAGGCCTATCGGCGCATCAACCCGCTGGGCGCGGTGCCGGCGCTGGAGGTCGAGGGCGGTGTCATCACCCAGAATGCCGGGGTGCTGGACTATCTGGCCGAGGCCTTCCCCGAGGCGCGGCTGGGCGGCGACGGCACCCCGCGCGGCAATGCCGAGGTGCATCGCTGGCTGGGCTTCGTGAACTCGGACGTGCATCCCGCCTTCAAGCCGCTGTTCGGCGCCACCGCCTATCTGGGCGATGCCGAGGTGATCGAAAAGACCAAGACGCATGCGCGCAAGGCCGTCCACCGGCTGCTGGGCATCGCCAACGAGCAGTTGAAGGGGCGCGACTGGATCGCCGGCTCGCGCTCGATCGCGGATGCCTATCTCTATGTGGTGATCCGCTGGGCCGGGTCGGTCGGGATCGACATTTCCGACCTGACCGAGCTGAACCGCTTCTATGCGGCGATGAACGCGGATGCCGGGGTGCAGCGGGCGCTGAAGGCCGAGGGCCTTGCCTGAGCCGGAGCCGGACCTGGTCCCGCGCCTGCGCGCCCTGCTGGCGGCGCAGGCGCAGGCCGGCGCCACCATCAGCTATCGCGAGGCGGCGGCGCGGCTGGGGCTGGTGCCGCCGGGGGTGATCGGGCGGCTCGGCGCGGCGCTGGAGGTGCTGATGGCGCAGGACGCGGCGCAGGGCCGGCCGCTGCTGGCGGCGCTCTGCGTCAGCCGCACCGGCTCCGGCCTGCCGGGGCGGGGCTTCTTCGACAAGGCGGCCGAGTTGGGCCGCTTTGCCGGCGACCCCGCCGGGCCGGAGGCGCGGGACTTCCACGCGCGCGAAGTGTCGCAGTTGCTGGCCGCCCCCGGCCGGGGATAGGTTGGCGCGGTCGGCATCCGGGGACAGGACATGGCCCATTTCGTCACCCTCACCCTGCATCTGTTCGCGGCGATCCTGTTCGTCGGCACGGTGTTCTTCGAGGTGCTGATCCTCGATTCCGTCCGCCGCCCGGTCGGGCGCGAGGCGATGCGGGCGGTGGAGGCCGCGGTGGGGCGGCGGGCGCGGCAGGTGATGCCCTTCGTGCTGCTGGTCCTCTATGGCGCCGGGATCGCCATGGCCTGGGGCTATCGCGACCAGTTGGCCCGGCCCCTGGCCAGCCCCTTCGCCACCCTGCTGAGCCTGAAGATCCTGCTCGCGCTCAGCGTGCTGGGGCATTTCCTGTTCGCGGTCATCCGCGGCGCCCGCGGCACGCTGCGCGCCCGGCAAGTGCGGTTCGTGCATGTCAGCGTGTTCTGCCACATGCTGCTGATCGTGTTCCTCGCCAAGGCGATGTTCTTCGTCACCTGGTAGGCGCCCCCCCGCGGGGGGCGGTGGTGCGGATCACGTCGCGCTCGGGCCGGGCATCGTGCGAGAACAGATAGACCAGCAGGCCGAGGCCGACGCTGGCCGCATAGAAGCCGAACAGCGCGACATAGGCGGCCTCGGGGCGGGCGGGGTCGGTCCAGGCATCGACGACATGGCCGCTGAGCATCTGCATCACCCCGACCCAGCCGATCGAGAAGAAGTTGAGCAGGGTGATGCCGCGCCCGGTCAGATGCGCCGGGATGAAGGCCCGGCCATGCGCCATCAGCAGCGCATAGCTGGAACCGAAGACCGCGATCAGGCACAGGGCGACGGTGACGGCGGCGGTGCCTTGGGCGGGGAACAGCGCCAGCCAGGCCAGCACCGCGACCGAGGCCGAATTGCCGGCGAAGGCCACCCATTTGCGGGTGCCGAACAGCGTGTCCAGCGGGCCGTAGAGGAACGAGCCCGCCACCGCCGCCAGCGCCATGAAGAAGGTGACCCGGCCGATGGCCAGCGCATCGGCGCCATGCACGTCCGACAGGTAGGGCCCGGCCCAGAGGCCGAGAATGCCGATCATCGGCGCATAGTTCAGCCCGACCAGCGGAAAGATCGGCCACAGCCGGCGCAGGCGGAACACCTGCAGATAGCCCGCCCAGCCGCCGGCAGCGCCGCCGGCGGTCTCGATCCGCAGCGGATCGCGCACCAGCGCCAGCACCGCCAGCGCGGTCAGGATGGCCAGGATGCCGACGACGAACAGCATGTGGCGCCAGCCCCAGATCGCGGCGGCGGCGGCCAGCGGCGCGGTGCCGCCGACATTGCCCAGCGAGCCGACGCCGATGACCAGCGAGGTCAGCACCGCCAGCCGCGCCGGGGGAAAGCTGCGGGCGAAGATGAACATCGAGGCCATCAGCACCGGCGCGCAGCCGGCGCCGATCAGCGCCATGGCCAGCGCGATCATCCAGGGCGCCTGCGCGCCGGCAAAGACGAAACAGCCCAGCCCGCAGCCGAGGCCGGTGATCAGCGCCACCGTGCGCCGCGGGCCGAAACGGTCCAGCGACAGGCCGACCACGAACTGCATCAGCGCGAAGCTGGCGAACCACCAGCCCGAGGCCGCCGAGAGCTGCGCCTTGCTGGCGCCCAGATCGGCCATCAGCGCCGGGGTCAGCACCGCCATGAACGAGCGGAAGAACTGCGACAGCACATAGGCCATCGTCATCGCGGCTATTCCGACCATGCGCCTGCCTCTTGGTCCCGATGCGGCCCGCCCCGGCCGGATTGCGCCATTCCCGGACGGGCGCCCGGGCCGGCAGCCATGCCCGCGCAGCGGCCGGGCCAGCCCGCCGCGCCGACCGGCGCCCTTCGCGTCCATCGTAACGATCAGGCCCTTCACCGAAGCATGAAACGGGGGTGGCCGGCCTGCGGGCGACCATAGCAAGCGCGCTCCGGCTGTCAATCGGCGCCGGCCCGCTGCGCCAGCCCCGCGCCGGCGGCCACCACGTTGCGCCCGCTGCCGAAACCGGACACACTCGGGCCGACACGCCGCGCTGTCGACCCCGGCCCGGCGCCGGCCCGCTGCGGCCGTCGCGCCCCGGCCGGCACAACCAGGAGGTTTCCATGCCCGTCAAACTGGCGATCGTCTATTACTCGACCTATGGCACCAACCATCAGATGGCGACCATCGCCGCCGAGGCCGCCAAGGCCGCCGGCGCCGAGGTGCGGCTGCGCAAAGCCCGCGAGACCGCGCCGGCCGAGGTGGTGAACGGCACCGAGGCCTGGAAGGCGCAGGCCGACAAGACCGCCGACATTCCCGACGCCACCGCCGACGATCTGGCCTGGGCGGATGCCTATCTGTTCTCGGCGCCGACGCGCTACGGGCAGATGGCCAGCCAGATGCGCGCCTTCATCGACACGCTGGGCGGGATCTGGTCCAAGGGCGGCCTGGCCGGCAAGCCGGTCTCGGCCATGTCCTCGGCGCAGAATGCCCATGGCGGGCAGGAGGCGACGATCCTGGGCTTCTACACTACCGCCTGCCACTGGGGCAGCATCATCGTGCCGCCGGGCTATACCGATCCGGTGCTGTTCAAGACCGGCGGCAACCCCTATGGCTACTCGCATACCCAGGGCGCCGCCTTCACCGACGACGTGAAGGCCGCCATCGGCCACCAGACCCGCCGCCTGATCGAGTTCACCGCCAAGCTGGCCTGAACCGCCCGCCGGGGCGGGCCCCGCCTGCCCCGGCGCTGGCACAGGGCTTCCGGCCGGCGCCCCGCGCCGCCCCGGCCCGAACCGGCCGGACAAGCAGTCACCCGGCTCCGCCCCGCGAAACGCGCACAAGGGGGACATCGAACGCCTCCCGACAACGATGCTCCCCCGGATCTCGCGGCAAGTCCTGGCATCGGGCGAACTCCCGCCACGAGGCTCCCGAGGGTTACGGGACCACACAGGCCAGCAAGGGCTTCCATGTCGGATAGCGGGGGACGCCCCATCCCCGGCAATCGCCGCCAGACCATCCCGAAATTCCAGCGGCGTCTGACCCGAGTCGGCGGGGATACCCTTCATCCGGCGGGCCCCCGGCAAGGTTTGGCAACAGCCAAGGCGTCCCGCTAACCCCGAAGCGCACCCGTCTCTCGCTTTCGCCTCCGCGAAGGCGCGCATCGGCCAGTGGAAAGCTTTCCGCCATTCCGGCAAGCCCTAGCCCCAAGGCTCCACAACAGCCGAAGTATGCCATTGACCCGGAAACGCACCCGTCTCTCGCTTTCGCCTCAGTGAGGACGCTCATCGGCCAGTGGAAAGCTTTCCGCCGGTCCGGACCCCTCGCCGCAGGACTTCACAACAGCCAGGACGTGCCGTTGACCCGGAAACGCACCCGCCTCTCGCGTTCGCCCCCGCGAATGCGCGCATCGGCCAGCGGAAAGCTTTCCGCCGTTCCGGCCGCCAGCGCCAAGCAGGCGGCGGAGTCCGCGCCCCGCCACCATCCAACCCCGGAAGAATGGCTATGCCCGGTCGGCGCGCTTCACCACCGCATGCAGCAGCATGTTCAGCCCGGCCTCGAAATCCTCCTTCTCGCAGGATTCGTTGTTGTTGTGGGTGATGCCGCCCTTGCAGGGGGTGAAGATCATCGTCGAGGGGCAATGCAGCGCCATGTGATAGGCATCATGGCCGGCCTGCGACTTGATCTCGCGCCAGTTCCAGCCCTGGCGCACCGCCTCCTCGCGCACCAGCGCGATCAGTTCGGCGTCGAAGATGTCGCCGCCCCAACTCCATTCGTCCTCGATGGTGGCGGTGCAGCCGGCGCGGGCGGCGGCCTCGTGCAGCGCCCGGCGCATCTTTTCCGCCATCACCCGCGCGGTGATCGGGTCGGGATGGCGCACGTCGCAGATGGCCTGGGCGTAATCCGACAGGCTGCCGGCGATATTGGGCCAGGCGGTCAGCTGGGCGCCGGTGGCCTTGCCGTCATGGACCGCGAAATCCCAGCCGATATCGTCCACCGCCGTCAGCCAGCGCGCCCCGGCGATCAGCGCATTGTGGCGCAGGTCCATCGGCGTCGGGCCGGTATGGGCGGTCTGGCCGTCGAAACGCGCCCGCATGCCGTGGCTGGGATAGCCGCCGGTGACCACGCCGACCTGCCGCCCCTCGGCATCGAGGATCGGCCCCTGCTCGATATGCAGCTCGAAATAGGCATCGACCGGGCCGCCGCGGGCCGGGCGGGCGCCCTTGTAGCCGATGCGCTCCAGCTCCTCGCCAAAGCGCAGCCCGTCGCGATCGGTCAGCCCGTGCACCCAGTCCGCCTCGTAGCGGCCGACGAAGGCCCCCGAGGCCACCATCGGCGGCGAATAGCGGGCGCCCTCCTCATTGGTCCAGTCCACCACCACCAGCGGCCGGCGGGTGACATGGCCGGCATCGTTGAGGCTGCGCATCACCTCCAGCCCGCCCAGCACCCCGGCGATGCCGTCGAAGCGGCCGCCATTGACCTGGGTATCGAGGTGGCTGCCCATCATCACCGGCGGCAGGTCCGGCTCGGTCCCCTCGCGCCGGCCGAAGATCGAGCCCAGCTCGTCCACCTCGACGCTCAGCCCGGCCTCCTCGCACCAGCCGACGAACCGGTCGCGGATCTCGCGGTCGGAATCGCTCAGCGTCAGGCGGCTGAGCCCGCCTGGCCGGCCCTCCCCGATCCGCCCGGAGGCCTCGATCGTGGTCCAGAACCGACCGACATCCGCACGGTGATCGGGAGAGAGAGCCATGGCGTTCATCCTTTCAAGACAGGCGGGCGCAGGTAAGCAGCAAAGCCCGCAGGAGGCAACCGGAAAGCGGGGTTTTGCAGGCCGGCGCGGCCAAGCGGCGCAAGGCCGAGGGCGCCGGAACGGCCCCTCGCCCGGAAGGCTGGCATGGGGTGGCAGAAGCGGCGTGGGAGTGGGGGCGGCGGCCACCGCCTTGGTCCTATCCGGGCCACCCGGCTGGCGAGGCCGGACGCCGCCTCTCGGGAGGAGCGGCAACCGGGTTCAACTCGTCGCCTGGGGAGGCTGGCGCGGGGTGTCCGGGCAGCATCGGAGCGGGCGCCCCCCGGCTGCACCCGACGAATCCGGCGCCACCGCGGACTCGCGGCACCTTGATCGGCAGGAAACCCCCTTCCCGCTTGCCGCGTTGAGGCCGGCGCTCTATCAGGGCGCGATTCCTGACGCCCTCCTGCCCCGTGGTATGCCATGCAGCGCCGAGTCTTCCTGCAATCCGCCTCCGCCCTCGCCTTGCTCGCCACCGCGGCCAGCGCGCAGGAGGAGGGCGCGTCCGAGGACCCGCAGGCCGAGGCCGAGCCGGCGCCTGCCAAGCCCTTCGGCTTCGACACCCTGCAGGAGCTGGCCCGGCTGCGCGCCGGCGCCCCCTACAAGCAGCCGCTGTCGGAGCTGGTCGGCAGCTTCGCCAACCTCAACTATGACAGCTATCGCGCCATCCGCTTCCGCCGGCAGGCCGATCCCTGGCGCGATCACCCGCGCTTCGCCATGGATATCCTGCCGCCCGGCCTGATCTTCTACGAGCCGGTACAGATCAACCTGGTGGACGAGGCCGGCGCGGTGACGCCGCTGCCCTTCTCGCCGCATCTGCTGGATTTCGACCCCTCGCAGTTCCCCGATGGCGCCGACATGGACACCATCGGCAACATGGGCTGGTCGGGTTTCCGGCTGCGGATGCCGCTCAACCGCCCCGATGTGCTGGACGAGTTCCTGGTCTTCCAGGGCGCCAGCTATTTCCGCGCCATCGCCCGCGACACGCTCTATGGCCTGTCGGCGCGTGGTCTGGCGATCCATACCGGCAGCCCGGATGGCGAGGAATTCCCGCTGTTCACCGATTTCTGGATCCACCGCCCGGCCGAGGATGCCGACAGCGTGCTGATCCATGCCATGCTGGACAGCAAGTCCGTGGCCGGCGCCTTCCAGTTCCTGGTGACGCCCGGCGAGGTCACCCGGATCGCCACCCGCGTCAGCCTGTTTCCGCGCGTGGACCTGGCCGGGGCCGGCATCGCGCCGCTGACCTCGATGTTCTGGTTCGGCCCGGCCAGCCATGTCGGCATCGACGACTATCGCCCGCGCGTCCATGACAGCGACGGGTTGCAGATGACCACCGGCGCCGGCCAGCACCTGTGGCGGGCGCTGTCGCTGCCGGCCAAGCTGCAGATCTCGGATTTCGTGGACGAGAACCCGCGCGGCTTCGGCCTGGCGCAGCGCCCGCGCGACTTTGCCGACTATCAGGACGGCGAGGCCCGCTATGACCTGCGGCCCTCGGCCTGGATCACCCCGCGCGGCGACTGGGGCAAGGGCCAGGTGCGGCTGGTCGAGATTCCGGCCGAGAACGAGTTCAACGACAATATCGTCAGCTTCTGGCGCCCGGCCGAGCCGCTGAAGGCCGGCGAGCGCCACGATTTCGCCTATCGCCTGGATTTCGCGCCGCTGCCGCCGGCCCCGGCACCGCTGGCCATGGTGCGCGCGACCATGGCCGGCAAGTCGATCAACGACCGCGACGGCCGCAGCTATGTGGTCGATTTCGACCTCGACCTGTTTCGCGACGGCGTTCCCGAGGCGCAGGTGACCGCCTCCTCGGGCGAGGTGCGCAACATCCACCTGCGGCCGCTGCCCGAGGCCGGGGTGATGCGGCTGGGCTTTCTGTTCGTGCCGGGCAAGGCCCAGGCGGCCGATCTCCAGGCGGTGCTGACTGGGCCCAAGGGCGCGCTCAGCGAGACCTGGCTGGCCCGTTGGTCGAAATGACTCCCGGCACGGACCGGCCGCACCGGCCCGCAACCCCGCCCGAGGCGCCGCTGGCGATGCCGGTGCAGGACCTGCGCGCCCGCCCCCTGCCCGAGGCCCGCGCGCCGGGTCCGCGCGCCCTGCCCGACTGGCAGGTGCTGGCGGCGCGGCTGGTGGCCTTCGGCGGCGCCGGCATCGCCACCTGGATCGCCTGCCAGCAGATGCGCATCGCCTTTGGCGACCGGGTGACCTGGCTGCAATTCGCGCTGCTGGTGCTGTTCACCATCACCTTCGCCTGGGTGGCGTTCTCGTTCTTCTCGATGGTGTCGGCGCTGTTCGCCCGACCGCGGCCGCCGGTCGCCGATCCCGGCACCGACCGGCTGGTCATCGCCATGCCCATCTATCACGAGGATGCCTGCATCAGCCTCGGCGCGCTGGTCGCCATCGCGCAGGAGCTGGCGCAGACGCCGCTGGGCGCGCGCAGCGAGATCTTCGTGCTGTCCGACAGCCGCCGGCCGGATGCGGTGGTGGCCGAGCGGCTGGCGGTGACCGCGGCGCGCGAGCTGTGTCCGCTGCCGCTGTGGTATCGGCGGCGCGCCGACAACACCGCCCACAAATCCGGCAATATCGCCGAATTCCTGCGCCGCTGGGGCGGGCGCTATGACCAGATGCTGGTGCTGGACGCCGACAGCGTGATGACCGGCGCCACCATCGCCGAGTTGTCGCGGCGGCTGGCCAGCGACCCGCAGCTGGGGCTGATCCAGACCATGCCGATGCAGATCGGCGGCGAGACCATCCTTGCGCGCGTCCTGCAATTCGCCGGCCGCATCTATGGCCCGCTGATCGCCCGCGGCGTCGCGACCTGGTCCGGGGACAGCGGCAATTTCTGGGGCCACAACGCCATCCTGCGCGTGCGCGCCTTTGCCGGCGCCTGCGGGCTGCCGGTGCTGTCGGGCAAGCCGCCCTTCGGCGGCCCGGTGCTGTCGCATGATTTCGTCGAGGCGGCGCTGCTGGTCCGCGCCGGCTGGAAGGTGCGGCTGGACGACGACCTGCGCGGCAGCTTCGAGGGCGGGCCGCCCACGCTGCTCGACATCGCCAAGCGCGAGCGCCGCTGGGCGCAGGGCAACCTACAGCACCTGCGGCTGCTGCCGACGCGCGGGCTGAGCTGGGTCAGCCGCCTGCATTTCCTGATCGGGGTGCTGGGCTTCGTGATGTCGCCGCTCTGGCTGATGCTGATCCTGGTCGGTCTGGCGCTGTCGGTGCAGGTGCTGCTGTCCACGCCGGAATATTTCCCCTCCACCTATCAGCTGTTCCCGAACTGGCCGGTCTTCGACAGCCGCCGCATGCTGTGGCTGTTCGCTGCCGCCATGGGCTTGCTGTTCACGCCCAAGCTGGTGGCGGTGCTGCGCGCCTGGTGGCGGCCGCTGGGCCGGGCCGCCGGCGGGCGGCGGCGGCTGCTGGCCTCGGCCCTGTTCGAGACCCTGCTTTCCGCGCTGATCGCCCCGGTGCAGATGCTGATCCAGACCCGCCAGATCGGCGAGATCCTGTCGGGGCAGAATTCCGGCTGGGAGGCGCAGCTGCGCCTCGGCTCGACCCCCGGCTGGGCCACGGTCTGGCGTCGTCATGCCTGGCATGTGGCGCTGGGGCTGGTCACGCTGGCGATCATGGTCGAACTGGCGCCGGGCCAGCTGATCTGGCTGTCGCCGATCCTGGCCGGGCTGATCCTGGCGCCCTTCGTCACCCGCTATTCCGCCAGCCGCGTCATGGGCCGCTGGGCGCGGCGCCGCCGGCTGCTGATCACCCCCGAGGAGCATGACCCGCCCGCCGTCGCCACCGAGGCCGCGGCGCTGGGCCGCCAGCTGCGCGCCCAGATCGGCGGCGAGGGCATCGCCGCGCTGCTGGCCACGCCCGAGCGGCTGGCCGCCTGCCTGGCGCTGACCCCGCCGCAGCCGGCCCGCCCGGCGCGCGACCGGCTGACCGCCATCGCCGCCGCCGCCAAGCTGGCCCATGCCGCCGACCGCGGCGAGGCGCTGGGCTTCCTGTCGCCCGAGGAGCGGCTGGCACTGGTGCTCGACCCCGAGCTGCTGCGCCGCTGGGCGGCGCTGCCCGTGCCCCCCGCACCCGGCGAGGCCCGCCCCGCATGAAGCGCCTGATCGAACTGGACATGCTGCGGGGCTATGCCCTCGTGGCGATCATGCTCGACCACATGCCGCTGTCGGTGCTGCGGCTGGGCACGGTGGCGAACTGGTCCATCTTCGACGCGGCCGAGCTGTTCGTGCTGCTCTCGGGCTTTCTGGTCGGCCTGGTCTGGCTGGGGGTGGAGACGAAATCCTCGCGCAGCGCCGCCCGCTGGCGCTTTGCCCGGCGCAGCTTCGAGGTCTGGCGGGCGCTGATCATCGGCGCGGTGCTGATGGCGCTGCTGTCGGCGGCGCTGCTGGCCGTCGGCATGAAGCATACCGCGATCTGGAACGCCTATGCCGAATGGGTGACCGACAATCCGCTGGGCTATGTCGCCACGGTGGCCCTGCTGTGGCTGCAACCGAACCTCGTCGACGTGCTGGCGGTCTATGTGATCCTGCTGGCGACGGCGCCACTGCTGGTGCCGGTGCTGCTACGCTGGCCGCTGGCCTTCGCCGCCGGCTCGGCGCTGCTGTGGTGGTTCGCGCCGCTGCTGGGGCCGATGGTGCCCAATCACAACAAGGGCGGCATCCTGTTCAACCCGTTCGGCTGGCAGATGCTGTTCTATACCGGCGTGGCCCTGGGCCTGTTCCGCCGCCGCTTCATGCCGCTCCTGCTGCGCTGGCAGGGGCCAATCACCTTCGCGGCGATACTGATGCTCTGCTTCGGCGCCGCCATCACCATCGCGCCGCGCTTCGGCGATGCGGCGCTGCCGCTGCGGCTGTGGATGAAGTCGATCTATGGCAGCATCGACAAATGGTCGCTGGACGGCACCCGTTATCTGGCGATCCTCGCCGGCGCCTGGCTGGTGGCGGTGCCGTTCTCGCGCCCGATCCGCTGGCTGTCGGCGACGGCGCCGGGCCGCATGCTGCAGGAGATCGGCCGCGGCGGCCTGTGGTCCTTCATCGCCTGCGTGCTGCTGTCGGTGCTGGGCGACGCCCTGCAGATGAACCCGCCGGGACAGGGACTGGGTTCGCGGCTGCTGATCGACCTGTGGGTGATCGGCGCGCTGTGGCTGGTGTCCTGGGGCTGGCACGAGTGGAAGGACCGGCAGAGGGCGAAGCCGGCCTGACGGCGGGGTCCGAGGCCGCAGAGTTTCAGCCGGCTGCCCCTCCGTCGGGCGGGGATGCGTCCCGGGTTTGCGAAGCACCGCCCCCAAGGTGTGCCTCCGAAAGCCGATCCAGCCGCCCCAATCGGCCGCCGCTCCGTATGGTGCATGCTTGCACGCACCTGCCTTCGTTGCGGCCTGTGAACACGCGCCCCGGCGGAAAATGCACCTCCCCCGCCCCAAGGCCATAGGGTCCGGCAAACCCGCCCGCATTCCGGGACGCTCCCCCTGCATCGAAAGAATGCCCACAGGATTGCGCCGCCGCGCCGGCGCGTGCGAACACGCACCCTACGCCGGGAATGCGCCCCGGTTGCCGCGCCGCATGAAGGGACGCTCGACCTCCCCAAGAAAGCGCCAGATACCAGCCTCCGGCGGCCGGGCGAATGCGCCCTATCTGCCCCGAAACCGTGCCGCATGAAGGGAGGCTCGCCCTCCAGCAATGCGCCCGATACCACGATGCTCCGGCGGCCGGAAATGCGCCCCACCTGCCCTGAGGCCGCACCGCGTCAAGAGAGGCCCAACCTCCCCCGAGGAGGAACGCGCCCGATACTATCAATGCCCCTGCGGCCTGACATGCGCCCCACACCGCATCCGCAGGCAGCGCCTTGCAAGGCTGCGCAAGACCTCAGCCCGCAGGGCACGGCGTCACCCGCACCCTCCCGCGCTTCATCTCCGGGGCCGCCGCCTCAATACAACCCGCCCGAGGACATGGTGCCGAAATCGGCCTGTTTCGGGATCACCCGCGTCTGGCCGCCGGAGGTGGTGATGGTGGTGGTCTGCTCGCCCGAGGACTGCGCCGGCAGGTAGGTGGTGCCGAAGGAGGAGTTGAAGCCCCCGGTCACCAGCAGCAGCGGCGAATCCCAGTCGGGGGTCGAGCCATCGCGGAAATATTCCGCGATCACGTTCGGGCCGGAGGCGTCCGGCCCCAGCTTGGCGCCGGTGAAACGGTCGATCTTCACGAAATGGCCGCCGGGGGGCACCTTGAACTCGGTGCCGCCATATTGCTTGACCGCCTCGCGCATGAAGGCCTGGAACACCGGCACGCAGAGCGTGCCGCCGAAGGCCCCCGGCCCCAACGTGCGCGGCGTGTCATAGCCCAGATAGCAGCCGGCGACGATATTGCTGGTATAGCCGATGAACCACACGTCCTTGGCGTCGTTGGTGGTGCCGGTCTTGCCGGCCACCGGCACCGGCAGCCGCACCCCGGTGCCCGAGCCGCGCAGGATCACCCCCTGCATCATCGAGGTCAGCTGATAGGCGGTGATCGCGTCCATCACCCGCTCGCGGTTCGAGACGATGGTCGGCGCGCGCCCGGCGGGCAGCGCCGGCTGCTCGCAGGTCTCGCAGACCCGCTGGTCGTGGCGATAGATGGTCTTTCCGCGCCGGTCCTGCACGCGGTCGACCAGCGTCGGCTCAACCCGCTCGCCGCCATTGGCGAACATCGCATAGGCGGCGACCATCTTGAACAGCGTGGTCTCCTGCGCGCCGAGACTGTTGGCGAGGAACGGCTTGAGATCATCATAGACGCCGAACTTCTCGGCATAGCGCGCCACCGTCTCCATGCCGATGTCCTGGGCGATGCGGATGGTCATCAGGTTCCTGGACTGCTCGATCCCGGTGCGCAGCGGCGTCGGGCCATAGGTCTGGCGCGAGGCGTTCGAGGGCTGCCACAACCCCTGCGGCGTGTTGACGGTGATCGCCTCGTCCACGACGATGGTGGCGGGAGTATAGCCGCTGTCCAGCGCCGCCGCATAGACGAAGGGCTTGAAGCTGGAGCCGGGCTGGCGCATCGCCTGGGTGGCGCGGTTGAAGGTGGTGGCCTGATAGGAAAAGCCGCCCTGCATGGCCATCACCCGGCCGGTATTGACGTCCATGGCCATGAAGGCGCCCTCGACCTCGGGCACCTGGCGCAGGGTCCAGCGGATGAAGCTGCCGTCCTTGTCGTCGGTCATGGCCCGCACCAGCACCACGTCGCCGACCTCCAGCAGGTCCTGCGCACGCCCGGCCTTGGGCCCCAACGAGCCGTCACGGTTGCGCTTGCGCGCCCAAGTCACGTCGCGCGCCGGAATCCAGTGGCCGCGGGCGTCGGACAGGATGCCCTCGATGCCGATCTCGGCATCGCCGTCGCGAAAGCCCAGCACCACGGCGGGATGCCAGCCGGGAATGTCGCGCGGCACCGGCGCGGCGGCCAGTGCGCCGCGCCAGGCGGCCTCGTCGCCCAGCAGCGCCGGGTCCAGCACCTGCCGCGTGCCGCGCCAGACGCCGCGCTGGCGGTCGTAATTCTCCAGCGCCTCGCGCAGGGCATTGGCGGCGATGGTCTGCAGGTCCGGCACCACGGTGGCGCGGATGGTCAGCCCGCCGCCGAAGAACTCGTCCTCGCCGAATTCGCGCGACAGCTGGCGGCGGATCTCGTCGGTGAAATAGTCGCGCGGCGGCAGGCTGTCGCGGAAGGGCACGTAATCGCCGTTCTGCACCGTGCGCAGGGGCGTGGCGTTCTCGCGCCGGAACGTGTCCTCGTCGATATAGCCGTTCTGCCACATCTCGCGCAGGACATATTCGCGCCGGGCAAGGATGGTGTCGTGGTCGCGCACCATCGAGCGCGAGGGCGCCTGCGGCATCGCCGCCAGGGTGGCGGCCTCGGCCGGGGTCAACTCGCCAAGGGTCTTGTTGAAATAGGTCTGCGCCGCGGCGGCGACGCCATAGCTGTTCTGACCGAGGAAGATCTCGTTGAGGTAGAGTTCGAGGATCTGGTCCTTGCCCAGCGCCGCCTCCAGCCGCGTGGCCAGGATCAGCTCCTTGATCTTGCGCTCGATATTGCGGTCCGAGGAGAGCAGGAACACCTTGACCACCTGTTGCGGGATGGTCGAGGCACCGCGCACGCGCGAAAAGCGCGACTGCACCGCCTGCACCGCCGCCGCCGCCATGCCGCGTGGGTCGAAACCCTGATGGGTGTAGAAATTGCGGTCCTCGGCGCTGATGAAGGCGTGTTTCACCAGGTCGGGGATCTCGTCGATGGGAACGAAGATGCGCCGCTCCTGGGCGAATTCGTCGATCAGGCGACCCTCGCCGGAATAGATGCGGCTGATGGTCTTGGGCGAATACTGGGCCAGCTGCTCGTAGCTGGGCAGCCCGGGCGAGAACATCCAGAAGATCGCGCCGATGACCAGCCCGGCAAAGACGATGCCGGTCGCCACGAAGGCAAAGATGCCGCCCAGGAAAGACAGGATGAATCGCAGCAAGTTCGGGCCTCCGCAGCCAAGGCGGCGTTATAGACGGATGCATGGCAGGCGTCAAAACCGCATTGCGCGGCCCGCGCGATTCTTGGCCCAGCCGCGGACGGCGGCCTATTGGCGCAGCAGCGGCGCGCGGATGCGGTCGTCATGCGCCCAGTTCAGCACCGCCCGCGCCAGCGCGGCGACCAGCCCGGCGCGCCCCGCCGGATCGGCCAGCCGGGCGCGGTCGGCGCTGTCGGTCAGAAAGCCGGTCTCGACCAGGATCGAGGGAATGTCGGGCGATTTCAGCACGCTGAACCCGGCCCGCTGCAGGGGGCGGCCATGCATCGGCAGGCCGGCGCGCCGGGTCTCGGCGACCATGAACCCGGCCAGGGCCTCGCTGCGCGGCTGGGTGTCGCGGCGGGCCAGGTCCATCAGCACCCCGGTCACCTCGTCATCGGTGCCGGTCAGGTCGAGTCCGGCCAACAGGTCGTCGCGGTCATGGCGCAGCGCCAGCTGCCGGGCGGCGCGGTCGTCGGCGCTGTCGTTCCAGATGTAGAAGGCGGTGCCGGCGGCCTCGCCCTCGGGCAGCGCATCGGCATGCAGCGAGATCAGCACATCGGCCCCGGCGGCGCGGGCGGCGCTGGCCCGGGCCTCCAGCCCGACGAAGTCGTCGCCATCGCGGGTCAGCAGCACCTCGACGCCGGCGCGGCGCAGCAGCGCCGCCAGCTCCTCGGCAAAGGTCAGCATCAGCCCGGCCTCGGTGACATCGCCGGTGACGGCGCCGGGGTCGATGCCGCCATGGCCGGGGTCCAGCATCACCCGCAGCGTGCCGTCGCGGCGCGGCGGCACCGGCGGCAGCTCCGCCGGCGCCGGCAGGTCCCAGAGCGCCGATTCGGGCGCGGCGCCGCCATGGGGGGCGAAATCCTCCGCCGCCACCGGCTCCAGCCGCAGCGCCAGCACGGCGGCGCCCTCCGCCTGCGGTTGCAGTTCCGCGCTGTCGATACGGGCCGGGCCGGGCAGTTCCACCACCATCCGCGTCCAGCCACGCCGGAAATTGCCCCAGCGGATGCCGGGCACCAGATCGGCGCCGGCCAGCGCCTCGGGCCGGTTGTCGCCGAAATCAACCCGCCGGAAATCCAGCACCAGCCGCGGCGGGCCGCCGATGACATAGGCGCGATAGGGCACCGCCCGGCTGAGCGCCAGCCGCAGGTCCAGCGGCCGCGGCGCGCCCTTGTCGCGGCCCTCGGCCACCAGCGACGAGGCCGCCGCGTCCAGCACCGCCACCGCGCGCGTCGGCGACGTCTGCGCCTGGGCCAGCGGCGCCAGCAGCAGCGCCAGCAGGATCAGCAGCGCGCGCAGCCGCATGCGCCCTGCCCTCACCGCGCCGCCATGAAGGCGGCGAGGCGGTCCAGCCCTTCCTCGATCTCGGCGGTCGAGCGGGCATAGGAAAAGCGCAGCGTGCGGGCCCCGCGGACCGGGTCGAAATCCAGCCCCGGCGTCACCGCCACCCCGGCCCGGTCGAGGATCTCCGAGGCGAAGCCCAGCGAATCCCCGGTCAGGTCCGACACGTCGGCATAGATGTAGAAGGCGCCATCCGGCGGCGCGATGCGGTCAAAGCCCATCTGCGGCAGCCGCTCCAGCATCAGGGCGCGGTTGCGGGCATAGACGGCGCGGTTGGCCTCGGCCTCCTCGCGGCAGTCCAGCGCCGCCAGCGCCGCGACCTGGCTGACATGCGGCGGGCAGATGAAGAAGTTCTGCGCCAGCCGCTCGACGGTGCGGATCAGGCTTTCCGGCACCACCATCCAGCCGATCCGCCAACCGGTCATGCTGAAATATTTCGAGAAGCTGTTGATGGTCACCACCTCGTCGCTGACCTCCAGCGCGCTGACGCAGCGCCCGCCATAGGACAGGCCGTGATAGATCTCGTCCGAGATCAGCGCCATGTCGCGGGCGGCGCAGGCATCGGCCAGCCCCTTCAGCGCCGCGCGGTCCAGCATGGTGCCCGAGGGGTTGCCGGGCGAGGCGATGATCAGCCCCTCGGCCTCGGGCAGGGTGTCGGGGCGCGGCTGATAGCGGTCCTCGGGCCGGGTCGGGATGCCGACCGGCCGCAGCGACAGGCCGCGCAGGATCTGGCGATAGCTGGGATAGCCGGGATCGCCCATCGCCACCCGGTCGCCGGCCTCGAAGAGCGCGGTGAAGGCCAGGGTGAAGGCGGTCGAGCTGCCGGTGGTGACGATCACCCGCGCCGGGTCCAGGTCGAGCCCATACCAGTCGCGATGCAGCCCGGCGATGGCCTGGCGCAGCGCCGGCAGGCCCAGCGCCACCGTATAGCCCAGCGCATCCCCCTCCAGCGCCGCGGCCACCGCCTGGCGCGCCGCCGCCGGTGCCGGGGTCGAGGGCTGGCCGATCTCCATATGGATGATGCGGCGGCCGGCGGCCTCGGCCCGCGCCGCCGCCTCCATCACCTCCATCACGATGAAGGCATCGACCTGTCCCCGCCCGGATTGCCGCATCGCTTTCCCCTTGCCTGCCTGCGCCCCACCCGCCTTGCGGACGGGCGGTGCCGTTGAATGATCCCTGCCCGGGTTTTGGTCCTGCTTATCCGCGCGCGGGGGGATGCGGTCAAGCAAAACGCCGGAAGGCGCACGCCGCCATGCCCGCCGCGCAGGCGGCCCGGCCCGCCGCCGGGTGCGACTTCTCGGGGCGTCGACGGGTCTGCGGGCCGGCGGATTTCGTTTCCCGCCTTCTCCGGCCCGCTCCTGCGCAACCGCCCATCCAGCGAAGAACCGGGAGACATCCCCGGCCCGTGGACCGGCGCGGCACGAACGGATTGTCCGCTTTGCCAGCCGGGGGGCCTCGGGATCGGAGTGAACACGGGCGCGCGTGACAACGGCGGGGGCGCCACCCTCCAGCGAGCCACTCGGAAACGCTCCGGCGGGGCTGGCCGGCCCGCGTCCCGCAAGGGAACGGGTCCGACGCAGCCCGCCTCGGTGCAGGCGGAAGGCGAGGTCCGACTTGCCCACCCCCTCCGACTCCCTCGGGTCTCCGGGCGTGGACAAGTCTGC
>JBEBVF010000058.1:0-18301 GCA_040392885.1 Paracoccus sp. (in: a-proteobacteria) | reverse complement strand
GCGCCCTTGCGGACGGGCCGTAGGGTGCGTGCTTGCACGCACCCTTGCCGCCTCAGTTCAGGCCCAGCGTCTCGGCAAAGGCGCCGCGATAGAGCGCCGACAGCTCGGCCAGCGGCGCCGCATCCTGGCCCAGCCGCACCGCATCGCCGCCGAAGCGTCCCACACGGGCCAGTGGCACACCCGCTGCCTGCGCCGCGGCCTCCAGCGCCGCCGCCTGCGCCTCCGGTGCGGCGATCAGGTAGCGGGCCTGATCCTCGCCGAACAGGGCGGCGATGTCGCCCTCCTCCAGCGTCACGCCGATCCCGGCCGCATCCGCCATCTCGAAGGCCGCCAGCGCCAGCCCGCCATCCGACAGGTCGGAGACGGCGCGGATATGGCGGCGATGGGCGAGGACGAAGCGGCCATGCGCGGCCTCGGCGGCCAGATCGACCGCCGGCGCATCGCCCTCCTCGATCCCGAAGGCCTCATGGGCCAGCGCCGAGACGCCCAGATGGCTGCCGCACGCCCCGAGCAGCAGCGCCACGTCGCCCGCCTCCGGCACGCCGCCGATCAGGTCGTCCACATCCGCGATCAGCCCGACGCCACCGATGGTCGGCGTCGGCAGGATCGCACGGCCATCGGTCTCGTTGTAAAGCGACACGTTGCCGGAGACGATCGGGAAATCCAGCGCCCGGCAGGCCTCGCCGATGCCCTTGATGGCGCCGACCAGCTGGCCCATGATCTCGGGCTTTTCCGGGTTGCCGAAATTCAGGTTGTCGGTCGCGGCCAGCGGCGTCGCCCCGCAGGCGACCAGATTGCGCCAGGCCTCGGCCACCGCCTGCTTGCCGCCCTCATGCGGATTGGCGCGGACATAGCGCGGGGTCACGTCGCTGGTGAAGGCCAGCGCCTTGCGGCTGCCATGCACCCGCACCACGCCGGCGCCCAGGCCGGGGCGACGCACGGTATCGGCGCCGACCTGGGTGTCATATTGCTCCCACACCCAGGACTTGCGGGCGTGGTTGGGGCTGCCGATCAGCGCCTTCAGCGCGGCGATGGGCGCAATCTCCGGCAGCGTGGCCAGAGGCGCGCGGGCAGGCGTTTCCACCCAGGGCCGGTCATATTCCGGGGCCGAGGAGGACAGTTTCGACAGCGGCAGGTCGGCCTTGATCTCGTTGCCGTGCAGGATCAGGAAGCGGTCCTCGGCGATGGTCTCGCCGACCACGGCGAAATCGAGGTCCCATTTCTCGAAGATCGCCCGCGCCTCGTCCTCCTTTTCGGGGCGCAGCACCATCAGCATGCGCTCCTGGCTTTCCGAGAGCATCATCTCGTAGGCGCTCATCGCGTCCTCGCGGGTGGGCACCCGGTCGAGGTCGAGGCGGATGCCCAAGCCCCCCTTGTCGCCCATCTCGACCGCCGAGCAGGTCAGGCCGGCGGCGCCCATGTCCTGGATGGAGATCACCGCATCGGTCGCCATCAGCTCCAGACAGGCTTCCAGCAGGCATTTTTCCGTGAAGGGGTCGCCGACCTGCACGGTGGGGCGCTTTTCCTCGATGGTGTCGTCGAATTCGGCCGAGGCCATGGTGGCCCCGCCAACGCCGTCGCGGCCGGTCTTGGCGCCCAGATAGACCACCGGCATGCCCACGCCCGAGGCGGCGGAGTAGAAGATGCGGTCGGCATCGGCCAGACCGGCGGCAAAGGCGTTGACCAGGCAGTTGCCGTCATAGGCGGCATGGAAGCGCACCTCGCCGCCCACATTCGGCACGCCGAAGGCGTTGCCATAGGCGCCGATCCCCTCGACCACGCCGCGCACCAGATGCGCTGTGCGCGGATGCTCGGGGCGGCCGAAGGACAGTGCGTCCATCGCCGCGATGGGCCGCGCCCCCATGGTGAACACGTCGCGCAGGATGCCGCCGACGCCGGTGGCGGCGCCCTGATGCGGCTCGATATAGGAGGGGTGGTTGTGGCTCTCCATCTTGAAGACCACGGCCTGCCCGTCGCCGATATCCACCACGCCCGCGTTCTCGCCCGGTCCGCAGATCACCTGCGGTCCCGTGGTCGGCAGGGTGCGCAGCCATTTCTTGGAGGATTTATAGCTGCAATGCTCGTTCCACATCGCGCTGAAGATGCCCAGCTCGGTGAAACTCGGCTCGCGGTTCAGGATCTGGATGATGCGCGCATATTCGTCGGGTTTCAGCCCGTGGGCAGCGACCAGTTCGGGGGTGATTTCGGGATCGTGCATGACAAGCCTCCTGCCGCCGGGATTGCAGGGCTTTTAGGGCGGCGGACCCGCAAGGGGAAGGGGGAAGGCACCCGGTCCGCAGGCGCCCGGGCGCCGGGCCTGTGGCGGAAACGTCACGGGGCCGGGAGGCGGGCAAAAAAAAGCCGGGCACGAGGCCCGGCCTAAGTCCAACAGGGAGGTAGAAGGGAGCGCCTAGACGCCGTCCTTCCCGAGTGCAGATAGGCCCTAATACCGGCAGGATCAAGTATTTTGACGCTGCGGGTGCAGCATAGCCGTCATGCGTTGCAAGCATGTCGCAGTCCGCGCCGCGGCATGGTGCAAAAATGTCGCATTCTGATGGATGCGTTTGCATATGTTACCGCGGCCTTGCAGGGCTGGCCTATTTGCTGGCCAGTTCCATGTCGTTGATCAGGCGGCGGTGGGACTGGATCTCCTCCAGCACGAAATCGCGGAAGGCGGCGACCCGGCGCGAGGTGCGCAATTCCTCGGGATAGGCGAGGAAGACCGGCACGTCGGCCGATTCGACATCGGGCAGCACCCGCACCAGACTGTCGAAATCCGAGGTCAGGTAATCGGGTAGCAAGCCGATGCCGACATGCGACAGAACCCCCTGCAAGACCCCGAAATAATTGTTGATGGTCAGGGTCGAGGTCAGGTTCAGCCCCAGGATGCGATGCGCCAGCAGCGCGCCGGCGGTCACCTGCGGCGTGGTCGGGTTCTGGCAGATCAGCCGGTGCTTGGTCAGTTCCTCGAAGCTGCGCGGCGTGCCGGCCTGCGACAGGTATTCCTGGGTCGCATAGAGGCGCATGCGGATGTTCAGCAGCCGCCGGCGGATCAGGTCGGACTGCGCCGGCTCTTTCATGCGGATGGCGACATCGGCCTCGCGCATGGGCAGGTCCAGCACCCGCTCCTCCAGGATCAGGTCGATCTTCAGATCGGGAAATTTCGCATAGAGGCGCGGCAGCCGCGGAACCAGCCAGAGGGTGCCGAATCCGGTGGCCGTGGTCACCCGCAACTCGCCGAAGATATGCTCCTCGCTGTCGCGGATGCGGGCGGCGGCGGTGTCCAGCTTCGAGGCCATGGCAGCCGTGGCCTCGAACAGCAGCTCGCCCTGCTCGGTCAGGATCAGGCCGCGGGCATGACGATGGAACAGCGTGGTGCCGAGGGCCTCCTCCAGCCCGCGGATCTGGCGCGACACGGCGGATTGCGACAGGTGCAGCACGTCGCCGGCATGGGTCAGGCTGCCGGCATCCGCCACCGCGTGAAAGATTCGCAATTTGTCCCAGTCCATCATGTCTCTATTCTGTCTCTGGCCGCACCCGCTCGGAGGAATCCTTACCAGACGGCAGGCCCTTGGCAAAAGGATAGTTTTCTGCTTGCGCCGATTCCCCCCTCGGCGGGGGCGGGCTCAGTCGGTGCCCAGGCCCATGCGCATCATCTGGCGGCGCAGGGGCGCGACGCCGTGCAGCATGGCCAGCCCGGCCGCGCGCAGGTCGCGCAGCGGCGGCGCCGAAAAGCGGCTGGCCCGGTTGAGGATGTCGATGCCGTGCAGCCGCAGCCAGGCATCCGGCCGCCGCCGGCGCGCATAGAGCGCCAGCGATTCCGCCGCGCCCGGATCGTCGCGCGACAGGTCCAGCAGCGCGGCGAGGTCCGCCAGGCTCATGTTCAGCCCCTGCGCGCCGATCGGCGGCACCACATGCGCGGCCTCGGCGATCAGGGCGGTGCGCGGGCCGGTATAGGTATCGGCGATCTGGGCGATGATCGGCCAGGCATTCACCGCGGTTTCCAGCCGCAGATGCCCCAGCACCCCGGCCGAGCGGGCGTTCAGCGCCGCCTCGAACGCCTCGCGGGGCAGGGCGCGCAGGCGCAGGGCCTCGGGCCCGGCCTCCATCCAGATCACCGCCGAGGCCGGGCGCCCGTCGCGGTCGGGCAGCGGCACCAGCGTGAACGGCCCGCCGGAGCGGTGGACCTCGATCGAGACATTCTCGTGCGGGCGCTCGTGGGTGACGGCAAAGGCCAGCGCCTTCTGGCCATAGCGGATGGTGCGCACGCCGATGCCCAGCGCCTGGCGCACCGGCGAGTTGCGGCCATCCGCCGCCACCAGCAGCCGGGCCCGCAGCGCTTGCCCGTCCGACAGGCGCACGAAGGCGGCATCGTCGCGGGCGATTACGCCGGCGGTGGCGGTGCCGGGCCGGAAGGTCACGCCGGGCATGTCGTTCAGGAAGGCCGAAATCTCGCGCCGCAGCAGCCAGTTGGGCAGGTTCCAGCCAAAGGGCAGCCCGTCGCCGAGATCGCCGGAATCGAAATCGCGGCTCATCCGGGCCACCGGCTCGCGGCCGCCGGCATCGACGATGCGCATCACCCGCAGCGGCGCGGCATGCGGGGCGAGGCGGTCCCAGAGGCCGATGCGCTGGAACAGCCGCACCGAGGGGCGCAGGAAGGCGGTCGAGCGCAGGTCGGCGCCGGCTGCGCCCTCCTCGGTCACCGGCGGGGCGGGATCGACGCAGAGCACCGTGCGGCCCTGCGCGCCGAAGCCCGCCGCCGCGATCAGCCCGGCGATGCCGCCGCCCGAAACCAGGATGTCCACCGGCTGCGCCATGTCCGGCCTGCTCAGCCCAGCAGCAGCATCAGCGCCACCAGCATGGCCCCGGCCAGCGGCAGCGCCCAGAGCGGCAGCAGGTCGGGTGCAGCCTGGCGGCGGGCAACGGCGATCGCGTTCTTGGCCATGACGAACCTCACGGGTTGGGGGAAAGCACCTGGCGCCCAGACTGGCAGGCGCCCAGCCCCTGCGCAAGCGCATCGAGGAAGGCGGACAGGTCGAGGGTGCGGTGGGTGATATGCGCGGCGGCCTCGGGCGGCATCGGCTGGTGGCCGGGCCCGTCATGGCCGCTGCCCACCAGAACGGTGCGCATCCCCTGCGCGAACGGCACCGCCAGATTGCGCGGCGCATCCTCGAACATCGCCGCCTCGCGCGGGTCGAAGCCGATGGCGGCGCGGATGGCGTCATAGGCGCGCCGGTCGGGCTTGGGGTGCCAGCCGGTCTCGCCGATGCCCAGCACCGCGTCGAAGCCCGACAGGCCGCGCGCCGCCAGCACCCGCCCGGCATAGGCGGCATCGGCATTGGTGTGGATGATCTTGCGCCCCGGCAGCCGGGCCAGCGCCTGCGCCAGCACCGGGTCGGGCCGCAACCGCGTCAGGTCCACGTCATGCACGTCGTCGAGAAAGTGATGCGGGTCGATGCCATGCTCGGCCATCAGCCCGGCCAGGGTGGTGCCGTGATGGCGCCAGTAATGGTCGCGCAGCCGGGCGGCCTCGACCTCGTCCACGCGCAGGTTGCGCACCAGATACGCGCTCATCCGGGCGGAGATCTGCGGGAACAGCGCGTCCTCGACCGGATAGAGGGTATTGTCCAGATCGAAGATCCAGACCGAGACATGCGCGAAATCCTGGGGGTCGGGCCTTTGCATGGGCCTGACGTAATGCCCGGCGGCGGTGCTTGCAATCCCCGCGCCGGCGGTCATTGTTGGCGGCATGAAAGATCCCCATTCCATGATCCTCTCTGCCATCGAGGACGGCACCTATCGCCCCGGCGACCGGCTGGTGGAAAGCGAGCTGGCCGAGCGGCTGGGCGTCTCGCGCACGCCGATCCGCGAGGCCCTGCAGCGGCTGGAGACCCAGGGGGTGCTGATCCGCGACGGCCGCAGCCTGATCGTGGCCAGCCTCGATCACAACCAGCTGGCCGAACTCTATACCGTGCGGGCCGAGCTGGAGGCGCTGGCGGCCCGGCTGGCGGCGCGCCATGCCACGCCCGAGGAGGTGCGGGTGCTGGGCCAGATGATCGCCGCCGACCGCGCCGCCATGGCCGACCCGGAGGCGCTGGCGCAGGCGAACCGGCGCTTTCACCACCAGATCCACCTGGCCAGCCACAACCGCTATCTGGTGCAGCAGCTGGACATGCTGCACCGCTCGATGGCGCTGATGGCGCGCACCACCCTGGCCGCCGAGGGGCGGGCGCCGCGCGCGCTGGACGAGCATCAGGCCATCGTCGATGCCATCGCGGCCGGTGATGGCGAGGCGGCGGCGACGGCGCTGCGGGCGCATATCTCGAATGCCTACGAGACCCGGCTGCGGCAGGATGCCGGCGTCAAGGGTTCGTGATTTTAGCCGATATTCAATCTCTTGCGGTAACTGTCTGGAATTGTTCCAGCCTCAGCCCCGCGCGTCGATCAGCGCCTTGACGGCGCTGAGCAGTGCCTCGCGGTTGCCCTCCTGCTCGAACAGCGCCTCGTGCCGGGCGCCGGGCAGCTCCAGCAGCCGCGCCTGCGACCAGCGCGCCGCGCCGCGGCGAATCGCCGTGGCCGACACGATGCGCTCGGCCCCCGACACGCTGATCAGCGCCGGCAGGGCGGGCATGGGCAGGCGGGCGAGCGCCCGGCATTCGGCCAGTGCCGCGCGCACCCAGCCGAAGCTGGGGGCGGTGACGACCAGTTCGGGCCGGGCGGCGTTCAGCTCCTCCATCCAGTCCCACCAGCCGCGATCCGAAGTCAGCAGGTTGCGGGCGAACAGCGCATCGGGCGGGGCGGGATCGGCGGCGCCACCCTCGGGCAGCGGCCGCTCGGCCAGGCCCAGCCGGCAGGCGAGGCCGGCGGCCAGCCGCTCCAGCGGCGTGGCCAGATCGTGCGGCAGGCGCCCGAGCGCGATGCCCAGCATCGGCGCCGACAGGCTGGCGCTGCGCACCGGCAGCCCGCCATGCAGCGCCCGCAGCCCGATGGCGCCGCCCATGGAATGCGCCAGCAGGTGCCAGGGGCGGGGCAGGGCCAGCGTCTCGGCGGCCGCGACCAGCGCGGCCACGTCCCGCTGATAGGCGGCGAAATCCTCGACATGGCCGATGGCGCGGTCGGCGAGCAGCCGGTCGGAGGCGCCCTGGCCGCGCCAGTCGATGGCCAGCACCGCCAGCCCCCGCGCCGCCAGCCGGGCGGCGACGGTGTGGTATTTCTCGACGAATTCGGTGCGGCCGGGAAACAGCAGCAGGGTGGCGCGGGGCGCCGCGCCGGCCCAGAGCGCCGCCCGCAGCCGCAGCCCGTCGGCGGCGCGCAGCCAGAAGGCGCGCGCCACCGCCGGCGCCGGCGGCACCGGCACCCCCGCCGGCAGGGCCGGGCAGGGATGCAGAGGCGCCGGCTCCAGCGCCGCGGCGAGCGTTGCGGACAGGTCCATGCCCGGTCCCCTTGCCGTCCCCCGCCGGGCCGCGCTTACGACAGCACGGTGCCCAGTTGCATCGCCACCGGCAGCGAGCCGTCGATGGACAGCTTGCCGGTCATGTAGGCCATGGTCGGGTTGACGCTGCCATCCAGCAGCCCCTCGAAGGTCTCGCGGCTGGCGGTCAGCGTGACATCGGCGGGCTCGTCCCCGGCGCGCACGCCGTTCTGGTCGATCATGATCGTCCCTTCCCCCTCGATGACGAATTTCGCCACCGCGTCGAAATTCTCGATCTTCTGGCTCAGCGCCTTCACGGCGGCGTTCACGATTTCGCTCATGTCGTTCCTCTGTTGTGTTTCGCCGGCAAGCAAGGCTGGCATCGCGCGCCCGCCGCGGGTAGAAAGCCCTACATGGCGCCACGCATGTCCCTTTACCACCTTGCCGTTGCGATATTTGGCCTGTCGGTGGTTGGTTTTCTGCTGACGCCGGCGGTCAGCCCGGCACAGATTGCCGAAAATGCCGCCGAATCCCCCGACCGGGCCCGGTTGGAGACCCTGTTTACCACGCTGCGCGCCCCCGGCGAGGGCTGGCGGCTGGCCGAGACCGAAATTCTCCAGATCTGGTCGCGCTCGGGCAGCGCGGCGATGGACCTGCTGCTCAAGCGCGGCACCGAGGCGCTGGATGCGGGCGAACTGGAGCTGGCGCTGTTCCACCTGACCGCGCTGACCGACCACGCGCCGGATTTCGCCGAGGGCTGGGCCGCGCGTGGCGCCGCCCAGGCCGCGGCCGGGCAGTTCGGGCCGGCGGCCTCGGACCTGGCGCGGGCGCTGCAACTGGAGCCGCGGCATTTCGCCGCCCTGACCCTGCTCTGCCAGATGCTGGAGGAGATGGGCGCCGAGGCGCGCGCCGAGGCCGCCTGCACCGCCAGCCTCGCCATCCATCCGCATCAGCAGGAGGCCATCGATACCCTGGCCCGCCTGCAATACCGCCGCGACGGGACGCTGCTGTGAGCCGGATCACCGCCGTTCTCGGCCCCACCAATACCGGCAAGACCCATTACGCCGTCGAGCGCATGCTCAACCACCGCACGGGCGTGATCGGCCTGCCGCTGCGGCTGCTGGCACGCGAGGTCTATGACCGCATCGTCAAGGCGCGCGGCCCCGCCGTCGCCGCCCTGGTCACCGGCGAGGAGCGCATCATCGGCGAGCGCGCGCAATACTGGGTCGCCACCACCGAGGCCATGCCCGAGATCGGCGCCGATTTCGTCGCGGTGGACGAGATCCAGCTTTGCGCCGACCCCGAGCGCGGCCATGTTTTCACCGAGCGGCTGCTGCATGCCCGTGGCCGGCTGGAAACCATGTTCCTGGGGGCCGAGACCATCCGCCCGGCCATCGCCGCCCTGGTCCCCGACGTGCAGTTCATCCGCCGCGAGCGGTTCAGCAGCCTGACCTGGGCCGGCCAGCGCAAGCTGTCGCGGATGCCGGCACGCAGCGCCGTCGTCGGCTTCTCGGTCGATCAGGTCTATGCCTCGGCCGAGCTGATCCGGCGGCTGAAGGGCGGCTGCGCGGTGGTCATGGGCGCGCTGTCGCCACGCACCCGCAATGCCCAGGTGGCGCTCTACCAGTCCGGCGAGGTGGATTTCCTCGTCGCCACCGACGCGATCGGCATGGGGTTGAACCTCGACATCCGCCATGTCGCCTTCGAATCGACCCGCAAGTTCGACGGCCGCCGCATGCGCGACCTGTTCCCGCACGAACTGGCCCAGATCGCCGGCCGCGCCGGCCGCCATACCCAGCCCGGCACCTTCGGCACCACCGGCGAAGCCGGGCCGCTGGACCCCGGCCTGATCGAGGCCATCGAGAATCACCGCTTTGCCCCGATCCGCCGGCTGGTCTGGCGCGCCAGCGACCTGGAATTCGGCACGCTGGATCGGCTGCTGGCCAGCCTGGAGGCGCCCTCGCCCAGCGAATGGCTGGCACATGGCCGCGAGGCCGACGACCTCATCGCCCTGAAATCGCTGGCCGACCGGCCCGAGATTCGCGCCCGCGCCACCACGCCGCGCGATGTGCGCCTGCTATGGGATGTCTGCCGGGTGCCGGATTTCCGCTCGATTTCCTCGGGCGAGCATGTCGCGCTGCTGGCGCGACTGTTCGAGTTCCTGCAAGCTGGGGTGGTGCCTTCGGACTGGCTGGCCAAGGCCGTGCAGCGCATCGACCGGGTCGAGGGCGACATCGACGCGCTGTCGAAACGGCTGGCCTATATCCGCACCTGGACCTATGTCGCGCAGCGGAATGGCTGGGTTGCAGATGAAGGCCATTGGCGCGCCGAGACGCGCGCGGTAGAAGATCGGCTGTCGGACGCGCTCCATGCCGCGTTGACGCAGCGTTTCGTGGACCGGCGCACCTCCGTGCTGCTGCGCCGGCTCAAGCAGAAGGAGGGCCTTGTGGCCGAGGTGAACGACAAGGGCGAAGTGACGGTCGAGGGCGAATTCGCCGGCCGTCTCGAGGGGTTCCGCTTTCATGCCGACAAGGCGGCCTCCAGGGACGAGGCAAGGATGCTGTCGCGTGCCGCCCACGAGGCCCTGCGGCCCGAATTCCATCTGCGCGCGGACCGCTTCTACAACGCGCCCGATACCGAGCTGGACTTTACCGAGCAGGGCGGGCTGATGTGGGGCAATGCCGCCATCGGCAAGCTGGTCAAGGGCACCGATCCGCTGAAGCCCGGAATCGAGGTCTTCGTGGACGAGGAGGCCGGCGAGGATGTGGCGGAAAAGGTCCGCCGCCGCCTGCAGCATTTCATCGACCGCAAGCTGGCCACCCTGTTCGAGCCGCTGATGAAGCTGCGCGACGACGAGGCGCTGACCGGGCTGGCGCGCGGCTTTGCCTTCCAGCTGGTCGAGGGCTTCGGCGTGCTGCCGCGGGCGCAGGTCGCCGATGCGGTGCGCGACCTCGATCAGGAGGCGCGCGGCCTGCTGCGCAAGCATGGCGTGCGCTTTGGCCAATACACCATCTTCCAGCCGGCGCTGCTGAAACCGGCGCCGACGCGGCTGCGACTGCTTTTGTGGTCGCTGGCCAATGATCTGGCCGAGTTTCCCTCGAACCCGCCTCCGGGTCTGGTGACCATCCCCAACGACCAGCGCACGCCGCGGGCGCATGTGACGCTTTCGGGCTATTTCCCCGCCGGCGAGCGCGCCATCCGCATCGACATGCTGGAGCGGCTGGCCGACATGCTGCGCGGCCAGGACAGCCGCGGCGGCTTCGAGGCCACGCCCGACATGCTGTCGATCACCGGCATGACGCTGGAGCAGTTCGCGGCGCTGATGGAGGGCCTGGGCTATCGTGCCGAGCGCGGCGAGCGCGCCAAGCAGCGGCCGGAAGCGGCCGCCCCGGCTGCGGCGAAGGCCGCGCCGGGCGAGGCGGCGCCGGCAAGCGATGCTGCGGCAGAGGCGGAGCCCGTGCAGCCGGCCGGCGAGGGCGCCGAGGCGGTTGCCGCCGAGGAGGCCGCGCCGGTGGCTGCCGACGGCGAGGAATCCGCGCCGGTGCCGGCGGCGGGCGAGGAGCCTGCTCCTGAGGCTGTGGTGGCCGACTCGGTTGCTCCGGAAGCCGAGGCCGTTGCCCCCGCGCCCGAGGCCGAGGCGGCGCCCGTCACCGAGGCCGTGGTGGCCGAGGACGAGGCTGCCCCGGTTCCGGCTGCTGCCGCTGACGAGACCGTCGCTGCGGAAGCTGCGCCGGAGCTGGAGGTGTTCTACACCTTCACCTGGGCGCCGCGGCCGCGTGGCGGCCAGCGCCAGCGTGGCGGCCGGCCCCAGCAGGGCCAGCGCCGCGGCGAGGCGGGTGAGGCCGCCCCCGCCGAGGCCGGTGCCCGCCCGGCCCGCGAGGGCCGCAAGGAGTTCCGCAAGGACAAGGACGGCGAGCGCAAGGATCGCGGCCCGCGCAAGGGGCCGAAATCCGAGGGGGGCGAGCGCGGCGAGAAGCGCGGGGGCAAGCCACCGCGCGACGACAAGCCGCGCAACTTCACCTCCCGCCCGCCCAAGGCCGACAAGCCGATCGACCCCGACAACCCCTTCGCCGTGCTGGCCGCGCTGAAGCAGCGCCAGTGAGGGGGGTGCGTTGAGCCGGCGCCGCCCGCCCGCCCCCGCCTCCACCGAAGACGGGGAGGTGGCGGCGGCAGGGCGGTTGCGGCTCGATCGCTGGCTGTGGCATGTGCGGGCCTGCAAGACCCGGGCGCTGGCGGTGGCGCAGATCTCCGGCGGCGGCGTGCGCGTCAACGGCCAGCCCTGCCGCAAGCCCGGCCGGCTGGTCGGACCCGGCGACGTCGTCACCTTTGCCCTCGGCCGCCGGGTGCTGGTCTACGAGGTTCTCGCCGCCGGCAGCCGCCGCGGCCCGGCCGCCGAGGCTGCGACACTTTACCGCGATCTGACCCCGGCCTCGGATCCCGACCTTGCTGCGCCTTGAATGCATCGGCCCGAGGCGCTAGTTCAAAACCAGTCCCGCAGGAGGCCGCCATGACCTATGTCGTCACCGAAAATTGCATCATGTGCAAATACACGGATTGCGTCGAGGTCTGTCCGGTCGACTGTTTCTACGAGGGCGAGAACACGCTGGTCATCCATCCCGACGAATGCATCGACTGCGGCGTGTGCGAGCCGGAATGCCCCGCCGAGGCGATCTTCCCGGATACCGAGCCCGACATGGACCGCTGGGTGGAGTTCAACCGCAAATATGCCGAGCAATGGCCGGTCATCACCCACAAGAAGGACCCGATGCCGGGTTACGAGGAGATGGACGGCCGCGCCGGCAAGCTGGCCGAGTTCTTCTCGGAAAAGCCGGGCGAGGGCGACTGACGACACCTCGGCGCGCTGTCGCGCAACTGTCACGCGAATCGGTCCGCTTCGGATGCATTTGCGCGCAATATGTTGATTTCCGTCGGGGAAGGCGGCGCCGTGCCGTGCTTTCTTGCGGGCGTATTTTGTGCTATGATCGCCCCCAGCGGCAAGGGCCTCGACGTTTTCGGGGGCGTTGGTTCTTTGTCGAATCCGACGGGGATTCCCCTCGGTTGAGGTCATTTGGTTTTGGGTCGCAGGGCGCCTGCCGCGCCTTGTGGCCGGTTTTGTGCCCGGCATAGCGCCACCGGGCGCCTGACGAGGAAGCAGCATGAGCAAGAGCACCAAGAAGCACGACTTTCGTCGCGACGATTTCGTCGTCTATCCGGCCCACGGCGTGGGCCGCATCATTTCCATCGAGGAGCAGGAAGTCGCCGGCATGAAGCTGGAGATGTTCGTGATCTCCTTCGACAAGGACAAGATGACGCTCAGCGTGCCGACCGCGCGGGCGACCGAAATCGGCATGCGCAGCCTGTCGTCGCCCGACCTGGTGGATCGCGCCCTGGAGACGCTGAAGGGCAAGGCCCGCGTCAAGCGCGCCATGTGGTCGCGCCGCGCCCAGGAATACGAGCAGAAGATCAATTCCGGCGAGCTGCTCTCGATCGCCGAGGTGGTGCGCGACCTGCACCGCAACGACGAGCAGCGCGAGCAGTCCTATTCCGAGCGCCAGCTCTACGAGGCCGCGCTCGACCGGCTGACCCGCGAGGTCGCCGCCGTCAGCGGCACCGACGAGGCCGAGGCCCAGCGCCGTGTCGGCGAGGTTCTGACCAGCCGCGCCGCCTGAGCCGCCCGCTCACCCGCCGGCCCGCCGAATCCGGGGCGTCCCTTGCGGGGCGCCCCTTTCCATATCCGGCGCCCGCCCGGCGACTTTCTATCATCCGACCCAAAATGGACGCCGGAATGCAATTTCCGGTGTTCGGATGATCGGAAAACTCCGGTTGCACCCGTTTCTGCACCCGCATACCCTCCGTGCCGGACCCCGTTTCAGAGGACGCCATGAGCGACTTGCATTTCGACACCCTCGCCATCCATGCCGGCACCCCGCCCGACCCGGCCACCGGCGCCCGGCAGATGCCGATCTATCAGACCACCGCCTTCGTGTTCCGCGATGCCGACCATGCCGCGCGGCTCTTCAACCTCCAGGAGGTCGGCTACATCTATTCCCGCCTGACCAACCCGACGGTTTCGGCCCTGCAGACCCGGGTGGCGGCTCTGGAGGGCGGCGCCGGCGCGGTCGCCTGCTCCTCGGGCCACGCGGCGCAGATCATGTCGCTGTTCCCGCTGATGGGGCCGGGGCTGAACATCGTCGCCTCGACCCGGCTCTATGGCGGCACCATTACTCAGTTCTCCAAGACCATCCGCCGCTTCGGCTGGTCGGCGAAATTCGTCGATCTCGACGACCTCGACGCTGTGCGCGCCGCCATCGACGCCGATACCCGCGCCATCTTCGTCGAGTCGATCTCCAATCCCGGCGGCTATCTGACCGACATCCCGGCCATCGCGAAGATTGCCGACGAGGCCGGCATCCCGCTGATCGTCGACAACACCCTGGCCACGCCGGTGCTGTTCCGCCCGATCGAGCATGGCGCCACGCTGGTGGTCAATTCGCTGACCAAGTTCATGACCGGCAACGGCACCGTCACCGGCGGCGCCATCGTGGATTCGGGCAAGTTCGACTGGTCGGCCTCGGGCAAGTTCCCCAGCCTGTCCGAGCCGGAGGCCGCCTATCACGGGCTGAAATTCCACGAGACCTTCGGCGCGCTGGCCTTCACCTTCCATTCCATCGCCATCGGGCTGCGCGACCTGGGCATGACGCTGAACCCGCAGGCGGCGCATTACACGCTGCTGGGGCTGGAGACGCTGCATCTGCGCGTCCCGCGCCATGTCGAGAACGCGCAGAAGGTGGCGGAATGGCTGGAGGCCGATCCCCGCGTCGAGGAGGTCACCTATGCCGGCCTGCCGTCCTCGCCCTATGCCGAGCGCGCGGCGCGGCTCTATCCGAAGGGCACCGGCTCGCTGTTCAGCTTTGCAGTCAAGGGCGGTTACGAGGCCTGCATCCGGCTGGTCGATGCGCTCAAGCTGTTCAGCCACGAGGCCAATCTGGGCGATGCGCGCTCGCTGGTCATCCATGCCGCCTCGACCACGCACCGCCAGCTGACCGAGGCCGAGCAGATCGCCGCCGGCGCCGCTCCGAACCTGGTGCGGCTGTCGATCGGCCTGGAAGACCCCGCCGACATCATCGCCGATCTCGACCAGGCGCTGGACGTGGCGGTGCGCTGACCCCGAAGGGGCGGCCTCGCGCCGCCCCTTTTCCCGTCGCCCGGCTTACTCCGCCAGCGCGAATTCCACGGTGATCTCCACGGTCAGGCCCAGCTCGCCGGCCTCGACCGGCACCGCCTGCGTCTCCGCCGCCATGCGCGCCATCATCGGCACCGGCCGCGGCGGGATCTGCGCCGGGGTTTCCGAGATCGACAGCACCGGTCCCAGCTTGACCCCCGCCGCCTCGGCATAGAGGGTGGCGCGGTGGATGGCGTCGGTGACCGCGGCCTGACGGGCATCGTCCATCAGCGCCGCATCGTCCTCGCGCTGGAATTCCAGATTGGCGAGGTTGGTGGCGCCGGCGGTGATCGCCTTGTCCAGCAGGTCGCCCAGCGCGTCGAGGTCGCGCACCCGCACCGTCACCATGTTCGAGGCGCTGTAGCCGACCAGCTGCGGGGCCTGGCCGTCGGGATAGCTCATCCGCTGGCTGAGGCTGAGGCCCGAGGTCTGCAGGTCGCGCGCCTCCACTCCGGCCTCCTTCAGCGCGGCGAGGACCGCGGCCTGCTTTTCGTTGTTCGCGGCCAGGGTGCCGGCGGCATCCTCGCCCTCGGTCTGCACGCCGAGGCTGATTACGGCCATGTCGGGGGCGCCGCTGGCCTCGCCGCGCCCGGTCACGCTGATGGTGCCGGCCTGCGGGGCGGGGGCGGCGGCGTCGGTGGCCTGCGCCAGTGCGGCCGGAACCGTCAGCGGCGCCAGCACCAGCGCCAGCGGCGCCAGCACCAGCAGGCGGGGCAGGGCGCGGGTCGGGATGGGGGTCATGGGGTGTTCCTTCTCCAGTCGATGCCAGGAATGGCGTCCTGCCGCAGAACGTCACAGTCGCGCCCCGGGTTCGAGATGGCGGCGGTCACATTTTGCCCATCCGGGATGACGAAGGGGTGTAATGCTTCCCTCGCCGGCGCAAAACGGGTAAGGATTGACACAAGCCGAGCAGCAAAACGCGCCACGCCAATAGTGGCCATCCCGAAAGCCTGACATGCCCGAAGAAATCGCGTCTGACGCCGCCCTTTCCTTCTCGCCCGAGGCCGTGCATTTGCAATGCCGCATCGGAGATGAATGGCGGGAAACCGACCATGTGCGCTTCGACGGCGCCGACATGCGCGCCGGCCTGTCGCGGATGCGCGAGCGGTTGCGGCGCGGCGATGGCGACCGGCCAGCGGTGCTGCTGGTGATCCCCGACGACCAGTTGCTCTATACCAGGCTGCGGGTGAATGCCGATGGTCCGGCGGCGATGCCGGCCGCGGTGGCCCGGGCGCTGGAGGGGCTGACCCCCTATGCCGCCGACGAGCTGGCCTTCGACTGGCTGCCGGCGCGGCCGGGCGAGGTGCATGTCGCCGCCGTCGCGCGCCAGACGCTGGCCGAGGCCGAGGAGTTCGCCCTGCGCCACGGCTTTGCCATCCGCGGCTTCATCGCCGATCCCGACCCCGACTGCTATCCGGGCGAGCCGAGCTTCGTGCATCCGGCGCCGGGGCTGCCCTTTGCCGATGCCTCGCCAACGGTGGCGGCGGTGGCCGGGGAGGCGGCCGAAGCGGCCGGCCCGGCGCCTGTGCCCGAGGTCGATGAGCCGGTTATCGAGACGGTCGAAGCCCGCCTCGCGGCCTCGCTGGAGAAGCTGCGCGCGCTGACCGCGGCCGAGGCGGCCTCCGCCGCGCCGGAAGGGGCGTCGGGGACGGAAGCGGATGACGGCGTTCCGGCCTTACTGGCGGGTGAGGCGGCGGAGGTCGCCCCGGAGGTGCTAGAGGTTACCGCCCTGCCCGAGTCCGAGGAAGCAACCCCGATGCCCGCGCTCGGGTCGGTCGCTTCTGTCGCTGGGGATATGACTGACCCAGCCCTTGCGGATAAGATGGAGGTTGCGGCTGTCTCGACCGCCGCCGATGCCGAGGCGGAAGCCGCGCCGGCCGTCATGGGCAAGGTGACCGCGCTCGGCTCGCTCGCGTTTGCCGCTGGGGATATGACTGATCCGGCCCTTGCGGATAAGGCGGATGCTGCGGCTGTTTCGCCTGCTGCCGATGCCGAAGTGAAACCCGCGCCGGCTGTCGCCATTGAGGCGACCGGCCCGGATGCCGAAGCGGCCGAGGGCGGGGCTGCGGCTCCCGCCTCCGCCCGGCCGGCGGTCGATCCGGCGCCGGCGGTGTTCGTCACCCGGATTCCGCCCTCGGTGCCCTATCCGGTCGCCGCCACGGCTGCGCCCGGCAAGGCGCCGGCGCCGCGTCGCTCGGCCCGCCTGGGGGGCCAGCAGCGCGAAGCCGCGGCGGCAGAACCGCCGCGCCCGACCATCACCCGCGTCGCGGCGCCGCGCCCTGGGGCCGAGGCGCCGGTGCCGATCATCCGCCATGGCGAGCCGCAGGCGGACACCGCTCCGGCCACCCGCCGGGCCGCGGCGCTGGCGCAGCGGCTGTTCGGCGGCCGCAACGGGCCGCTGGCCAGCATGGTGGCGCTGTTGCTGGCCGGCCTGCTGCTGGTGGCGCTGGTCGCCGGCGGCGAGCGCGATGCCGACCGGATGGTGACCGCGCCCGAAACCCCCGCCGCCGAAACCCCGACCGCAGCTGCGCCCGAAACGCAGGCCCCCGAAGCTGCTGCCTCCGGGACCGCCGCGGCGACGGCGCCCGAGGCGGCGCGCTCGCCGGCCGATCAGGTGCAGGCGGCGGCGGATGATGCGCTGGGCAATGCCCTGCGCGAGGCCATGGCCCCCGCCGCCACCGCGCCGGCCCGGCCCGCCGCGCAGCAAGCGACCTCTCCGGCGCCGCAGGGGACAGAGCCGGGGGCTGCCCCGACGACGACCACCATCGCGCCGGCCCCGGCTGCCCGGCCCGCCACGTCGCAACCGACCGCGCCGGCGCTGCAGGGGGCGGAGCCGGCGGCTGCCGCGGCGACCACTGTCCCGACGACGGCCGCCACCACCGCGCCGGCCCCGGCGGCTCTGCCGGTGCCGGTCCCGTCAACTGCTACGCCTGTGCCGGAGGCCGCAGCTCCGCAGGCGGTCGCGATCCCGCCTGCTGCGGCCACGCCCGACACCGCCGCCGTTACGCCGCCGGATCCCGCGCTGGCCGCTGTCCCGGCTCCGACCCTGGCGCAGCCCACCGTCTCCGCGCCGCCGCAACCCGTCGCCGCCGCGCCGGTGGCGCCGGCCGAGGCCACCCCGACGCCGCCGCGCGCGGCGGTGCCGGCCTCGGCACGCCCGGCGACCAAGCCCGCCCGCCGCCCGGCAGCGCCGGTGCAGCGGCAGGCCGCGACCCCGGCGGCCACGGCAACCCCGCAAGCCGCACCCGCGGCCCCGGCCCGGCCGACGGTCACCACGGCGGCCGTGCGCCCGACCTCGCGCCCCGCCGCCGCCCCCCGGCAGGCCGCCCCGGCGGCTCCGGCTCCGGCCCCGACCGCGGCGCCCGCCCCGGCCCGGGTGCAGCAATCGGTGCGGCCGCCGTCGCGGCCCTTGCGCTCCGGTGCGGCCGGCCAGATCGCACCGGCCCACCGCTTTGCCTTTGGCCTGGCGCCGCAGGGGACCGACCCTGCGGCGTTCGTGATTCCGACCCGGCTTGCGGCCGCCGACCTGCCCGGGATCGCCGCCGACGCCCCGCGCTATGCGCAGGCGCGGCCGACCCGCAAGCCCGGCGCCGCCGGCGCCACCGCCGTCGATGCGGCGCTGCGCGAGGCGGTCAGCGCCCCGGTGGCCCGGCCGGCTGCGGCCGCCA
>JBEBVF010000057.1:0-18954 GCA_040392885.1 Paracoccus sp. (in: a-proteobacteria) | reverse complement strand
GAAAAAACCTGCGCGCACCGCGCGCACGAAATGGCCGCCAACAGGCGGCCTTCCCCGCCCGAAACCGGCACGCCGCCACGCGCCGCCACAAGGCCGGGCGGCAGCGCCGGGACGCCAAGCCCCGTAGGGGCGCAGGGGGGCCGATCTTGCCTTGCGCGGGTCACCGGCCTAGTTTGTCCCCGATGGGGATGGGGTTCCCCCGAAACCGCCGTCATGGCTGATGACTCCTGCTTGGCCCGGGCGGTGCGCGCCGCCCGACAGGAGGGAACCATGTCTTTCGCAAGCTGCCTGATGGTGATGCTGGGGGGTGCGCTGGGCTCGCTGGCGCGGCATCTGCTGTCGGTCTGGGCGGCGCCGATCAGCGGCAGCCTGCCCTGGGGCACCATCGGGATCAATATCGCCGGCTCCTTCATCATCGGCTTCTTCGGTACGCTGACGCTCGCGGCGGGGCGGTTTCCGGTCTCCGACAACCTGCGGCTGCTGGTGATGGTCGGCCTCTGCGGCGGCTTCACTACCTTTTCCAGCTTCAGCCTGCAAACGCTGGACCTGCTGCGCGCCGGGGCCGTCACCCGCGCCGCGCTGAACGTGGCGCTTTCGGTGCTGCTCTGCGTGGCCGCCGTCGCCCTCGGCCACATGATCGCCGCGCGGCTGAATGGCGGCGCCGGGCTGGTGGCCCAGGCCGCCATCGAGGAGGAGGTCTAGGCCAGCGCGCCTTCCGCCGTCAGCGTGGTCTTGTCGCCCAGATAGGGATGCAGCACGGCGGGCAGGGCGACCGAGCCATCCGCCTGCTGGCCGTTTTCCAGCACCGCGATCAGCGTGCGCCCGACCGCGAGGCCGGAGCCGTTCAGCGTATGCACGAATTCCGGCTTCGCCCCGGCCTCGGGGCGATAGCGGGCATTCATCCGCCGGGCCTGGAAGTCGCCGCAATAGCTGACCGAGGAGATCTCGCGATACTTGTTCTGGCCGGGCAGCCAGACCTCCAGGTCATGCGTTACCCGGGCGCCGAAGCCGATATCGCCGGTGCAGAGGCTGACGGTGCGATAGGGCAGGTCCAGCGCCTCCAGCACCGCCTCGGCGCAGGCCGTCATGCGGGCATGTTCCGCCAGCCCGCTCTCGGCATCGGTGATCGAGACCATCTCGACCTTCTCGAACTGGTGCTGGCGCAGCATGCCGGCGGTGTCGCGGCCCGCAGAACCGGCCTCGGAGCGGAAGCACTGGCTATGCGCGACATAGCGGCGGGGCAGGCTGCCCGGCTCCAGCACCTCGCCGTTGACGAAGTTGGTCAGGGTGACTTCGGCGGTGGGGATCAGCCACCAGCCCTCGCGGGTCTGATAGCTGTCCTCGCCGAATTTCGGCAATTGCCCGGTGCCCTCCATCATCTCGCTGGTGACCAGAACCGGGGTCCAGCATTCGGTCAGCCCGTGCCGGGTGACGTGCAGGTCCAGCATGAACTGGGCCAGTGCCCGGTGCAGGCGGGCGACGGCGCCCTTCAGCACCACGAAGCGGCTGCCCGAGAGTTTCGCGGCCATGGCGAAATCCATGCCGCCCTGCACGGCCGGCAGCTCGAAATGCTCGCGCGGGGTGAAGGCGTAATTGCGCGGCGCGCCCCAGCGCTTGACCTCGACGTTGTCATTTTCGTCGGCGCCGTCGGGGATGCTGTCCAGCGGCAGGTTGGGGATCTCCATCAGCCGGGCGCGCAGCCGGGCGTCCAGCGCCTCGGCCTCGGCCGTCATCGCCGCGACCTCGGCCTTTTTCGCCGCCACCTCGGCGCGCAGCGATTCAAACCGTGCCTCGTCGCCGGCGGCCTTGGCGGCGCCCACCTCCTTGCTGGCGCGGTTCTGGGCCGCCTTGGCCTCCTCGGCCGCGAGGATGCGGGCGCGGCGCTCCTCGTCCAGCGCCAGCAATGCGCCCGAGACCGGCGCCAGCCCGCGCCGCGACAGCGCCGCATCGAACTGGCCGGGATTTTCGCGGATCAGGCGGATGTCGTGCATGATGTCCCTCGGGGCGTGGTTGGGGGTCCGGTTTGGTGCGGATGGGTCTAGCGCAAGGCCGCCACCGCGGCTAGACCTGACCGAAATACCAGAGGAGCCCCCCATGCGCGCATTCGTCTTTCCCGGCCAGGGTGCCCAGGTCATCGGCATGGGCCGCGATCTGGCCAGCACCAGCCCCGCCGCCGCCGCCGTCTTCGAGGAGGTCGACGATGCGCTGGGCGAAAAGCTGTCGGCGCTGATCTGGGACGGCGACATCGCCGAGCTGACCCTGACCGCCAATGCCCAGCCGGCGCTGATGGCCACATCCATCGCGGCGCTGCGGGCGCTGGAGGCCGAGGGCTTCGCGATCACCGATGCCGCCTATGTCGCCGGTCACTCCCTGGGCGAATATTCGGCGCTCTGTGCCGCCGGGGCCATCGGCCTCGCCGATACCGCGCGCCTGCTGCGCCAGCGCGGCCATGCCATGCAGGAGGCGGTGCCGGTGGGGGAGGGGGCGATGGCGGCGATCCTCGGCCTCGATTTCGCCGCCGTGGACCAGCTGGCCCGCGATGCGGCGGGCGATCAGGTCTGCCAGGCCGCCAATGACAACGACCCGGCGCAGGTGGTGATTTCCGGCCACAAGGAGGCGGTGGAGCGCGCCGCAGCCTTAGCCAAGGAGCGGGGCGCCAAGCGGGCGCTGATGCTGCCGGTCTCCGCCCCGTTCCATTGCGCGCTGATGCAGCATGCCGCCGTGGTCATGGCCGACGCGCTGGCGGGCGTGGAAATCCACGCGCCGGCGGTGCCGGTGGTGTCGAACGTGCTGGCCGGCCCGGTGACCGAGCCGGGCGTGATCCGCCGCACCCTGGTCGAGCAGGTCACCGGCACCGTGCGCTGGCGCGAATCCGTCGCCTGGATGGGCGAGGCCGGCGTCACCGAATTCTGGGAGATCGGCGCCGGCAAGGCGCTCTCCGGCATGATCCGCCGCATCCTGCCCGAGGCGGTGTGCCGCACCATCGGCAGCCCAGCCGACATCGCCGCGCTGAAGGGCTGACGCATTTCCGGCAAGGGTGCAGGCCGGCCGTGCACCCGGTCATGCGCGAAAAACAGACCTGACGCGTTGCGGTGGCGTGCCGGGACGCGTCAGGTCAGCAGTTCCTCGACCCAGCCGGGCACCGTCCGGCTGGCGGGGCCGAGGATATGGCGGGCGAAATCGCGGCTGACGGCGCTGGGGTCGAGGTTCAGCTCGACGGTATCGGCGCCGTTGCGGGCGGCGACCTGCACGAAGCCCGCCGCCGGATAGACATTGCCGGAGGTGCCGATGGCGGCGAACAGGTCGCATCCGGCCAGCGCATCCCAGATCTCGTCCATGCGATAGGGCATCTCGCCGAACCAGACGATGTCCGGGCGGGTGGTCCGGGCGCCGCAATGCGGGCAGGGGTCGGCCGGGTCCATCACCGCCGGCGCCGGCCAGCGCCCGCCGCAGGCGGCGCAAAGCGCCCCCGACAGCGCGCCATGCATGTGCAGGACGGCGGGGGCGCCGCCGCGCTCGTGCAGGTCGTCGACATTCTGGGTGACCAGCAGCACCTGATGGCGGCCGTCGCACATCAGCCGCGCCAGCGCCTCATGCGCGGCATTGGGCCGCGCCGCCGCCGCATCCCGGCGCCGCTGGTTGTAGAAGCGCTGCATCAGGGCGGGGTCGCGCTGGAAAGCCTCGGGCGTGGCCACGTCCTCGACCCGGTGATCCTCCCACAGCCCGTCGCTGGCCCGGAAGGTGCGCAGCCCGCTTTCGGCCGAGATCCCGGCCCCGGTCAGGACGACGATGCGCACGGGATCAGCGGGCGCAATAGGCCTCGGCCGTCGAGGCGAAGCGCTTGTAGCGCGCCCAGAAGGCGTTGTCGGCGTCGCGTTTCGACATGCGGACCTCCTGCGCCTTGTGCGGCTCGCGGAAGAAGCCGGCGGCGCGGCGCTGGTCGGCATTGGACAGGGTCATGTTGGCGACCTGCTGGATGCAGCCGCATAAGGCGCGGTTGCCGGCCCCGCGATCGGACCGCACGCAGGCCGAGTCGATCGGCCCGGCCGAGGCCAGCGGCGTGGTCATCACCAGCACGGCGCAGGCAAGCGCAAAACGCTGAATCATCTCTGTCTCCTCGTTTGGCGCCCCGAGGCGCCGCGGCGGCGGCGGGTTGGTCCCGTTCTGATGCCGGCTTGTCGATGCCGGGCAGGCTAGCAGAAGCCGGTGCCCGGCTCAAATCACATGATTGCCGCAGGCGGCGGCGCAGCATGTGAGGGCCGTGCCCCGCCCGGCCACAGGATATGGGGTGCGCCGGGGCGCGCAGGGCCGTGGCCGGTGCGGAAACGCGCGCCGAATCACCGTGCCGGGCCATGCGGCCTTGCGCGGCGGCCGCATTGGCCTTAGGCGCGCGGCGAAACCCCTTTCCGCGCCCCCGCCCGCGCGCTATGGACAGCCCATGACCGAGCTTGACCTGATCCGCAATTTTTCCATCGTGGCGCATATCGACCACGGCAAATCCACCCTGGCCGATCGTCTGATCCAGATGACCGGCACCGTGGCCGAGCGCGACATGAAATCGCAGCTTCTCGACGCGATGGATATCGAGCGCGAGCGCGGCATCACCATCAAGGCCAATACGGTGCGCATCGAATATCCGGCCCGCGACGGCCGGACCTATGTGCTGAACCTGATCGACACCCCCGGCCATGTCGATTTCGCCTATGAGGTCAGCCGCTCGATGCGCGCGGTCGAGGGTTCGCTGCTGGTGGTGGATGCCACCCAGGGCGTCGAGGCGCAGACGCTGGCCAATGTCTATCAGGCCATCGATGCCGGCCACGAGATCGTGCCGGTGCTGAACAAGATCGACCTGCCCGCCGCCGAGCCGGATCGCGTCAAGGAGCAGATCGAGGACGTGATCGGCATCGACGCCTCCGATGCGGTGCCGATCTCGGCCAAGACCGGCCTCGGCATTCCCGAGGTGCTGGAGGCCATCGTCACCCGGCTGCCGGCGCCGAAGGGCGACCGCAACGCGCCGCTGAAGGCCATGCTGGTCGACAGCTGGTATGACGCCTATCTGGGCGTGGTGGTGATGATCCGGGTCATGGACGGCGTGGTGCGCAAGGGCGACCGCATCCGCATGATGCAGACCAATGCCGTCTACGGCATCGACAGGCTGGCGGTGCTGAAACCGGCCATGGTCGACATCGCCGAGCTGGGCCCGGGCGAGATCGGGGTGCTGACCGCCTCGATCAAGCAGGTCCGCGACACCCGCGTCGGCGACACCATCACCCATGAGCGCAAGGGCGCCGAGGCGCCGCTGCCCGGCTTCAAGCCGGCGCAGCCGGTGGTGTTCTGCGGGCTGTTCCCGGTCGATGCCAACGATTTCGACGCGCTGCGCGATGCCATCGAGAAGCTGGCGCTGAACGATGCCAGTTTCAGCTACGAGATGGAGACCTCGGCGGCCCTCGGCTTCGGCTTCCGCTGCGGCTTTCTCGGCCTGCTGCATCTGGAGGTGATCCGCGACCGGCTGGAGCGCGAATACGACCTCGACCTGATCACCACGGCGCCCTCGGTGGTGTTCCGGCTGCACATGAAGGATGGCGAGGTGCGCGAATTGCACAACCCCGCCGACATGCCCGACCCGACCTATATCGACCATATCGAGGAGCCGCGCATCAAGGCGACGATCATGGTGCCGGACGAGTATCTGGGCGACGTGCTGAAACTGTGCCAGGACCGGCGCGGCATCCAGCTCGACCTGACCTATGCCGGCTCGCGCGCCATGGTGATCTATGACCTGCCGCTGGCCGAGGTGGTGTTCGATTTCTACGACCGGCTGAAATCGGTGACCAAGGGCTATGCGTCGTTCGACTACCAGATCTCGGAATATCGTGAGGACAATCTGGTCAAGATGTCGATCATGGTCAATGACGAGCCGGTGGACGCGCTGTCGATCATGGTGCATCGCGACCGCGCCGAGGCCCGCGGCCGCGCGATGGTGGAGAAGCTGAAGGACCTGATCCCGCGGCACATGTTCAAGATCCCGATCCAGGCGGCGATCGGCGGCCGGGTGATCGCGCGCGAGACGCTGTCGGCGCTGCGCAAGGACGTGACCGCGAAATGCTATGGCGGCGACGCGACCCGGAAGAAGAAGCTGCTGGAAAAGCAGAAGGCCGGGAAGAAGAAGATGCGCCAGTTCGGCAAGGTGGAAATCCCGCAGACGGCGTTCATCTCGGCGTTGAAGATGGATGGGTGAGGGATAGGATTGCGGTAAGGCCCGCAACGCCAGGAAATGTGGCATTCGCGGAACGGCCAATCATCGCTGTTTGTGTTGCGACTGCTTGGGCGCTGTCGGTTGGGATACCGGCATCCGCCATTGCAACTTTCTTTGCGTCGTAGGGTGCGTGCTGGCACGCACCGTCCCTCCCTTACCGCCTGCACCAATGGCGTGTGGTGAACACGTACCCTACATTCCGGCGGCCATGTCGCGATGGAAGGATGAGTGCGGCCAGTCCTCGGGCCGAGCAACCAGCACGTGCTTCACCGGATTGAACCGGCAATAGCGCATAGGCGCGGCGAGACCCGCGTCGTTGCGGATGTGTGCTCCCAGAACCGGCGCTGCCATATGCCGCGCTCGTTTCGCTGGATATGGCTGTCGCGCCGCGGCCCCGTCGGCATGGCGCGCGAGAAACGGGACTTTATCAGCCGCCATCGCGTCGAATAATCGCTGTCGCCCTCCGGCAATTGCCAGATGCAATGCAGGTGGTCGGGCAGCACCACCCATGCCGCGATCCCGAAGGGTCGTTCCGCGCGCGTGATCCGCACCGCGTTGCGCAAATCCCCGATATGCTCGATCAGCAGGCGGCTGCCGCGTCCGGCCAATGCAACGGTGAAGAAGATCGGCGTGTGGGGAAGGCGGGAGCGGCGACAGCGGGACATGCCGCATCGTCGCCGGGAGATATTAACAAGTCGTCAATGGTTGAAGCGCGATAGACGGTGCGTGCGAGCACACGCCCTACGGGATCCCTACTGCACCGGCTGCGGCACCGGGTTGGTCACGCCGCCCGCCTGGGGCGTGCCGCTGCGGGCGGCCTCGCTCTGCAGCGCCCAGCCGGCATTCTGCAGGTCGCGGCCGGCGCCGGCGATGGTGTTGCAGGCCGACAGCGCGAACATCGCCAGCACGGGGGCGAGAAGGGTCAAGCGGTTCATCACGGGTCTCTCCGTTTGGGGGGCGGGCGGGGCCGCTTTGGCTTCTGATGCGGTATAACGCCCCGCTTGTCACGGGGCGAGAAGGATTCTTCGCCCCCGCGCACGAAACCGCCCGCCCGCCGCCGCGAACCGCCGGATTCGCGGCGAATCCCCACGTCACATGCGGAACCGGCGATGATTTTGCGTCGTTCCGCGCAGGTTCGTGATATTCTGCCGCAGGCGCCGAGGGGATGGAGGAACGCGATGCCCAGCTTCAAGCAGGACGGCCGGATCGGCCGGCTCGAGACGGTGCTTGGCCCCGACCGGCTGGTGCTGCTGCGCTTCCGGGGCACCGAATTCCTCAACGAGCTGTTCGCCTGGCAGGTCGAGGCGCTGTCGGAAAGCCCCGATATCGACATGAACGCCCTGCTGGGCACCCATGCCACCGTGACCATCGACGCCGAGGAGCAGCGCCATTTCGACGGCATCGTCACCCAGGTCCGCCAGCTCGGTACCGGCGAGAACGGCAACCGCTACGACCTGACCCTGCGGCCCTGGTTCTGGCTGGCCTCGCGCCGGCGCAACCAGCGGATCTTCCACGAGAAGACCGTGGTGGAGATCGTGCAGGAGGTGCTGTCGGCCTATTCCGGCCTCGGCAGCCCGGCGCTGGAGGTCAAGCTGGCCGGCGACTATCCCAAGCTGGAATATACCGTGCAATACCGCGAATCCGACCTGGATTTCGTGCGCCGGCAGCTGGAGCGCCACGGCATCAGCTTCTACTTTCACCACGGCGCCGGCAATCACAGCCTGGTGCTGACCGACGACGTGACCACCCATCACGACATCGGCAGCCGCGCCATCCAGCCCTATGACGCCCATCACAAGGCCGAGCACGAGCATTTCTGGACCTGGGAGCCGGAGCGCAACCTGACCACCGGCGCCATCCGGCTGACCGACTACAACTTCAAGACCCCGATGGCGGCGATGGAGGTGGACCGCGAGGGCGATGCCGGCCACGCCTGGGGCAAGATCGAGAGCTTCGACTATCCCGGCGACTTTCTGGATCAGGGCCGCGGCAGGCAGGTCGTCGGCCTGCGCGTCCAGCACGAGCGCGGTGGCGATCTGCGCTATCGCGCCGAGGGCGATTGCGTCTCGCTGGGCGCGGGGATGCGGATCTCGGTCGATCCGGGAAGCGGTGCCGACAAGTTCGTGGTGCTGAAGGCCAGCTATGACTTCGCCAGCGAAACCTATGGCTCCGGCGCCGGGGCCGACAATGGCTATGCCTTCAACGGCGCCTGGTCGCTGATGCCGGTCAGCGCGCCGATGATGCCGCCGCGCGTCACCCCGGCGCCGGTGGTGCAGGGGCCGCAGACGGCGATGGTCGTCGGCAATGGCGAGATCGACTGCGACAAGTATGGCCGCATCCTGGTGCGCTTCCACTGGGATCTGAACGATGCCTATTCGATGCGCTGCCGGGTCAGCCAGAACTGGGCCGGCGCCGGCTGGGGCGGCATGGTCATCCCCCGCATCGGCATGGAGGTGGTGGTCGAGTTCCTGGAGGGCGACCCCGACAAGCCGCTGGTCACCGGCAACGTGTTCAACGGCAAGAACAACGCCCCCTATCCGCTGCCGGATCACAAGACCAAGGCGGTCTGGCGGTCCAAGACCCATCAGGGCCAGGGCTTCAACGAGATTTCCTTCGAGGATCAGGTCGGGCAGGAGAACATCGCCCTGCATGCCCAGAAGGACCAGACCCTGAAGGTGCTGCACAACCGCATGAAGCGGGTGGACAACGACCAGATCGAAAGCGTCGGCAGCCACAAGTCGATCGAGGTCGGCGGCAACCATCAGGAGCGTATCGGCGGCGCCATGAACCTGACCGTCGGCGGCAACAGCGGCGCCCTGGTCGCGGCGCTGGCCGGGATCGCCGCGCGCTCGGTCGCCGATGCGCTGACCACGGCGGGCGAGGCCGGCGACGGCGCCATCCCGGCCTTCCTCGCCTCGCTGGTGCCGATGGTGACGGCGGGCGAGACCGGCTCGATGCCGCTGATCGCCGCCTTCGACCAGGCCGGCCAGCATGCCGCCGTGGCCGGGGCCGAGCAGATCCGCACCGGCACCGCGCTGGGCAGCGCGCTGGCCGGGGTGCTGCCGATGTCGGGGGTGCTGACCACCACCATCGAGAAGTTCCAGGTCGACACCATCGGCCTGGCGCGCACCGAACAGATCGGGCTGTTCAAGAACACCATGGTCGGCGCGGTGCAGAACACGCTGGTCGGCGCCAAGCAGTTCACCAAGATCGGCAAGGAGCAGCACCTGAAGGTGGGCGACAAGCAGTTCACCGAGGTCGGCGCCGAGCAGCGGCTGAAGGTCGGCAAGACCAAGACCGTCGAAGTGGGCGAGGAATACACCAGCCATGCCTATGAGCGCTCGGCGCATTCCTCCGGCAAGCTGTTCGAGATCTCCGCCGAGGAGAAGTTCGAGGGCAGCAGCAAGGTCTGGGAGATCAAGGCCAATGACAAGCTGCTGATCTCGGCCCCCGGCGGCTATGTCGAGATCAGCAAGTCCGGGGTCAAGATCCGCGGCCTGACCGTGCAGATCGAGGGCAACATGATCGACTTCAAGTCGGGCGGGCCCGGCGAGGGCTCGAAATGCCTGCGCGCCATGGCGAAATCCGCCACGCCCTTCGTGCTGTAGCGGGGCGGGGGGGCGAGTGGAGAAGGCGAGGGCGGAGCCGGTGGCGGCGTGGGGTTTCGGCGCCCGGCCGGGAACCGGGCGGCGCAGGGTTCCGTTTCCGCCAGCGGGAGGTGTCACGGGGGAGTGATGGAACAGGACGATCCTTGGATGCCCGGCGCGCCGGGCGATGCGGGGGCAGGGCCGGCCGCGGCCGGCGCTGCCGGGGCCTCGGCGGATGCCGGCGCGGCGGCGGCCGGGTTTCAGCCGGCCGTGCTGGCGGCGGCGCAGGCCGGCGGGCTGTTTGCCGTCCTCGACGGCGCGCAGTTCGAGGACCTGCCGCGGGCGCTGCTGATGGGCGGCTTTGTGGCGCGGCCGCTCTATCTCGACCGCGGCGACAACAATCGCGAGCAGGTCATCACCGCCCCGCATCTGGTCTGGCTGGACGAGCGCGAGGCCGGCGAGGGCGGCCGCCCCCCCGAGGCGGTGGTGCCGGCGCTGTTCCGGCTGATCGAAGCCCGCCCGGCGGCGGTGTTCTGGCACTGCGCCGGCGGCGGCGACCTGCTCTACAAGCATCTGCGCGGCATCAACATGGTGCTCTATCCCCGCGCCGCGCTGGCCGGGGCGGAGGCGCCGCCGGAGCCGGCGCCGGCCGGCGCGCCCGGCCCGGTGCCCGACAGCCATGTGCGGGTGATCTTTCGCCATGCCGATGCCAATGTCATGGCGCAGACCCTTTATGCGCTGGATGCGGTCGAGCTGGCGCGGTTCTACGGCCCGGCCGACTGCCTGTTCTTTGCCCCCGAGCCCGACTGGGCCGGCGGCCGGCCCTGGTTGCAGGCGCCGCGCCCCGAGGGGCTGCCCGAGCCGGGACGCGGCGCGCTGAGCCTGTCGATGCCTACGGTCGAGCGCATGCAGGGCATGCGCCAGGCCTATCACCGGCGCCGCATCGCCGCCTATCTGCGCAAGGTGGCGCCCGAGCAGACACAGGGCATGGACGACAAGGCGCTGGACGCGGCCACGGCGGGCTTCATGGCCGAGGCCCGGGGCTATGGCGTACGCAGCGAATCGGCGATGGGCCGCTGGAGCTATCTGCAACTGCTGACCGGCGGCCAGATCGGCCAGCAGCCGGCGGTGACCGACTACCTCGTCAAGGGCGACGCCACCAAGACCGCCGACCAGCGGGTGCGCGACCTGATGCATATGGCGGCCTTCCGCGCCGCGATGGGGGGCTGAGATGGCGGTGGCGGCCCTTCCCGGCGCGGCGCTCTGCGCGGGACCGCAGGCCCTGGTCTGCGCCGGCGTGGCGGCGGCGGTGGTCGGCGTCGGCCTGCTGGCCTGGGGCGGCGCCAAGCTCTACGATCACATCATGAAGGCCGAGGAGGCGGCCGACGAGGACCTCGAATCCACGCCCGACGAGGGCACCTGCACCAGTTGCGGCGACCGGGTGAAGGAGCTGGAGGAGGAGGCCAATGTCGAGCAGAAGACCAAGGGCAAGACCAGGCATGGCGAGAAGGACGGCGGCATGGACCAGGCCGACAAGGATTTCGACTCGCTGAACCCCGAGAACGTCAAGCCCATCCAGACCACCAAGGGCCCGGGCCGCACCGGCACCCTGCCGGATGGTCGCAGCGTGACCGTCCGCCCCGGCAGCAGCGACGGGCGGCCGACGCTGGAGATCCGCAACCCCGGCAACGGCCGCGGCACCGAAATCCGCTACAACCCCTGAGACGAGGCCATCATGGACGATCTTGCGCGCTTCTTTCCCGATGGTGACCGGCTGGACCCGCAGGCGGTGCGGGCGGCGGGGCTGGCGGCGATGCCGCTGCCCGAGCTGGCGGCGGGCGAGGAGATCATCGCCCTCGGCGCGCTGACCGGCGGCGGGCCGGTGACGCTGTGGAGCCGGGAATTCGGCAAGCCGCCGCAGCCGCATGGCGGGCTGGACCCCGCCGATGCTGCCCGCCTGGCCTTCGAACTGGGCGCCTATGACCTGCTGCTGGCCTTTTCCGGCGGGCTGCGGCTGTGGATGCCGGGCGAGCACGAGTATTTCGTGCTGTTCGGCCCGCCGGCGGCGCTGGAGGCGGTGCGGCAGGCGGGGATCTTCACCTATCCCTACGAGGACTATCTGGAGGCGCCGCATCACTCGCCGCGCTCGGCCGCGGCGCTGGCCGAGATCGGCCGGCGCTATGACATCGCGGCGGGCTGAGGCGATGCGCGGCCATGGCGCTTGCCGGTGGGCGGGGACGGGACTATCCTGCCCGGGTCACGCCCGCGCCGACGACAGGAGGGGATGATGGGCCAGCCGATTGCCCTGATCGGTCATCTGCATACCTGCCCGGTGCATGGCGGCGGGCCGGTGGTCAATCCCGGCCAGGTGCTGGTGCGCTATAACGGCATGCCGATCGCGGTGGTCGGCGGGCAATGCGCCTGTCCCGGCGCGCCGCCGCTGCCCGATCCGATGGTCATGGGTTCGATGCTGGTGCGCATCAACGGCATGCCGGTGATGCGGATCGGCGACAAGACCGCGCATGGCGGCCAGATCACCACCGGCGTCCCGACCTTCCGCGCCGACTGACCGCGCCGCCCCGCGGCGACGGCTCCGAAGTCCCCGAAACCTGTGGCGGCTGGGGGCTTGCTCCACGTAGCCGGGCCGCTTGGGGCAGAGTGGCGCCCCGATGTCCGGCTTGTCGAATGTGCCCGGCACGGCGCGCAGGTCTGCGAGTCCGCCCGGCCAGCAGGGGAGAGCGAGAGCCCCCACACTGGTGTGCCGGTGGTGCGAAGCGTCGGCCGGTGAGGAAGGAGGATAGGGCAGCCGGGTCGTCGTCTGGTAGCGGCAGTCGGACTCGAACCGACACTCATCTCTGAAGAGGTGTTTGAGACCTCCGCGTCTACCATTCCGCCATGCCGCCATGACGACCGGAACCCCGCCGCCGATCGGCGGGCGCTGTCGCAGCCCTTACGAAATCCCGCCCGCCGCGACAAGGGGAAACGACGGCGGCAACGGAGGCGGGCTGGCCGGGAGAACCCGGCTCAGACCTCGGCCAGCATGGCGTTTCGGGCGGCGCGCAGCCGGGCGAAATCCTCGCCGGCGTGATAGGAGGAGCGGGTCAGCGGCGTCGCCGAGACCATCAGGAAGCCCTTGCCGCGGGCGGCGCGCTCATAGCCCGCGAACTCGTCGGGGGGCACGAAGCGGTCGACGCGGTGATGCTTGGGCGTCGGCTGCAGATACTGGCCGATGGTGATGAAATCCACGTCGGCGGCGCGCATGTCGTCCATGACCTGCAACACCCCCTGCCGGTCCTCGCCCAGACCGACCATGATGCCGGATTTGGTGAACATCGACGGATCCAGCTCCTTCACCCGTTGCAGCAGCCGCAGCGAGCTGAAATAGCGCGCCCCCGGCCGCACCGAGGGATAGAGGCCGGGCACCGTCTCCAGATTGTGGTTGAACACGTCGGGCCGGGCGGCGACCACCACCTCCAGGCTGCCGGGGCGGGCATGCAGGAAATCGGGGGTCAGGATCTCGATCGTGGTGCCGGGATTGCGGTGACGGGTGGCGCGGATGGTCTGGGCGAAATGCTCGGCGCCGCCATCCTCCAGATCGTCGCGGTCGACCGAGGTGATGACGACATGTTTCAGCCCGAGCTGCTGGACGGCATGGGCGACGCGGCCCGGCTCGAAGGCGTTGAGCGCGCCGGGCTTGCCGGTGGCGATGTTGCAGAAGGTGCAGCCGCGGGTGCAGATCTCGCCCATGATCATCATGGTGGCATGGCCCTGCGACCAGCATTCGCCCACGTTCGGGCAGCCGGCCTCCTCGCAGACGGTGGACAGCTTGCCCTCGCGCATGATCGCCTTGGTGCGGTGATAGCCCTCGCCCTGCGGGGCCTTGACGCGAATCCATGACGGCTTGCGCGGCTGCGGCTGGTCGGGGCGATGCGCCTTTTCCGGGTGGCGCAGGCGGGGCGGCTGCGGGGTCTGGTCGTTCACGGCCGAAAGCCTTTCAAAATTCCGCAAGGGACAGTTCCGATTTAGGCTGCCTTGCCGGGCAAGGCAATCTTTGCCGTGCCGCGGCACCTGCGCGCAATCGCTGCACCTGCGAGACTGGCCTTCTGCACCTGCAAAGGCTATACCGCCGCCGACCCTCCCCAAGTTCAAGCAAGAGACAGGAGAACACGATGAAAGTCGGTGCCACCCTCCCCAAGGTGACCTTCCAGACCCGCGTTCGCGACGAATCCGTCGGCGGCCCCAACCCCTATCGCTGGCAGAAGATGACCACCGATGACTATTTCAAGGGCAAGCGCGCGGTGCTGTTCTCGCTGCCCGGCGCCTTTACGCCGACCTGCTCGACCTATCAGCTGCCGGGCTTCGAGAAGCTGGCCGGCAAGATGCGCGCCAAGGGCGTCGATGCCATCTATTGCCTGTCGGTCAATGACAGCTTCGTGATGAACAAATGGGCCCAGGCGCAGGAGCTGAAGAACGTCGCGGTGATCCCGGACGGCTCGGGCGAGTTCACCGAAGGCATGGGCATGCTGGTGCGCAAGGACAATCTGGGCTTCGGCGCCCGGTCCTGGCGCTATGCCGCCATCGTCGAGGACGGCGTGATCGTCGCCTGGTTCGAGGAGCCGGGCCGCTGCGACGACTGCCCCGACGACCCCTATGGCGAGACCGCGCCCGAGCGGGTGATGGACTGGCTGGAAGAGAATATCCGCGAGGCCGCGTAAGGCAGGCTTGCAGCGAGGGGGAAGGGGCCGGGTTTCCGGCCCCTTTTCCTTTGCGGGGCTGCATCCGGCCCGGCCCTCGAGGCCGGCCCGGACGCGGGCGCAGGCGCGCCGCGCCGCCTTGCCTGGCGGGGCGCGACAGGGTGCGGACACGCAGATGCGGCTTGCCGGGCCCCGGATTGCCGCGCGGGTGGGTGACGGTGGCCGCGCGGTGCGTGCAAGCACGCAGCCTGCATCTTGCCCTGCTCCGGATGGCCATGCGGGTTGGCGCCTGTGGCCGTATGGTGCGTGCAAGCATGCACCCTGCATCTTGCCCTGCCGCGCTTAGGGTGCGTGCTTGCACGCACCATCGCCCCCCGTCTCAGCCGATCAGCGGGCTGCCCGGCCCGTAGGTCTCCAGATAGTGCCGGTGCAGGCGCAACAGCGCCAGCCGCAGCACGATCTTGCCCGAGCGGGCCGACCAGCCCAGCCGGCGCTCGGTCATCTCGATCCCCTCCAGATAGCAGCAGACCCGCAGCACCAGGTCGCCCATGCCGGGGCCGAGGTCGCGCAGCGCCAGCGCCACCCGGTCGCGGGCGCTGTCCGAGCCGCCGCCGCGCGCCGGGCCGAAACCCGATTGCACCCCGGCGGTCAGGAAACGGTCCCAGTTCTGCGTCACCCGCGGCCCCAGATGCGCCAGCTCGAAATCCTCGCGCAGCCGCTCGCCGGCGCGCACCATGTCGGCGGTCAGGAAGGCCTGGCCGTCGCGGTCGCGGCGCCGGGCCAGCACCAGCAAGGGGCTTTCGGCGATGTTGATGCGGGCGCGGCGCCGCTCGCCGGTTTCCGGGTCGGCGATGGCGCGGGTCTCGAACAGGCGGTGGCTTGCGGCGGCCTCCGGGCCGGTATCGCCCGGCACGGCGGCAGCGGCCACCGGCGTGGCATGGGCGAATGCCTCGGGCCGGGGCAGGGCGCCGCCGCGCAGCATCGCCCGCAGCACCCCGCGGCCCAGGGCGGTGATGGCATAGCGGCGCAGCCGCCCGCCGGTCTGGGCCTCGACCCAGCCGGCCAGTGCCACCTGTTCGGCCAGCCCGCGGTCGAGGATGGCGGTGCGGATGCCGTCGCGCACCACGATGGCCTTGTCCATGTCGGCGGCAACCACCATCTCGGCGCCGCTCTCCGCCAGCCGCCGCAGGATGCGCCGGGCCTGCGCCTCCTCGTGCCGGCGCCGCAGCGCCGCATCCGCCGCCCGGATCACCCCTTCCTGCGGGCCGCTCCGGTTCAGCGCGCCGTCGATCAGCGGATCGTCGCGCCGCGCCTCGAAACGGCGGATGCGGCGCATCACCGTGGAGGCATGCAGCCCGGCCTCGCGCGCCAGTGCCCGGATGGTTTCGCCGCCCTCGACATGGCGCAGATAGAGCCGCGCATCATGGGACAGCGCGGCCGTGCCCGCCTGCGCCACCGGCACCGGCAGCGGGAGGTCGCATTGCTGGATCGTCATCTCGTTTGCCCTCGTTCCGTTCAGGGGAAACACGTCTTGGTTGAGTGACCCGCCCGGTTTCCACGCGTTGCTTTTCCAATGAGCGCAATGATTGCTAACAAAACATTGACGAAACCCTTCCCGGCCGCGCGCCGGACAGGGTGATGATGCAACACACGCACAAGTTGAATAACTCTGGCGGCATGGATCGAGGGAGAGGGATGAATCCATGAGCTATCAGGCCAATATCCTTGCCTTTCCGGCGGCGAAGGTGCTGCCGGTCGGCGCACGTGACCGGGGCGATTCGCTGGCCGAGGCGCCGCGCCTGCGCCGGCCGCGGCTGCTGGCGGCTGCGGCCCGGCACGGGCAACAGGGTTACCGGCGCGCGCGCGACCTGCGGCGGCTGATGCAGGGGGCCGAGGACGTGCCGCCGCCGGGCCGGGCGCTGGCCTGGCTGACCGCGCGCGAGGCGCAGATGGACGAGGCCCGGCGCGCGGCGCGGCCGGACTGGGACCTGCAACTGCATGTGCTGCTGCTGATCGCGCTGCTGGCCGAAATGCGGCTGGCGCGCGAGGCCGGCGCGGGCGCCGCCCGGCCGCCGCTGCGGTCCGTGGCGGCGGGGGCAGGGGTTGCGGGCCGGGTGCTGCGGCTCAGCGCCCTCTGAACAGTCCGCCGAGGATGCCGCGATTGATCGCCCGGCCGGCCTGGGCGCCCAGCTGCCGGGCGAGGCTCTTGCCGAAGGTCTCCAGCACCGAATCGCTGCGCGACGAGCGGCCGCGGCCGGTGCTGCCGCCATTGCCATTGCCCGGCTGATAGCGCCGCCCGGCGCCGCTGCGGCGGCCCGCCCCGGTCGCCGCGTCGTCGCCGGCCTGGCGCTCGGCCTCCCGCTCGGCTTCGGCGGCGGCCTCGGCGGCGCGGCGGGCAAGGATTTCCTGCGCGGAGTCGCGATTGACGGTCTGGCGGTATTTGGCCTCCATCGGCGAGGCGGCGACGATCGCCGCGCGCTCCTGCGGCGTCAGCACCCCCAGCCGGCTCAGCGGCGGCCGCACCAGCGTGCGCTGCGACATGCCCGGCGCGCCCTTGCGCTCCAGAAAGCTGGTCACCGCCTCGCCGGTGCCGACGGCCTGGATGGCCTCGGCGGTGGAGAATTCCGGGTTGGGGCGATAGTTCTGCGCCGCATCGCGCAGCGCCTTCTGGTCCTTGGGGGTAAAGGCGCGCAGCGCGTGCTGGACGCGGTTGCCCAGCTGGCCCAGCACCGAATCGGGCAGGTCGGCGGGGTTCTGGGTCACGAACCACAGGCTGACCCCCTTGGAGCGGATCAGCCGCGCCACCTGCTCGATCCGGTCCACCAGCGCCGGGGGGGCATCGTCGAACAGCAGATGCGCCTCGTCGAAGAAGAAGGCCAGCACCGGCCGGTCGGGGTCGCCGATCTCGGGCAGTTGCTCGAACAGTTCCGACATCAGCCACAGGAGGAAGGTGGCATAGAGGCGCGGCGCCCGCATCAGCCGGTCCGCCGCCAGCACGTTGATCATGCCGCGGCCCTGCTCGTCGCGGCGCATCAGGTCGGAGAGCGCCAGCGCCGGCTCGCCGAACAGCAGCTTGCCGCCCTCGTTGTCCAGCACCAGCAGCCGCCGCTGGATCGCCCCCACCGAGGCGGCGGCGATATTGCCGTAGCGCAGCGACAGATCGCGCGCGTTCTGGCCCAGCCAGACCAGCATCGCCGACAGGTCGTCCATGTCCCGCAGCGCCAGCCCCTCCTCGTCGGCGATGCGGAAGGCGATGTTCAGCACTCCTTCCTGCGCCTCGGTCAGCCCCAGCAGGCGCGACAGCAGCAGCGGCCCCATCTCGGCCGGGGTGGTGCGCACCGGATGGCCGGATTCGCCCCAGATGTCCCAGAAGGTCGTGGGGAAGGCGGCATAGTCGAGGCTCATGCCGATGGTCGCCGCGCGCTTGGCGAAGGCGTCGTGCAGCGGCAGGTCGGCGCTGCCGGCGGCGGCGATGCCGGCCAGGTCGCCCTTCACGTCGGCCATGAACACCGGTACCCCGGCCAGCGAGAAGCTCTCGGCCAGGGTTTGCAGGGTGACGGTCTTGCCGGTGCCGGTGGCGCCGGCGACCAGCCCGTGCCGGTTGGCCTGTTTCAGCAGCAGGACCTCCGGCCGGTCATGCGCCGGACCGGCGCCGCCGACGAAGACCGTGCCCTGTTCGGGATCGAGGAGGGGGTGAAGGGGCGGCATGGCGGGCTCCGGTCGGTTGGCGGGACCGGACCAGATTAGCGCAACACGGCCCCGCCGCCACCCCGGCTTTGCGCGCCCGGGCAACCTGTCCAAAAGTGCAGGTTCCGCCAGATTGACATCACATTCCCGTGCATCTAGTTTGCGGGCCAATGATGACCGGCCAGTCCGGCAGGGAGAGAGAGACGGCCCGATCACGGGCAATAGACGAAGGGGGCCGGGTCCGGCCCCTTTCTTTCGTTTCGGGGCTTCGGTTTTGTTTGCGCCCGTGCGCTGTTCGTGGGTCGATAGGCCGACGTGCGTTTCCGCGGATTGCGTGCCGCTTTCGGATGCGGGCTGCCCCGGAGGGATGTCCCACGGTCTTTCTGCCGGGAGCCGCTCGCTCCGGCCCCTTTCGGCCCGCCGCCGCAGACATCGCCAACGCGGCTTTCTGTTTGGCGTCCCGGCGGCCATCCGTGCCGGAAACGTGGCTCGGCCTCTGCCTGCTTCGGGCTCGCGGTTGCCGAGAGCGCCCGCGCTGTGCTTGCGGCGGTCGGACGGCAAGTGGTGCCCCGCGTACCGGCGAACGGCCTCGAAGTCTCTCGGACTCCCCCTCCCGCCGGTCTGCCGATGGTCCTTCCGGCCTTGCCGCCCTGCGCTCGCGGCGGTCGGGCGGCAAGCGGTATCCCCCGGCGAAAGGCCGCGAGGTCTCTCGGGGACCCGTCCGGCCGGT
>JBEBVF010000056.1:0-19122 GCA_040392885.1 Paracoccus sp. (in: a-proteobacteria) | reverse complement strand
ACAGCGCGAAATGCTGGAACACCATGGCGATCTTGTCGCGGCGGATGCGGCGCAGATCGGCGGGCGCGGCGCGGGCCACGTCCTCGCCGTCGATCAGGATATGGCCCTCGGTGGGAGCGATCAGGCCGTTGAGCATCCGCACCAGCGTCGACTTGCCCGAGCCGGACAGGCCCATGACCACGAAGATCTCGCCTTCCTCGACGGCAAAGCCGGCATCGCGCACACCGACGGTGGCGCCGGTCTGCGCCAGGATCTCGGCCTTGCCGGCGCCGGCGCGCAGCAGGCGCATGGCGGCGGCCGGATGTTTGCCGAAAATCTTGTACAGGTTCTCGACCGAAAGTTTCGGTTGCATGCAACTCCGCATCAGGCTCGGCTGGCGCAGGGGGCAAGGGCACCCCCGCGGGTGAATGGCTGATCCCGCGTCGGAGAGGGACGCATGAAAAAGGGCGCCCGCCGGAAAGGCGGGATCGCGGAAAGAGGCGCGCCGAGCTGCGCCCCGGGATCAAGGCTTGCCACTACCTATAGCGATTCGATGCCGAAACATCAACCTATTGTGTTTCCGCCGCGATGCGCGCGTTTCCGCCCCGCGGCCGGGCATGAAAAAGGGGCGCAGGGTCTGCACCCTGCGCCCCGTGGCGGTGCCGCCGGCGGGCGGCGTCAGAGGAGGGCGGCCTGCTCGGCCTCCAGCCGGGCGCGGGCATGGGGATCGGGCTCCTCCGGGGCCGGCGGGTTCTCGCGCGGCGAGATCAGCGTATAGACCGTCGGCACCACGAACAGGGTGAACAGCGTGCCCACGGTGATGCCGGAAAAGATCACCAGGCCCATCACGAAACGCGCGGCGGCGCCGGCACCGGCGGCCTCCATCAGCGGCACCACCCCGGCGGCGGTGGCGATGGTGGTCATCAGGATCGGCCGGAACCGCAGCCGCGCCGCCTCGACCATGGCCGCCTCGCGGGTCATGCCCTTCTCGTTTCGCAGCTGGTTGGCAAAGTCGACCAGCAGGATGCCGTGCTTGGTGATGATGCCGATCAGCGCGATCATCCCGATCTGGCTGTAGATGTTCAGCGTGCCGAGGCCGAGATTCAATGGCACGATTACCCCGAAGATCGACAGCGGCACCGACATCATGATGATGAACGGGTCGCGGAAGCTCTCGAACTGGGCCGACAGCACCAGATAGATCACCACCAGCGCCAGCGCGAAGGCGACGACGATGCCGGCGCCCTCGTTCTTCTCGATGCGCGACTGGCCGGCATAGTCGAGGAAGAAGCCGTCCGGCATCACCTCGCGCGCCAGCGCCTCGATCTCGGCCACGCCGTCGCCGGAGGTCACGCCGGGCATGGGCAGCGCCGAGATGGTGGCGGCGTTCAGCTGGTTGAACTGCTCGATGCCGGCCGGGGCCACGCGGGTCTCGATCCGGGTCACCGCCGACAGCGGCACCATTTCCCCGGTCAGCGAGCGCAGCCGGAACTCGCCCAGCTTCTCGGGATTGTCGCGATAGAAATCCGGCACCTGCATGATGATGTCATAACTGTCGGAATCGCGGTCGAACTGGCCGATGGCGCCGCCGCCGACCAGCAGCGACAGGGTGGAGCCGATCTGGCTGGCCGGGATGTTCATCGCCGCCGCGCGGTCGCGGTCGATCGAGATCACCACCTGCGTGGTGTCGAACGAGAGCGAGTTCTGCACGATGATGAACTTGCCGGTGGCCTGGGCGCGCTGGCGGATCTGCTCGGCGACCTCGTAGACCTCGGCCGGGGTGCCGGTGGACTGGACCACGATCGAGATCGGCAGGCCGCCGCCGGCACCGGGCAGCGAGGGCGGCGCGAAGACGAAGGCCTCCAGACCGGCCATCGGCGCGATGCGGGCCTGGAGTTCCTGCTGGATCTCCTGCTGCGAGCGGTCGCGGTCGGCCCAGTCCTTCAGCGCCCAGAGGGCAAAGCCGGAATTGGTGCCGCCGCCGAAGCCAACGACCGAGAAGCTGGCGGCGACCTCGGGAATGCCGGCGGTCAGCTCGTTGATCTGGTCGATGAAGCGGCTGGTATAGTCGGTCGTGGCATAGGCCGGGCCGGTGACCATGGCCAGCAGGGCGCCGCTGTCCTCCTCCGGCGCCAGCTCCGAGCTGGTGCGGGTGAACAGGAAGCCGGTGACGCCCATCAGCACCACCATGATCAGCACCGTCACCGGCCGGTAGTCGAAGGAGGAGGCGACCCGGCGGGCATACCAGCCCTCGACCTTGAGGAAGTTGCGGTCCAGCCAGGCCTGGACGCCGTGGCCCTTGGACGGGCGCAGGATGCGCGCCGCCATCATTGGCGAGACGGTCAGCGCCACCACGCCCGACAGCGCCACCGCCCCGGCCAGCGTCACCGCGAATTCGCGGAACAGCGAGCCGACGAGGCCGCCGGTGAACAGCAGCGGCATGAACACCGCCACCAGCGTCAGCGAGGTGGCGATGATCGGGCTGACCAGCTCCTGCATCGAGCGGAAGGTGGCCTGCATCGGCGTCATGCCGTCGTCGATATGGCGCTGGACGTTCTCGACCACGACGATGGCGTCGTCGACCACGATGCCGATGGCCAGCACCAGGGCCAGCAGCGTCAGCAGGTTGATGGAATAACCGATCAGGAACAGCAGGAACAGCGCGCCGACCAGCGACAGCGGGATCGCCGCCACCGGGATCAGCACCGAGCGCAGCGAGCCGAGGAACATCAGGATGACCACCGACACGATCAGCGTGGCCTCGATGATGGTGCGCAGCACCTCGCGGATCGAGGCCGAGATCTGCTCGGTCGAATCGTACATGAGGGTCATGTCCATGCCCTCGGGCAGGGTCTGCCGGATGGTCGGCAGCTCGGCCAGCACGTTCGACGCCGCCTCCAGCGGGTTGGCGCCCGGCGAGGGGAACACGCCCAGGAAGATGCCCGACTGGCCGTTGAACTCGACGATCATGTCCTGGCTCTCGGCCGCCAACTCGACCCGCGCCACGTCGCGCAGCCGCACCACCTCGTCGCCCGAGCCGGAGATCGGCAGCTCGCCAAACACCTCGGGCGATTGCAGCGTCGATTCCATGGTGATCGCATAGGCGGTCAGCTCGTTGCGGGTCTTGCCCGGCGCGGCGAGAAAGTTGGCGTTGTTGATGGCGCCGGCGACCTCGGCGGCGGTGACGCCGCGGCTGGCCAGCAGCACCGGGTCGATCCAGACCCGCATGGCGTAATCGGCCGCGCCCATGATCTGGACCTCGGCCACGCCGTCGATGGTGGACATGCGCGGCCGGATCACCCGCTTGATGTATTCGGTGATCTGCTCCGGCGTCATGTTGGGGTTCTGGAGCGCCAGATACATCATCGCGAAGGTCATGCCGGTGCCCTTGACGATGGTCGGGTCGCGGGCATCGGCGGGCAGCTGGCTGCGCACCTCCTGGACCTTCGACATCACCTCGGTCAGCGCCACATCGGGATCGGCGCCCAGCCGCATGTTCACCGACACCGTCGAGGCCGAGGGCCGCGAGGTGGTGGTGACGTAATCCACCCCCTCGGCCGTCGAGACCGCCGAGGCGATGGGCGAGGTGATGAAGCCCTGGATCAGGTCGGCCGAGGCGCCCGGATAGACGGTGGTGACGGTGACCACGGTCTCGTCCACCTCCGGATACTGGCGGATCTGCAGGCTGACCGCCCCCAGCACCCCCAGCAGGATCATGATCAGGCCGAAGACCGTGGTCAGGACCGGCCGCTTGATGAAGATGTCGGAAAGGCTCATTTCCCGGCCGCCCCGTCGCTTTGCGCCTCGCCCTGCCCGGCCGCGGCGGCGCCGGCATCGGCGCCCTGCACGATTTCGGCGGCGGCGGTCTCGCCCCGGCCGTCGGGGGTGACGCTGTTGTCGACATTGACCCGCTGGCCGCTGGACAGCCGGTTCTGGCCCGAGCTGACCACCTGGTCACCCGGCTTGATCGCGTCGCCGGTCACCTCGACCAGGCCACCGCTGCGCCGTCCGGTCTGCACGAAGACCTGCGCCACCTCCAGCACCTTCTCCTCCGGTGCCGCATCGGCGCCCTCCTCGGCCGGGGCCGGGGCGTTGGCGGCCATCATCTTTGCCACCAGCCGGTCGAGGAAGTCCATCTCGGCCGGATCGGCAGCCGGGGCCGGCGGCTTCGGCGCGCGCTCGCGCACCACATAGACGAAATCGCCATAGAGGCTGGACATCACCGCGGTCTGCGGCAGCGCCAGCACGCCCTCCTCCTGCGGCAGCGCCACCGCCACCCGCACGAACTGGCCGGGGGTCAGCGCGCCACCGGCATTCTCCAGCTCGCCGCGCAGCTTCAGCATGCGGCTGGCGGCGTCGACCTTGGGGTCGATGCCGGTGACGGTGCCGCCGAACTCGCGCGAGTCGGCGGAGATGTCGACCATGACCCGGATCGCCTGGCCGATATGCAGGTTCTCCAGATCCTGCTCGGGCAGGCTGAAATCGACCCGCATCCGGTCCAGGTCCTGCAGGGTCGCCACCACGGTACCGGGGGCGATATAGCTGCCTGGATCGACCTGCGGCAGACCGATGGTGCCCGAGAAGGGCGCCACCAGCGTGCGGGTGTCCAGCACCGCCTCGGCGCGGGCCACCTGGGCCTCGGCGGCGCGGGCATTGGAGGCGGTGGTGTCGAGATTGGCATCCGCCGTCACCCCGCGCTCCTGCAGGCGGCGGGCGCGCTCCAGATTGGTCTGGGCCAAAGCGGCCTGGGTGCGCGCGGCCTCCAGGTCGGCGCGCTGGGTCTCGTCGTCCAGGGTCAGCAGGGTCTGGCCGGCCTCGACCTTCTCGTTGGCCGAGAATTCGACGCTGCGCACGATGCCGGCGCCCTCGACGGTCAGGTCGACGCCCTGCGCGGCCTTGACGGTGCCGATGGCGGCCAGTTCCGGCCGCCAGTCGGTCGGCGCCACGGTGATGGTGGTCACCGGCATCACCTGTTCGGGCATGCTGGCGAAGAAGGCGCCGATCATTCGCGCCCGGAAAAGATTGAACATCACCAGGCTGCCGCCCACCAGGGCCAGAAGGATGATGGCGATGATGAGACGCTTGATCACGCGGAGCCCCCGAATCACATAGAGGGCCGGCCCTGCGGTGTTGCGCCGCGCCCCTGCCCTGTCAGTCTTGATCTGTCGCAGCGCGCACTATACCGTCTGGACGGTTTCGTCAATTCGCAAAGGCCCGTTCCATGGTCATGACGCCACGCTCCACCCGCGAGCGCATCCTGCGCGCGGCCGACGCCATCGCCACGGAAAGCGGTGCGGCGACGGTGTCGCTGGATGCGGTGGCGGCGCGGGCGGGGATCTCCAAGGGCGGGCTTCTGTATCACTTTCCGACTAAATCCGCGCTGTTGCGGGCACTTGTCGAGGATTACCTTGAAAAGGTCGAGGCGCTGCTGGCCGGCAGCGACGATCCCGCGCGGCCGAATGCGCTGATCCTGACCCTGCTGGAGCATTTTCTTGCCGAGTGGCGCCAGAAGGCCCCGGCCGGCGGGCTGCTGGCGGCGCTGTCGGAGGACCCGACGATCCTCGCCCCGGTGGCGGCCTTCCAGGCGCGGGTGCTGGCGCGGCTGCGCGACAATGCCAGCGACCCGCTGCTGGCCGAGCTGATCTTCTATGCCATGCAGGGCTGGCGCAGCGGCCGGCTGCTGGGCATGCATGCGCCCTCCGAGGCGGAACTCGCCGGGCTGATCGCCACGCTGCGCGCCCGGCTGGGCGCCTGAACCGCCGTTGCCGCCAGACCACAAGGCCGGGGCTTGCGCGCCGCAAGGCTGGTCAATCCGCCCCGGCCCGGTCAAAAAGGGGCGGAATTCCAATCGAAAGGCCCGATTTGCCCGCCAGAGCCACCCCTGACCGGCCCTCGCCGCTGCGCCTGACCCGCTCGGGCGAAACGGTGACGCTTGCCGGCCGGCTGGTCGTGCAGGCGCTGCCCGAACTGCCGCGGCAACTGGAGGCGAAGCGGATCGAGCTGTCGGGGCTGACGGCGCTGGACACCGCCGGCTGCTGGTATCTGGCCCGGGCCGAGGCGGCGGGCGCCGCGCTCGACGGGCTGGGCGCCGAGCATCGCGGCCTTTATGACAGCATCGCCGCCGCCATGCCGGTGCCCGACCCGCCGCGCGCGCAACTGGTCTGGTGGCGCCGCTCGCTGACCGAGCTGGGCGAGCGCGTGGCCTCGGGCTGGGCCTATCTGCTGGCGTTGACCGAATATCTGGGCCGCTTCCTCGCCGGGCTGGGCCGCTGCCTGCGCCACCCGTCGGAATTCCGCCTGACCTCGCTGGTGCATCACTGTCAGGAAACCGGGCTGAAGGCGGTGCCGATCGTGGCGCTGATGGCCTTCCTGATCGGCGTGGTGCTGGCCTTTCAGGGCTCGGCCCAACTCAAGCAGTTCGGCGCCGAGGTGTTCGTGGTCGACCTGATCGCCATCTCGATCCTGCGCGAGCTGGGCATCCTGCTGACCGCGATCATCGTCGCCGGCCGCACCGCCTCGGCGCTGACCGCCTCCATCGGCTCGATGAAGATGCGCGAGGAGATCGACGCCATGCGCACCCTCGGCCTCGACCCGGATCTGGTGCTGCTGGTGCCGCGGGTGCTGGCGCTGATCATCACCCTGCCCCTGCTGGGCCTGATCGCCGACATCGCCGGTCTGGTCGGCGGCGCCATCATGTCCTGGATCGAGCTGGGCGTCTCTCCCGCCATGTTCCGCACCCGCCTGATCGCCGATACCAGCGTCAACCATGTCATCGTCGGGCTGGTGAAGGCACCGGTCTTTGCCGTCATCATCGGCATCATCGGCGTGCAGGCCGGGATGAAGGTCGGCTCGGACGCCGAATCGCTGGGCCGGATGACCTCGAATGCCGTGGTCAGCGCGATCTTTGCGGTGATCGTGGCGGATGCGCTGTTCTCGGTGTTCTTCGCGCAGGTGGGGCTATGAGCGAGAATGTCATCGAGGTGCGCGGGCTGCGCAGCCAGTTCGGCCCGCATGTGGTCCACGAGAATCTGGACCTCGACCTGAAGCGCGGCGAGATCCTCGGCGTGGTCGGCGGCTCGGGCACCGGCAAGTCGGTGCTGCTGCGCACCATCGTCGGGCTGAAAAAGCCCGAGGCCGGCACCGTGCGTGTCTTCGGCACCGATGTCCACAACACCCACGGCCCCGCCCGCGCCGCGCTGGAGCGCCGCTGGGGGGTGATGTTCCAGGACGGGGCGCTGTTTTCCTCGCTGAACGTGCGCGAGAATGTCGAGGTGCCGCTGCGCGCCCTGCCACTGGACGCCGAGACCCGCGCAGCGCTGGCCGAGCTGAAGGTCTCGCTCTCCGGCCTGCCCTGGAACGCCAATGACAAATATCCGGCCGAGCTGTCGGGCGGCATGCGCAAGCGCGCCGGGCTGGCCCGGGCGCTGGCGCTGGACCCCGAGATCGTGTTTCTCGACGAGCCCACCGCCGGCCTCGACCCGATCGGCGCCGATGCCTTCGACAAGCTGATCAGGGGGCTCAGCCGGGCGCTGAACCTGTCGGTGTTTCTGGTCACCCATGACCTCGACACGCTGCATGCCTGCTGCGACCGCATCGCGGTGCTGGCCGAGCGGCATGTGCTGGCCACCGGCACCATGGCCGAGATGCTGAAGGTCGATCACCCTTGGGTGCATGAATATTTCCACGGCCCCCGCGCACGCGCGGCGATGGCCGCAGACAGGGGATAAGCCGATGGAAACCCGCGCCAATTACCTGCTGATCGGGGTGGTCACCCTGGCCGGTTTCCTCGGCATGCTGGCCTTCCTGATGTGGTTCGCCAAGATCGAGCTGGACCGCCAGTTCGACTATTACGACGTGTATTTCACCGAAGTTTCCGGCCTGTCGCGGGCCTCGCAGGTGCGCTTTGCCGGCCTGCCGGTCGGGCAGGTGCTGGACATGCAGCTGGCCGAGGACGGCTCCGGCCGGGTGCGGGTGCGGCTGGAGGTGGCGCGCGACACGCCGGTGCGCGAGGATTCGCGCGCCTCGCTGGAATCGCAGGGGGTGACCGGGGTGACGCTGGTCGGCATCACCGCCGGCAGCCCGCAATCGCCGCTGCTGGATACCGGACAGGGCGTGCCGGTGATCGCGTCGACGGCCTCGGCGCTGCAAACCCTGGCCGATCAGGGGCCGGAGATCATCGAGAAGTTGAACACCGTGTCCGAGCAACTGACCGTGCTGTTCGGCGAAGAAAATCAAGGTCGTGTCACTAGCATCCTCGATAATATCGAGCGGTCCAGCGGTAATCTGGATGCGGCCATCGCCGACATCTCCTCGGCCACCGGCGCCATTGCCGACACCGCCACCGCCATTTCGGGCTTTGGCGAGCATATCGCGGGCCTGTCGGACAGCGCCCGGCAGACGCTGGACAAGGCCGATACCGCGCTGGACCAGTTCACCCAGGCCGCGACCCGCGCCGAGGAGACCCTGGCCTCGGCCACCCGGACCCTCGATTCGGTGCGCGACTATGTCGATGGCGGCCTGGGCGAGGTGACCACGCAGCTGCGCGATGCCGCCGACAAGGCCGGCACCCTGGCGGATCGGGCGCTGACCTCGCTCGACGGGCTGGACAGCACCCTGGCCTCGGCCACCCGCACCTTTGACGGCGCCAATGGCGTGATCGAGACCGATATCGGCCCGGTGCTGGCCGATCTGCGCACCACCCTGACCAGTTTCGGCGAGGCGGTGGACCGGGTCAGCGCCGATATTCCCGACATCACCGAGCGCCTGCGTTCGGCCGCCGACAGCGCCGATACCGCCTTTGCCAGCCTGCGCAGCATGCTGGACGGCGCCCGCGACCCGGTGCAAGCTTTCACCCGCGACGGGCTGGTGCAGTTCACCTCCGTCGCCCGCGACGCGCGGGCGCTGGTCGAGAATCTCAACCAGCTGGTGACCACGCTGCGCCGCAATCCCGCGCAGGTCATCACCGGCCCGCGCCAACCCGAATTCCGCCGCTGAGGTGCCCCGATGATCCGTCTTCTTCCCCTCGCCGCGCTGCTGCTGACCTCCGGTTGTGCCGCCCTCGGCGCGCTCTCCGGCGGGCCCGACCGCGACGTGTTCGAGCTGCGCGAGACCGGACCGGCGATGAGCTGCGGCCGGGCCCGGGCGGTGGAGCTGGTGGTCGAGACCCCGAAGGCCGCCGGCCCCATCGACAGCGAGCGCATTCTGGTGCGCCCCAACCCGTTGCAGATCCAGTATCTTCCCGATGCGCAATGGGGCGACAGCGTGCCGGTGATGGTGCAGACGCTGATGGTGCGGCGGCTGTCGGATTACAGCCTGTTCAGCCATGTCGGCCGCGCGCCGCTGGGCAGCAGCGGCGATTACGCCCTGCTGAGCGAGATCGGCGATTTCTCGGCCGTGGTGCAGGGCCAGGGCGCGGTGGTCAGCCTGACGATGAGCGCGCAGATCGTCGACGAGATGTCGGCCCGCGTGGTGGCGCGGCAGAATTTCGCGGTCAGCGTGCCGGTGGCGGACACCGCGACCCCGACGCTGATCGCCGGTTTCGATGCCGGCGGGCAAAGCCTGTTCGACCAGATCGGCAACTGGGCGGCAGCCGCGCTGGGCGGGAACTGCCGCCCGGCTGGCTGAGGCGCTCCGCCAGCCGCCCGCCCCCGCGCCCGGCCCCGGCTGCATCGGGGCCAAGGCACGGTCAGCCCTGCGGCCGCGGCAGGCTCAGCGTGGCGACCAGCCCGCCGCCCTGCCGATTCTCCAGCTCGACGGTGCCGCCATGCGCCTGAGCCACGCCATGGGCGATGGCCAGCCCCAGCCCGGTGCCGCCGGTCTCGCGCGAGCGCGAGGCCTCCAGCCGCACGAACGGGTCGAACACCGCCGCCAGCTGCGCCGGCGGGATGCCCGGCCCGCGATCCATCACCCGCACCCGCGCCACCGCGGCATCGGCCGCCAGCGCGATCTCGGCGCCGCCGCCATAGCGGCAGGCATTGTCGATCAGATTGCGCAGGCAGCGGCGCAGCGCCATCGGCCGGGCGCGCAGGATCAACGGCGCCGCGCCCGCCCAGTCCACCGCGCAGCCGGCCATGCGCGCCTCCTCGGCCAGCTCACCGATCAGCGCCGGCAGGTCCAGATCGGCCAGTTCCTCGGCGCTCCACACGCCGCGCGCCCAGGCCAGGGTCTGCTCGACCATGTCCTGCATCTCGTCCAGCGAGGCGGTCATGCGGGCGCGGTCCTCGTCATCGTCCAGCATCTCGACCCGCAGGCGCAGCGCCGTCAGCGGCGAGCGCAGGTCATGGCCCAGTGCCGCCAGCATCTGGGTGCGGTCGCGCACCAGCCTTTGCAGCCGGTCCTGCATGGTGTTGAAGGCCGCGGTCAGGGCGCGGATCTCGCTGGGGCCGGTGACCGGCAGCACCTGCGCCTCGCCGCGGCCGAGCGATTCGGCGGCCTGCGACAGCCGCCGCAGCGGTCCCAGCATCCGCGCCAGCACCACCCACAGCACCAGGGCGATGGCCAGCGCGGAGAGCAGCAGCGTCGGGTTGGCCGGGTTGCGGAAACCCGGATCGGGGCCGGGAAAGCGGATGCTGCTGTTCAGCCAGCGCCCGTCCGCCAGCGGCAGCGACAGGCTGAGCCGATAGCCCGACAGCCCCCGCGCCAGCGCCCGGCGGCGGAAATCCCGCTCGCGCTCGGGGCGGGTGGCGTCCTCGTCGCGGCCCGGCGGCTCCAGCCGCGGCGGCGGGCCGGGCCGCTCCAGATGGATGCGCGCGCCACCTTGGGCGCTCAGCGCGCCCTCCAGCCGGTCCAGCCAGCCCTGCAGGCCCGGATCGCTGGCCGCCAGCGCCGGGCGGTCGTCGATATGGTGGCGGGTGAAGGGCGATTCGGCAGCGCGCAGCAGGCGGCGGCGCTCCTCGCCGGGGGTGCGGTCCAGTTCCATCACCAGGGCGGCGGCGGAATCCACCGCCTGGCTGATGCGGATCTGGCGCTCGATGCGGTCGCGCGCGATCAGCGACATGCCGAGGCCGACGACCTGCGCCAGCAGCAGCGCCGCCAGCACCGCCAGCAGCACCTGGCCGCGCAGGGATCGCGGCCCCCAGCTCATAGCCGGGTCACGTCGGCGGTCAGGCTGTAGCCCTCGGCGCGCAGTGTGGTGATGATGCGGGGCGGGCCGTCCGGGGCCTCGATCTTGCGGCGCAAGCGGCTGACCAGGTTGTCGATGCTGCGGTCGAAGGCCAGCGCCTGCCGCCCGCTGACCGCGGTCAGCAGCGCATCGCGCGACAGCACCCGGCGCGGGCGTTCCAGAAAGGCGGTGAGCAGCCGGAACTCGCCCGAGGTCAGCGGCACCTCCTCGCCACCCGCCTCCGGGGTCAGCGCCATGCGGTCGGTATCCAGCACCCAGCCGGCAAAGCCCAGCCGCTGGCCGGTGACGCCGCCGGCGATCGGCTCGGGGCGCTGGGCGCGGCGCAGGATCGCCTTGATCCGGGCCAGCAATTCGCGGGGGTTGAAAGGCTTGGGCAGATAGTCGTCGGCGCCGACCTCCAGCCCGATGATGCGGTCGGTCTCCTCCGACAGCGCGGTCAGCATCAGGATAGGCGGGCTGTCGGCCTGCGCCGACAGCCGGCGGCAGACCGACAGCCCGTCCTCGCCCGGCATCATCAGGTCCAGCACGATCAGGTCGAACCGGGTCTCGGCCAGCCGCGCATCCATCTCGGCCGCGTCGCGGGCCGGGGTGGCGCGCAGCCCGTTCCGTTGCAGATAGCGGGTGACGGCATCGCGAATCTCGCGATGGTCATCGACGACGAGGATATGGGCGGGCGCGGTCATGGCCCCAGTTTGCCCAAGCCCGCGCGCGCGGCAATGCGTCGGACCGGTCTTGCGACAGAATGCGACAGAAAACCCGCTCCGCCGGGACAGGCTTGCGACAAAGCCGCCCCATATTGGTGGCATCGAAACAGGAAACCAAAGGAGCAGACATGACCCGCTTTCCGACTTTCGCCCTTGGCGCCGTGCTGGCCACCGCGCTGACCGTCCCCGCCTTCGCCCAGGCCCCCGCCCCGGCGCAGCCGCCGGCTCCGCCCGCGGCCGAGGCCGCACCGGCGCCCGCGCCCGGCGGCGCCCCCGGCTTCTGGGCCCGCAAGCATGGCGAGCGCCCGCATTGGGGCGAGCGTGGCGAGCGCGGCGGCGAGCGCATGCGGGGCGAACGCATGCGCGGCCATGGCGCCATGGGGCCGATGGCCATGATGGGCAAGCAGATGCTGGCCGCCAGCTTCGACGCCAATGGCGACGGGACGGTGACCCAGGCCGAGCTGAATGACGGCCTGGCCGCCCTGGTCACCAAATACGATGCCGATGCCAACGGTACCCTGTCGCTGGACGAGTTCGCCGGCCTGCATGCCGAGCTGATGCGGCCGATGACCGTGCGCGCCTTCCAGTGGATCGACGCCGATGGCGACGGCCAGCTGAGCAAGGACGAGCAGGGCAAGGCGCAGGGCTTCCTCGGCAAGCGCCTGCCGGCCGAGGCCCCCGCCCAGCCGGCACAATAAGCCCCGCATTTCCGCCCCGGCCGCAAGTCCCCAAGCGGCACGGGGCGGAAAGACCGGCCGCCCCTTCCATGCTCAGGGGCGGCCAGCGTCCTGCGGCACATGCGGCGCATGGCAAAAGGGCCGCCCGATCGGGCGGCCCTTTGCATGTCGGGTCAGCGGGGAATGGCGGCCTCAGCGGCCGCGGCTCCACCAGCCGCGGCGCTTGGGCTGGGCCGGGTCTTCCTCGGCGGCGGGCGACGCGGCCCCGGCCAGTTCCGGCTCGGGCGCAGGCCGCGCCTCCGGCAGGGCGGCGGTCTCCGGCGCCTCCTCCCCGGCACTCTCGGCGGTCAGCGGCTCGGCCTCGGCCTCGGTCACCGGCAGAACGGCTTCCGCCTCGGCCTCGGTCTCGGCGGCCGGCAGCTCGGCTTCCGCCTCGACGGCGGGCAATTCGGCTTCGGTCGCGGCTTCCACCTCGACCTCGGCCACCGGCAAACCGGTCGCGGCGGGTTCCGCCGCAATGGGGGCCTCGGTCGCCTCAACTTGATCGACCGGCTCGGCCTGCGGCGCGTCCTCGGCGGCCGGCGCCTCCCCGGTCACCGCCTCGGCGGCGGGCCGGGCGCGGCTGCGGCTGCGCGAACGGCTGCGGGTCGGCTTGGGCTTGTCGAGCACCACCGCCTCCTCGGCGACGGCCTCGATCCCGGCCTCCGCCTCGTCCTCGGCCGGTTCCCCTTCCGCGTCCGCGACCGTCGCAGCCCCGGACAGGGCGGCCTCGGTTCCGGTCTCGGCCCCGGCCTCGTCACCCCCGCGGCCACCGCGGCGGCGACGGCGGCGACGGCGGCCGCCGCTGCCATTGCCGGCACGGGCGGCATCGCCCGCCTCGGCGGCCTCCCCGACCGGCGGCGCGGCGGGCTCCGCCACGGTTTCCACCGCCTCGATCACGGCCTCCTCGGCCCCGTCATCGGCGGCCTCGTCGATCGACGCCATCAGCCGCGCATCGGTCGAGATCACCGGCGCCGCCAGATCGGCGACGATGCGGCTGGCGGTGCGGAACTTCTCGATGGTGTAATCGGGCGAGATCAGCGCCGGGTCGGCCTCCAGCCGCACCGCCATGCCGAAGCGCGCCTCCAGCGCGGCGATATGCTCGCGCTTGACGTTGATCAGGAAGTTGGCCACCGAAACCGGCGCCCGCACCAGAACCTCGCGCGACCGCTTGCGGGTGCCCTCCTCCTCGATGGCGCGCAGGATGGTCAGCGCCAGGCTGTCATCGCTGCGGATCAGGCCGGTGCCGTGGCAATGCGGGCAGGGCTGCGTGGTCGATTCCAGCATGCCCGGCCGCAGCCGCTGGCGCGACATCTCCAGCAGGCCGAAGCCCGAGATGCGACCGACCTGGATGCGGGCGCGGTCGGTCTTCAGCCGCTCCTTCAGGCGCTTCTCGACGGCGACATTGTGCTTGCGCTCGTCCATGTCGATGAAGTCGATGACGATCAGCCCGGCCAGGTCGCGCAGGCGCAGCTGGCGGGCGATCTCGTCGGCGGCCTCGCAATTGGTCTTGTAGGCGGTTTCCTCGATCGAGCCTTCCTTGGTCGCCCGGCCCGAGTTCACGTCGATGGCGACCAGCGCCTCGGTGACGCCGATGACCAGATAGCCGCCGGATTTCAGCTGCACCACCGGGTTGAACATGGCGCCCAGATAGTTCTCGACCTGGAAGCGCGCGAACAGCGGCATCGGATCGCGGTAATGCTTCACGTTGCGGGCATGCGAGGGCATGATCATCGCCATGAAGTCGCGGGCGGTGCGATAGCCGCGCTCGCCCTCGACCAGCACCTCGTCGATGTCCTTGCTGTAGAGGTCGCGGATGGTGCGCTTGATCAGGTCGCCTTCCTCGTAGATCGGCGAGGGCGCGACGGATTTGAAGGTCAGTTCGCGGATCTGCTCCCACAGGCGCATCAGGTATTCGTAGTCGCGGCGGATCTCGGTGCGGGTGCGCTGGCTGCCGGCGGTGCGGATGATCAGCCCGGCGCCCTGCGGCACCGACAGCTCGCTGGCGATCTCCTTCAGCTTCTTGCGGTCGGCGGCGACGGTGATCTTGCGCGAGATGCCGCCGCCGCGGGCGGTGTTGGGCATCAGCACGCAATAGCGGCCGGCCAGCGACAGATAGGTGGTCAGCGCCGCGCCCTTGTTGCCGCGCTCCTCCTTGACGACCTGCACCAGCATGATCTGGCGGGTGCGGATCACCTCCTGGATCTTGTAGCGGCGGGCGCGCGGCTTGCGGGCCGGGCGGATGTCCTCGCCGGAATCATGGGTCAGCGATTCGATCTCGGCCGCCGGATCGCCGTCATCGCCCTGCCCGTCCTCGCCGGTATCCTCGCCGGCGATGGCCATGCCGGGCACGTCCTCGCTGCGGGCGACGGCATCACCGAGGCCGGCGGCCTCGGCGGCATTCTCGGCGCCGTTCTCGGCCTGCGGGCGGCCGCCGCCGCGGCGGTTGCGGGGCGAGCGGGCGCGGTGCTCGCGCGCCTCCTCCTCGGCCGCCTCGGCCTCGGCCTCGGCGCGTTCCTCGGCCTTCAGCGCCTCGCGGTCGGCGGCGGGGATCTGGTAGTAATCCGGGTGGATTTCCGCGAAGGCCAGGAAGCCGTGCCGGTTCCCGCCATAATCGACGAAGGCCGCCTGGAGCGAAGGCTCCACCCGCGTCACCTTGGCCAGGTAGATGTTGCCGGCAAGCTGTCGCTTGCTGGCGGTCTCGAAGTCAAACTCCTCGACGATGTTTCCATCCGCCACGACGATCCGAGTTTCCTCGGCATGCGTGGCGTCGATCAGCATTTTCTTTGCCATATATCCGACTTTCGCGCAGCCCGTCGCGCGGTCCCGGCGGGGCCGTGGCGGCGGAGGGGCTGCTGAATGAGAAGGACGGGATGGCGCGCGCGGTGCCGAAAGCCGTGCCGGAAGCGGTCGCCCGCCCCTGCCGGATTTGCCTGCCTGTCGCGCGTTCCATCGCGTCTGTTACCTGTCTTGGCCCGGCAGCGTGACCGGAACGGCCGCGCCTCGGACAGTGAATCCGATGGTCCCCTTGCGCCCCTGAGACGCACCGGCGGACCGGCTTTCCGCGCGGCGACCCGGGCCCGGAAGGGATGCGGGCGATGCTGCGCTGCGAAATTCGACGTCCGCCTCAACCCAAAGTTGTCGACCGAGACGGAATAGTCCGAACATAAGGGCGAAGCGGCCCCGCTTTCAATGCCAAATCGGCATGCGTCGCCGGTTTCGCGTCGCGCCGCCGACCGGGCCGCCCCGGCGGCGCCGGCCAGGCTTTTTCCGCCATGCCCCGCAAGGGGGGTTTTCAAGCCGCCGCCGGACACCCATAATCAGAGGAAGGGAGGACGCGATGCCGCTGCCGCATTTTCTGCTGATGATCGTCCTGGTGATCTTTGCCGCCGGCCTCACGGTCTGGGCGGTCTCCGCCGCGGGCGTGCCGCTGGCGGCGCTGGCGATCACGGCGCTGCTGGGTGCCGCCGCCGTCGGCCTCGTCGGGCGCGAGCGCTGAGCGCGTGGCCGGTCTCCCTTGCGCGCGGCCATGCAATCGCTTGCGCGGCCCTGCCGGCACCTCGCGCGCATGTTCATTGATTTTTCATCATCACCTGCGATGACGGGACGTTCAGGCATATGGAGGAAGCGGCCCAAAACCGGACGGACCGACGACAGGACAGGATGACCAACCAGATGGCCCAGACCGGCGCAACGACGCCGCAGACCGGCGCCGCCGCCGCCACGCCCGCATCCGGGCCGGAGGCTGGGCTGGCCCATGACGACCACGCCCGCACCCGCACCCGCCGGCCGCTGATCACCGACATCTCGGCGGCGCGCTGGCTGCTGCTGGGGGTGCTGATCGCCTCAATCTATTTCTTCCACGGCTTCATCGTGCCGGTGCTGGCCGCGACCATCATCGCGCTGGCCACCTGGCCGCTGCGCAACCACATCGCCTGGCGCTGGCGGCTGGGGCGCACCGGCGCCGCCGCCTTCATGGTGCTGGTGATCGTCTGCGTGCTGGTGGTGCCGCTGACCATGGCGCTCTACTATACCATCGCCGAATTGCGGATGTGGATCTCCTGGGCGCTGCGGGTGAACGCCGCCGGGGCGCCGCCGCCGGAATGGATGGTGGCGCTGCCGCAGGTCGGCCCCTGGCTGGACCTGCAATGGCAGCAGTTCATCGGCCGCCCCGGTGCCATCAGCGAGATCGTGCAGATCATCAGCGGCTCGAACATCGCCGCGCTCTATCGCGGCATCGTCACCGCCGGCGTGTTCACGCTGCACATGGCGCTGTCCCTGCTGTTCACGCTGGTCACGCTGGTGATCCTCTATCGCGACGGCGAGAAGATCGTGGCGCAGATCGACCGGGTGGGGCTGCGCATCCTGCCCGACCGCTGGCAGCGGCTGTCGCGGGTGATTCCGGCCACCATCAGCTCGACCGTGACCGGCATGACGCTGATCGCCATCGGCGAGGGGGTGATCCTCGGCACCGCCTATTCCATCGCCGGGGTGCCCTCGCCGGTGGCCTTCGGGGTCATCACCGGCTTCATGGCGCTGATCCCCGGCGGCGCGCCCCTGTCCTTCACGCTGATCTCCGCCTATCTGGTGGCCAGCGGCTCGACCATGGCCGGGGCCGGGCTGTTCCTCTGGGGCACGGTCGAGCTGTTCATCGTCGACAAGACCATCCGCCCGACCCTGGTCGGCGGCCCGATCAAGCTGCCCTTCCTGCCCACCTTCTTCGGGCTGATCGGCGGGGTGAAGACCATGGGCATCGTCGGCCTGTTCATCGGCCCGGTGCTGATGGCGCTGCTGGTCGCCATCTGGCGCGAATGGCAGCGCCAGATCGCCGAGGAAAACCACGAGATCCTGCCCGAGGACCGGCTGCCGCCATCACCGCCGCTGCCGCCGCCACCGGCGGTCTGAGCCTTCAGGTCTCCAGCTCGGCATCCCAATAGAGATAGTCGACCCAGCTTTCATGCAGGTGATCGGGCGGAAAGCGGCGGCCGGCGGCCAGCATCTCCTCGGCCGAGGGGCGGCGCGGCGGGCGCCGGAGGCTGAGGCCGGAGGCGCGCAGGCTCTTGCTGGCCTTGCGCAGGTTGCAGGGCGCGCAGGCGGCGACGACATTCTCCCAGCTGGTCCGGCCGCCATGGGCGCGCGGCACCACATGGTCGAAGGTCAGCTCGCCCCGCGCCCCGCAATACTGGCAGCAAAAGCCGTCGCGCAGGAACAGGTTGAAGCGGGTGAAGGCCACCCGGCGCCGCGGCCGCACATAGTCCTTCAGCACCACCACCGAGGGCAGGCGCAGGCTGAGGCTGGGGCTGCGCGCCACCTCCTCGTATTCCGCCAGGATCGCCACCCGGTCGAGGCAGATCGCCTTCACCGCCTCCTGCCAGGGCCAGAGGCTGAGCGGATACCAGGACAGCGGCCGGTGATCGGCATTGAGGACCAGGGCCGGGCAGTGGCGCAGCCGGGCGGGTTCGTGGACGAACTGGGCCCGGAAATCGTCGCCATGCAGGTGGGCGTGATCGCGCATCGCTCCCCCTTTCGCGGGCGAGGTTACGGCCGGCAACCGCCCCTGCGCAAGCGAAAACGGGGCATAAAATCCCCTGTCATTAGAATATCATAAAGGGAGAAGGTGCAGGATTCTGTTGCCAGGCTCCTGCGGGCCCCGCCTTGCGCTGCTAGGCACAAGGGCTTGGGTTTCGGTTACCCGAGCTGCTTACGCAGCCAGAGCGACCGGAGCACGGTTGTCGTTGGCAACTGTACAATTCGGACCGATAACGGTGGTACCTCACCGGGACAAAGCTACATCTTTACACGTTCGTCGATCCTGTTTCGGCCCCATGACCCGCAACGCCGGGTGATTGGTGGAGCCGCCGGGTACCGCCCCCGGGTCCGATCCGCTTATTCCATGCGCGTTTATGCCCATAGTCCGGGTCGCCCCGGACAGTTCCAAAGATAGGCACCCGCAGGCCGCCGTCAAGGGGTCGGACGCATGGCAGGCGCGAATGCGCGGCTGCCGGGGAGGCGACGGGAAGGAAAGCCCGGCCCGCATAGGCAACCGGCAGCGCAGGAAAACAGTCTCCGGGATGGCAACTCCTCCGCAACGTCGGACGTGTGGAGGGAGGCACGGCAACACCCTCCGGGGTCCGAGAGCCGTTCCCGATGTCCCCATGCACGGTAAGGCGAGGCCCGACCTCGGCACTGCGCGAGACCTCGCCCCCCACCGGGCCCCGCATCAAGCCCGGCAAGGCAACTCTCTACCCGCCCGGGCCGCATTGCCCCGGCGCCGGGCGAGGGTCAGTTGGCCACTCCTGTCGAAATGCCCCCGGGACGGCGCAGCTCTGGCGCCGGGCGGTCTCCTCCGTCCCCGGGTCATGGCGCCGGGCAAAGGAAGTCCTTCCGCCGGCTCACGCCCGGATCGCACCGTCCCCAGTCACCAGATACTTGAAGCTGGTCAGCTGCTCGGCGCCCACTGGCCCCCGCGCATGCATCTTGCCGGTGGCGATGCCGATCTCCGCGCCCATGCCGAACTCGCCGCCATCGGCGAACTGGGTCGAGGCATTGCGCATCAGGATGGCGCTGTCGAGCCTGTCGAAGAAGACCTGCGCGGTGGCGT
>JBEBVF010000055.1:0-19325 GCA_040392885.1 Paracoccus sp. (in: a-proteobacteria) | reverse complement strand
CGCCTTCGGACCCAGAGGTCTCGACCATTGCCGGGCCGCAGCTGGTGGTGCCGGTAACCAATGCCCGCTTTGCGCTGAACGCCGCCAATGCCCGCTGGGGCAGCCTCTATGATGCGCTTTACGGCACCGACGCGCTGCCGGGCGCGGCCTCGGGCAAGGGTTACGACGCCGCGCGGGGCGCGCAGGCGGTGGCCTGGGCGGCGGATTTCCTCGACCGGGCGCTGCCGCTGGCTTCGGGCAGCCATGCCGGGGTGACCGCCTATGCCACGGATGGCGGCGTACTGACCGCGACCATCGCCGGCCGGCCGGTGCCGCTGGCTGATCCTGCCGCCTTCGTGGGCATGGCGGGGGAGGGCGACCGGCGCTCGATCCTGCTGCGCCATCACGGGCTGCATGTCGAACTGGTCTTCGACCCCGCGCATCCGGTGGGCGCGGCCAGCCCCTCGGGCCTGCGCGACGTGGTGCTGGAATCGGCGCTGACCGCCATCCAGGATTGCGAGGATTCCGTGGCCTGCGTCGATGCCGGGGACAAGGTGCTGGCCTATGGCAACTGGCTGGGCCTGATGAAGGGCGACCTGACCGAGAGCTTCGACAAGGGCGGCCAGAGGATGACCCGCCACCTGAATCCCGATCGGACCTTCACCACCCCGGACGGCGGCACCCTGACCCTGCCGGGCCGCGCCGTGCTGCTGGTGCGCAACGTGGGCCACCTGATGACCACCGATGCCGTGCTGCTGGACGGCGAGGAGATCCCCGAGGGGCTGCTGGATGCGATGGTCACGGTGACCGCCGCGATGCACGACCTGAACAAGGCCGACGGCCCGCGCAACTCCCGCGCGGGTTCGGTCTATGTGGTCAAGCCCAAGATGCACGGTCCGGAGGAGGCGGCCTTTGCCGACCGCACCTATGCGCGGGTGGAAAGCATCCTCGGCCTGCCCTTCGGCACCGTCAAGCTGGGCCTGATGGACGAGGAGCGCCGCACCTCGGCCAATCTGCGCGAATGCATCCGGGCGCTGAAGGACCGGATCGTGTTCATCAACACCGGCTTTCTGGACCGCACCGGCGACGAGATCCACACCTGCATGCAGGCCGGCCTGGTGCTGCCCAAGGCCGAGATGAAGGACGCTGCCTGGCTGTCGGCCTATGAGGACGGCAATGTCGATGCCGGCCTCGCCACCGGGCTGAACGGCAAGGGCCAGATCGGCAAGGGCCAGATCGGCAAGGGCATGTGGGCCAAGCCCGATGCCATGGCCGAGATGCTGGCGGCCAAGATCGGCCATCCGAAGGCCGGGGCGACCACCGCCTGGGTGCCCTCGCCCACCGCCGCCACGCTGCATGCCACGCATTACCATTGGGTGGATGTGGCGGCGGTGCAGGACAGCCTGACCGGGCGGGCGCGCGCCAGCCTCGATGCGCTGATGACCCCGCCGCTGCTGGGCGGCCGCAACCTGTCGCCGGCGCAGATCGCGCGCGAGGTCGACCTGAATTGCCAGTCGATCCTGGGCTATGTGGTGCGCTGGGTCGATCAGGGCGTGGGCTGCTCCAAGGTGCCCGACATCGACGACGTGGCGCTGATGGAGGACCGGGCGACGCTGCGCATCTCGGCCCAGTTCCTCGCCAACTGGCTGCTGCACGGGCTGATCACCGAGGATCAGGTCGAGGACAGCCTGCGCCGCATGGCGGTGGCGGTAGACCGCCAGAATGCCGGCGATGCCGCCTATCGCGCCATGGCGCCGGGGTTCGACGGCCCGGCCTTCGCGGCGGCGCGCGACCTGATCCTGAAGGGCGCGGCCCAGCCCTCCGGCTATACCGAACCGCTGCTGCATGCCTGGCGGCGGGTCGCAAAGGCCGGCTGAGCCGCCGGGCGGGGCTTTCCGATGCGGGCGGCAGTTCGTGTCGCCGTCCGGGCGCGCTCGACGGCGGCAGAACCTGCGGCGCCCCATGGCCTCGCCGTCTCCTCCGGTCGGCCGGTTTCGCGTGATCGGCGGAGCGGTCAGGCCCCGCGCGACCAGTAGGCGGCCGTCGAGACACTGGCGGGCAGGCGGCCATGGGCCTCGCGCAGGGCGGCGCGGATCGCCAGGGCGTCGGCCTTCTCGCCGCCGAACAGGATTTCGGCCTGCGGGTCGGCCGCCAGGCTGGTGGTGGCCGAGGCGGCAAAGCTGTCGCGCAGCCCGGCATCGCGGGTGCGGACCAGCCAGACCAGCTCCACCCCCGGCGGTGCGGCGATCGGCTGGATCTCGGCGGCATCGCCGACCTCGATCAGCGCCAGCCCGCTGCTGTCGGGCGCGGCCTGTTCGAGGATGCGGGCGATGACCGGCAGGGCGGTCTCGTCGCCGCCCAGGCACAGGCGCCGCCCCTGCGGCAGCCAGCCGCCGCCGGGACCGGACAGGCCCACCGCCGCGCCGGGCCGCACCGATTGCGCCCAGGCGCAGGTGGGGCCGTTGCCGTGCAGGAACACGTCGACATCCAGCCAGCCCCGGCCGGGGTCGATGCTGCGGATGGTATAGACCGGCATGTGCAGATGCCCCGCCCCCGGCCAGCCGGTGCGCCCGTTGGCCAGCAGCCGCGGCCAGCGCGGATTGGCCGGGTCCCTGGGTTGCAGCAGCCGCAGATGCAGCCCGGTCTGGTTCAGATAGGCCAGATCCTCGGCCTCGATGCGCAGGCGGATGAAGCGCGGCGCGATCCGGCTGGCCTGCACCACCCGCCCCAGCCGGAAATTCGGCGGCGTCCGGCCCTCCAGATCGCCGCCTTCCTCCCAGCGCAGGCCCTGCGCCAGCCCCGCCTGCACCGTGTCCAGCATATGCGCCAGCGTGTCGCGCAGGTTCTGCAGGGCGGGCTCCAGCGGTGCCTCCAGCCGAATCGCCGCCTCGTTGCCGGCCCAGCGGAGCTCGATTCCGCCGGCGCCCAGATCGGCCGTGACCACATGATCGGGCGTCACCCGGGTCTTGCAGAATTCTGACAGGTTGCGGGCGAAGGCCTCGATCTCCGGCCAGAGGACCGGATGCAGGCGGCCGAGGGCGATGGCGGGCCTGGTCATCGCCTCACCCCGCCAGCCGCGCATAGAGGCCGCCCTTCAGCAGCAGGCCGTGATGGTCGCCGGTCTCGCGCAGGCGCCCGTCCTCCATGACCACGATGCGGTCGGCATTGCGGATCGTGGCCAGCCGGTGCGCGATGACCAGCGTGGTGCGCCCGACCGCCAGCGCCTCCAGCGCCGCCTGGATCTCGCGCTCGGTCTCGCGGTCCAGCGCCGAGGTCGCCTCGTCCAGGATCAGGATCGGCGGGTTCTTCAGGAAGGCGCGGGCGATGGCGACGCGCTGCTTCTGGCCGCCCGACAGCATCACCCCGCGCTCGCCGCACATCGTGTCCAGCCCCTCGGGCAGGGCAGCGATCATCGGGCCGAGCTGGGCCTTCTCGGCCGCGGCCATGATCTCCTCGTCGGTGGCGCCGAGGCGGCCATAGGCGATGTTCTCGCGCAATGTGGTGCCGAACAGGAACACGTCCTGGCTGACGATGCCGATCTGGCTGCGCAGGCTGTCCAGCGTCATGGAATCCAGCGGCAGCCCGTCGATGGTGATGCGCCCGCCATCGGGGTCGTAGAAGCGCGGCACCAGCGCCAGCAGCGTGGTCTTGCCGGCGCCCGACGGACCGACGAAGGCCACGGTCTCGCCCGGCGCGATCTCCAGCGAGATGCCGCGCAGCACCGGGCGGCTGCCGTCATAGCCGAAGCGCACATCCTCGAAGGCGATGCGCCCTTGCAGCGGCGGGGCGGGGATGGCGTCGGGGCGGTCGGCGATTTCCGGCTCGGTCGCCATCAGGTCCAGATAGCGGCGAAAGCCGGCGATGCCGCGCGGATAGGTCTCGATCACCGCGGCGATCTTTTCCAGCGGGCGGAAGAACACGCCGACCAGCAGCAGGAAGCCGACGAAGGCGCCGGTGCTCAGGCTGCCCTGCAGCACGAAGCCGGCGCCGGCCACCATCACCGCCACCTGCACGAAGCGCAGGCCCATGTAGTGGATGGCGGTCGAGACCGCCATGATCCGGTAGGCGTCCAGCTTGGTGGCGCGATAGGCGCGGTTGTCGCGCTCGAACAGCTGCACCTCATGCGCCTCGTTGGCAAAGGCCTGCACGACGCGGATGCCGCCGATCGCCTCCTCCAGCCGCACGTTGAAATTGCCGACGCGGGCATAGATCTGGCGCCAGGTATTGGTCATGCGGGTGCCGTAGACCGCGACCAGCCAGACGGTCAGCGGCACGATGGCGGCCGTGATCAGCGCCAGCGTCGTGTGCAGCATGACCATCAGCGCCAGCGCGCCGACGAAGGTCATCACCGCGATGAACAGGTCCTCGGGCCCGTGATGGGCGACCTCGCCGATCTCCTCCAGATCGCGGGTGACGCGGGCGACCAGCTTGCCGGTGCGGGCGCGGTCATACCAGCGCCAGGACAGCCGGGTCAGATGCGCGAAGGCGCGGGCGCGCATCTCGGTCTCGATCTCGATGCCCAGCATGTGGCCCCAATAGATCACGATGCCCATCAGGATCGTGTTGAAGGCATAGACCGCCAGCAGCACCGCCCCGGCGGCAAGGGTCAGCGACCAGTCGCCCATCGGCAGCAGGCGGTCGATGAACAGGGTGATGGCCAACGGGAAGGCCAGCTCCAGCAGGCCCGACAGGACCGCACAGCCGAAATCCAGCCAGAACAGCCGCTTGTGCGGTTTGTAATAGGCCATGAATGTGCGCAGCATCGGGTGGTCCTCTCAAGGCTCAGCGCGGCAGGGCGAAGGCGTGGCCTTCATGCGCCGCCACATGCATCGGCAGGCCGTAGATACCCAGCAACGCCTCCGGTGTCATCAGGTCGGCGATGGGACCGTCGAGGATCAGCCGCCCCCCGCCCAGCGCCACGACATGATCGCAATAGCGCGCCGCCATGTTCAGGTCATGCAGCACGACGATGGCCGAAAGCCCCTCGTCGCGGCACATGGCTTGCACGAGGTCCAGCACCTCGACCTGATGGGCCACGTCGAGCGCCGAGATCGGCTCGTCCAGCAGCAGCGTGCGCGCGCCCTGCGCCAGCATCATGGCGATCCAGCTTCGTTGCCGTTCGCCGCCCGAGAGGGTATCGACGAGGCGATGGCGCAGGTGGCCGACATGGCAGCGGGCGATGGCGGCATCGACGGCGGCGTGATCTTGCGCGCGAAAGCGGCCCAGCGCGCCGCGCCACGGAAAGCGGCCAAGGGCCACGAGTTCCTCGACCAGCATCCCCTCCGCCGGCGGCGTGACCTGCGGCAGATAGGCGAGGTCTCGGGCCAGTTCGCGCGGGGACCAGTCGGCGAGGTCGCGCCCGGCATAGGCGATGCGCCCCGCCGAAGGCCGGTTTTGCCCGGAGATCAGCTTGAGCAGCGTCGATTTGCCCGAGCCGTTGCGCCCGATCAGCGCCGTGACCATGCCGGGGCGGATGGTCAGGTCCAGCGCCTCGATCAGCCTTCGGCCCGGCACGTCGAAGGTGACGCCCGACAGGGTGAACAGCGTCATGCGGCGGTCCTTTTCATCAGCAGGGCGAACAGCCAGGGCGTGCCGATCAGCGTGGCGAACAGGCCCAGCGGCAGGTCATAGGGAAAGCTGGCGGTGCGGGCGCCGAAGGCCGCGATGACCATCAGCAGCGCGCCCAGCAGCCAGCTTCCGGTGCAGAAGGGCACGGCGCGGGCAAGGCCCAGGGCGCGGGCCAGATGTGGCGCCATCAGCCCGACGAAGCTGACCGGGCCGACCAGCATCGTCGCCGCCCCGGTGGCCAGCCCCGCCAGCAGGATCAGCCCCAGCCTGACGCGGGCGAGCGGCAGGCCGAGCGCGCGCCCGACCTCGCCGCCCAGGGGCAGGATCTCCAGCCAGCGCGCGGCGGCCACCAGCGCGGCCAGCAGCGCCAGCGCCAGAGTGGCCAGCGCGGCGGCGCCGAGGGGCGAGACCTGCGCGGCGCTGCCCGCCAGCCAGCCGAGGATCACCCAGGCCCGGCGGTCGTCCGAGGCCATGATCGCCCCCAGCACCGCCGAGGCCAGCGCCCCGATGGCGAGCCCGGCCAGCAGCAGCCGTGCCGGCGCCAGATCGGCGCGCAGGGCGAAGCCGGCCAGCCCGGCCAGCGCCAGCGCGCCGCCGGCCAGGGTGCCCAGCGCCAGCAGCAGCGGCCCGGCGCCGTCCACCGCCATCACCGTGACCGCATAGCCCAGCGCCGCGCCGCCGGTGACGCCCAGCACCTCGGGCGCGGCCATCGGGTTCGCGGTCAGCCGTTGCAGGATCGCCCCGGCCCCGGCCAGCAGCGCCCCGGCGGAGGCGGCGGCAAGGATCGCGGTGGCGCGCAGCGGCAGGAAGGTCTCGCGCAGCGCGGGCGCGATGAAACCCCATCCTTCCGGCCCGCGCCCGCCGAACAGGGTCAGCACCGCCAGCAGGATGCAGGCCGCGCCCAGTGCCGCCAGCAGACGGGCCGGGCGTGGGCTGCGGCGGCTGCGATGCTCGCCCGCCTCGGTGCGCTGCGGCACCTGCGCCCTCATCCGCGGCAGCAGCCAGATCAGCAGCGGCCCGCCGATCAGCCCGGTCAGCGCGCCGGTGGGCAGGCTGGGACCGCCCAGCGCCGCCAGCGCCAGCAGCAGCCCATCGGCCAGCGACAGCAGCAGCGCGCCGGCCAGCGGCGCCAGCATCAGCCGCTGCATCAGGGTGCGCGCGCCGAGGCTGCGGGCGATGGCCGGGGCGGCGAGGCCGACGAAACCCACCAGCCCGACCTCGGCCGAGACCAGCGCCGACAGCGCCACCGCCAGCAGCAGGGTGGCAAAGCGCAGCGGCGCCAGCCGCAGCCCGAGGCCATGCGCGCCCTCCGGCCCCAGCGACAGCACCATCAGCGGCCGGGCCAGCGCCGCTGCCAGCCCCAGCGCGGGCACCAGCGCCAGCGCCATGTGCCGGACCCCGGACCAGTCCACCTGCGCCAGCGAGCCGCCGTTCCACATCACCAGCGACAGCAGGTAATGCCCCTGCGCCAGCGTCATCGCCGTCGCCACGGCCGAGGCCATCAGCCCGACCAGCATCCCGGCGATGGTCACCGTCACCGGCGCGAAACCCCGCTGCGCGCCCAGCACCATGACCAGCGCCGTCGCTGCCCCGGCGCCGGCCAGAGCCACCACAAGATTGCCGCCCGCCAGCCAGCCGGGCGCGAAGATCGTCGCCGCCACGATCGCCAGCTGCGCGCCCGAGGCGGTGCCCAGCGTCGTCGGATCGGCCAGCGGGTTGCGCAGCACCGCCTGCATCAGCGCCCCGGCCAGTCCCAGCGCGGCACCGGCCAGCAGCGCCAGCACCCCGCGCGGCATCAGCCCATAGGCCAGCAGGATCTGCGGCACCTCCATGCCGTCCAGCCGCCAGGGCAGGGCCGGCCAGTCGGCCAGCGGCAGGGCCGACAGCGCCGCGAACCCCCACAGGGCCAGCGCCAGCATTGCCCCCGCCACCGGGATCGCGCGGCTCATGCCGTTGCCTCCAGCGCCGCCACCAGTTCCTGCGCGAAACGCAGCGCCGAGGGGAGGCCGGCGAAGGGCCGCAGCTCCGGCAGGCGATGCACCCGGCCGGCGCGCACCGGCGGCAGACTGTTCCACAGCGCCGCCGTGCGCAGCCCGCGCGCCGCCTGCGGGGGGATGTCGCCGATGACGACCAGCCGCGCGTCGGGAAAACCGGCCAGCCGCTCCAGCGGGATCGGCGCGGCAAAGGCAAAGCGGGATTGCCCGGCCCAGGCATTGCGCAGCCCGATGACCTCCAGCGCGCCGCTGAACAGGCTGTCGGTGCCGAAGACGCGGATGTGGCGCGGGTCGCCCAGCTCGAACAGCACGCAAGCCTGCGCGGCGAAGGGCGCGGCGCGGGCGGCCAGCGCCGCGAATTCGGCCCGCGCGCCCTCCTGCACCCGCGCCCCGGCGGCGGCGTCGTCCAGTTGCGCGGCCAGTTCCCCGATCAGCGCCATCACCTTGGGGAAGGCCGGCTCGCCCGCGACATAGAGCGCGCGCGAGAAGACCGGGGCGATGCGGGCCAGCCGCGGCTCGGCAAAGCTGTAATAGCTGGAGGAGAGGATCAGGTCGGGTGCCACCTGCGTCAGCGCCTCCAGATTCGGCGCGCCGCGCAGCCCGAGGTCGATGGTCGCCTCCGGCGGCTGCACCACGGCGGCGCGGCGAAAGGCGATCAGCTCGGCCAGCGCCACCGGCGGATGGCCCAGCGCCAGCGCGGTTTCCGCCATTGCCCAGTCCACCGCCGCCACCCGCCGCGCGCCGGCCGCGAAAACCGGCAGCGCCCCCCCGGCCACCGCGCAGGCGGCGGCCAGAAAGGCGCGTCGGCCGATGCCCGTTGCGGGCATGCTCACCATTTATAGGTCAGGCTTGCCATCACATTGCGCCCGTCGCCGTAATAGCTGGAGTTCAGCCCGACCGCCGAGATATAGACCTCGTCGGTCAGGTTGGTGACGTTCAGCCGGCCGATCAACCCGTTCTCCCATTCATAGCTCGCGCCCAGGTCGACCAGGGTCACCGCCTCCAGCCGTTGGGTATTGGCATCCGACGACCAGCGTGTGCCCATATAGCGGATGCCGCCGCCGAGTTGCAGGCCCCGAAGCGCCCCGGTCTCCCATTCGTGCGACAGCCACAGGCTGGCGGCGTGGCGGGGGGTGTTCGCCAGCTCGTTGCCGTCATTGTTGCCCGAAATCTCGGTCGAGGCATAGGTATAGGCGCCCTTGAGCGACCAGCCCTCGCCGAATTCGGCCACCGCCTCCAGTTCCAGCCCGCGGATGCGCGCCTCGCCGATCTGGCGGGTGCCGGTGATGGGGTTGCCGCCGATGGTCTCGGTCACGCTGGTGTTGCGGTCGGTCTCGCGCAGGTCGTAGAGCGCGGCGGTGAACAGGCCCTCGAACGCCGTCGGCTCGTATTTCACGCCCAGTTCCAGTTGCTTGCCATGGGTGGGCTTCAGCGGGTTGCCGTCGATGTCAAAGCCCGGCTGCGGCAGGTAGGAGGTGGCATAGGAGGCATAGGCGGTGACGCCATTGTCCCAGACATAGCCGAGGCCGAGATGGCCGGTCAGCTGCTGGTCGTCGCGGGAATAGTCGGTGCTGCGGGTGGCGGTGGCGCTCTGCCCGGTCTGGTGGGTCCATTCGTGGCGCAGGCCCAGCGTGGCGCGCCAGTTGCCCGATTCGATCTCGTCCACGGCATAGAGGCCGATCTGGCGGGCATCGACGGCCTTTTCCGCGACATACCAGGGCGTGCCGATGGCGATGCCGCCATAGGCCGGCGCGGCAAAGTCAATGGGGGTGATGTCGGAAAAGGCGGTGCGGGCGCGCTCGCGATGCTTCTGCGCGTCGAGGCCGAAGGTCAGGTCATGCGTCACCGCCCCAGTGGTCACCGTGCCGGCCAGCCGCAGGTCGGTGGCGATGGCGCGGAAGGTCTCGTCCTGGTCGATGATGCCGCGCCCGATCTGCGTGCCGGTGGCGGCGCGCAGATAGACGTTGTCGTAGCTCCAGTCGAAATTGGTATAGCGGAAGGTGTTGTTCAGTCGCCAGCCATTGCCGAAATCATGGGTCAGGCCGAAGCTGAGCGTGCCCATGCGCCGGTCGCTCCAGTTCACCGAATCGTCGGCGAAATAGAATTCGCGCAGGTCGTGGGCATCGACGACACCGACCAGCGTGTTCGGCACCCCGGTGGGCGAGATCGGCGCGTCATCGTGATAGCTGGCCATGAACTCGATCTCGGTCGAATCGCTCAGGGCATAGCTGGCCGACAGGCCCAGGTAGCGGCGCTGGTTGTCGATATGCTCGACATCGGTATTGGTGTCGCCGACCTTGGCGGTCACCCGATAGGCAAAGCGGTCGTCCACCACCCGATTGGCATCGCCGTAAACCGAGGCCGAGCCGCGGCTGTCGAAGCCGAGGCCGATCTCGGTGAAATCGCCATCCGCCTGCGCGCGCTTCTGGACCATGTAGACCAGGCCGGCCGGGGTGCCCGCGCCATAGAGGACCGAGGCCGGGCCGCGCATCACCTCCACCCGCTCCAGCCCGTAAAGCTCGAAGGCCGGGGCGGAGGTCGGGAACTGGGTCGAGCGCATCAGCCGCAACCCGTCGAGGAACTTGTCGTTCTCCAGGTTGAAGCCGCGCAGGAACAGGCTGTCGAAGCGCGGGTCGGAGCCGTAATTGTTGGTCATCACCCCGGCGGAATAGGACAGCGCCTCGGCGACGTTGGTGGCGCCCTGCTCCTCGATCTGCGCCCGCGGGATCACCGAGACCGAGGCCTGGGTCTCGAACAGGCTGCGGCCGGTCTTGGCGGTGGCCGAGGTCCGCGCCACAGTGCCGGTCAGCGGCGCGGTCGGGTTCTGCACGCCGCCAATGGTCACAGTGTCGAGGAGGATCACCCCCTGGAAGGTCTGGCGGGTCGTGTCGGCCTGCTGTGCAAAGGCGCCGCCGGCGGTGATGGCGACCAGGCTGGCGCCGAGGAGGAGGTGGGTTCTGGTCATCAGCTCACGATTCCGTTGCGGAAAATTTCCGACGGATTAGCTTGGGTATTCGTGGCCTGTCTTGAACCGGAATGCTGTGATTTGATCAGGGCTGCTGCAATGCGCTGCGCCGCCATGCCGAAGGCGGCATTCCATGGGCGGCGCGGAAGGCGCGCGACAGATGCGCCTGATCGGCGAACCCGGTCGCATAGGCGATCTCGGCCAGCGGCAGCGCCGGGTCGCCCATCATCTCGCGCGCCGCCTCCAGCCGCAGGCGCAGCTGCCAGCGCTGCGGCGTCTCGTGGCGCGACTGCCGGAATGCGCGCGAGAAGCGGCTTTCCGACAGGCCGGCGACGGTGGCCATCTCGGCGGTGGTGACATGGCGGCCGAGATTGTCGCGCAGATGGCGCTCGACGGCGGTCAGCCGATGCGCGGAGAGGCCGCCGGGCGCCGGGGCCGTGGTCGCTGTCGTGGCCGGGGCGCCGGGGCCGGGCTCGGTGGCGAAGATCGCCGCCAGCGTCGCCGACAGCAGCGCGTCGATCAGCATGTCGCCGCGGCGCGGGCTGCGCACCTCGTCCGCCGCCATCCGGCCGAGGCTGGACAGGCCGTCATCGCGCCCGATCAGGCGCGGCCGCGACAGGTCGGGCCACAGGCCCGCCGCCGCAAGCCGCTGTTGCAGGGCGCCGCCCTGCATGTGGAAATCCAGATGCGTCTTTTCGTGCCCGGCCTCGATCCGGGTCCAGAGCGGCACCCCCGCCGGCACATACAGCACCTGGATGTCGCGATGCTCGCTGCGGTCACTGCCGGCCCGCAGCGCCACCGGCGGCGGCGTCGCGCCCAGGAAGATCACGATTCGCGGGTCCGGCGCGATGTAGAAGCCGCCGCCGCCGGCCTCGCCACGCACCGACCAGACATCGGCGATGGCACCGGAAAAGCGGCGGAAGCACAGCGGGGCAAGGGTCCGCAGCCCGTGGATGCGGGTCTCCATCCGGGGCCGGAACTCGGTCTGGGGCGGCATGGGCGAAACCGATCGCGCAGTGGGGACGGCGTGGCGCAGGGCGTCACGGGGGATGGTTGACTGAAAAACTCAGAATTTGCAATATATCGCGCCGCGCCCCGGCAGGGTTGCGCCGGATGCCGGGCGGCCGCGTTCCGGGCAAGGGGCATTCCCGCATCGGAGGGCCGGGCGGCGCATGGCGGCTACGGGTGGGTGCCGGGCGGTTCGGGGAACGCCGCGACGGCGGACACCGATGGCGCGCCCGCCGGTCATGGTTCATCGCGCCATGCTGCGGCGCCCTGCCGGGTTCACCCGGCGGTCTCAGTTCCCCGCATTGGGCGCTATCGCGCCGCCGCCCATGCCGGGCATCATGCCGCCCATGCCGGGGGCCATGCCGCCGCCATTCGCAGGCGGCATGAAGCCGCCGCCGGCGGGCGTGGTGGGCAGGCCGGCATAGGTCCAGGCCTCCAGCCCGCCGCGATACCAGATCACGTTGCGATAACCCAGATTGGCGGCCCGCAGCGCGGCGTTATAGGACATCCAGCATTGCGTGGAGGCGCAATAGAAGATCATTGGTGCATCCTGCCGGCCATTGGTGACCTGTTGCAGGAACTGTCCGAAACCCTGCTGGATCTGGTCCTGAAAGCTGCCCGGCTGCGAGGCCGCGACCGCCGGGATGGCGCCGGGCAGGGTCTGCTCGCCGCCCAGCACGTCGAACAGCAGATAGGGCTGGCCGCCCATGATCAGCTGGAAGATGTCGGCGGTGGTGCCCAGCCGGGCGCCGGGGATGGAATTGGGCGTCGGGCCGTGCATGGCGCCGGTATGCAGCTGCTGGACGGGCTGGACGCCGTAATCCTGCATCTCCACCTGCGCCATCTGCTGGAGTTTCTGCATCATCATCGCCGCCTGGTCCTGCTGGGGCGGCTGCGGCGGCACCGGCGGCGGCTGGAACTGCGGCTGCTGCTGGGGCGCGGGCTGCGGCTGGTACTGCTGCGGCGGCTGGAACTGTGGCGGCGGGGTTTGCGCCGGGGCCGGCATGGCGGCGGGCGGGGCCTGGCCGGTAAAGCCGCCGCCTTGCAACTGGCTGAACCCGTCCTGCGCCAGCGCCGGCAGGGGGGCCAGCAGGAACATGGACACGGCGATCGAGACGGCCTTCTGCATGATATGGTCCTCTTGCTTGGCTCAGGGGGCGATCTGCAATTGCCGCCCATCCATGTTGAAAACGGTATGCGGGTCGAAGCCGGGATCATTGGTCAGGAAATAGCTGCCATCGGCCAGTTGCCAGGCGTGCCGGTAGGTATAGTCGAGCTGCACCGGCTGGCCGGCGGTATCCAGATAGGTCTCCATCCCGCGCACGGCTTCGATATGCTCGCGATAGCCGCGGTCGGCGGTCGCCATGCGCTCGTTGTATCCGGCGGTGATCATGCCGGCGATTTCCGTGCTGGTCTGGCGGCGGATCGCGGCGCGCTCGGCATTGCCCTGCGCGATCCGGGCGTCGATGGCGGCGTGATGCCTGGCCATCGCCTCGGACCATTCGGCGGTCGGAATGAAGGATTTTCGGATCGCCTCGCTGATCGTCAGGTCGAGATGGCCGGCCGGCGCCCAGGTGGCGAAACCCCATTCGCTGCCGCCGGTATGAAAGGTCTGCGCGGGCGGAGCGAGCGGCAGTTGCAGGCCGGGAAACTGTGTCATGTCGATTTGCAGACCCCCCGCCGCCGGGTCGAGCCGCGTTTCGCTGAACGTGCCGCTGACCAGGATCGCACCGCGCATCTCCTGCCCGTCGGGCGCGGAAAAGGCGAACATCGCCTCGCCGGCATCCAGCCAGGCGCGCATGGAGAGGCCCGGAGAGTCCAGCCCCAGCCCCGGCAGTTCGGAGGGCACCGCCTGGCCGCCGGCCAGATCGGGGCGGGGGCGAAAGTCGATCAGACGCGCGCCGGGCCAGAGGGTCTGCGCCTGCTGCTCCAGCACCTCGCGCAGCGAGGCGAGGGGCCGCTGGCGGCAGCCGGCCAGCTCGTTCTGCCCCCAGGCCAGCGCGGGCAGCAGCGCCACGCCATAGCGGCCGCCATCGGGCGAAACCGCCTGCCAGTCGATATTGTAGCCATAGCTGATGCAGCGATCGCCCCAGCCCAGCCCGCCCCGGGCGGTCCAGCCAGCGGGAACGAAACCGCGCAGCGCCGGCATCTCGGCATGCATCAGGGTGACGGGGGTGACGCGCAATCCGCTTTCCTGCGCATCCGCCGGTGGGGCGAAGATCGCAGTCAGAAGACCCAGGAACGCGCCCACCCTAGAAAAACCCATTGGAATCTCCCTCCCAAGGGCATTTCGTATTGCAGAACGATATCGCCCGCCCTCGTTGCCTGTCAACCTGGCGATAGGTTGGCAAGGCGGGCGGCGGGCTGGCCCTCTGCCGGCGGCGGAGTTCCGGCGCGGCAGGAGGGGCGGAATTTGCCGCCGCCCCGGCGCTTTCGTCCGTTATCCTCTTGACAAGCAATCGCTTTGATTGCCGGCATGGGCGCAGCCCGATTTCCCGACCCGGCCGGGTCGCGGCCCTGTCGAAGCCGGCATCGCGACGGCGTTGCGACGGCCCCATGCAAGGAGTTTCCCATGAAGATCTTCATCAGTGCCGATATCGAAGGCACCGCCGGCATCGCCACCTGGGACGAGACCCGCCGCAGCGTGCCCGGCGACTATCTGGAATTCCGCGCCCTGATGACCGAGGAGGTCGTCGCCGCCTGCGAGGGCGCGCGCGAGGCCGGGGCCGAGGAGATCCTGATCAAGGACGCCCATGACAGCGGCCGCAACCTCATCCTCGACCGGCTGCCCGCCTATACGCGGATCATTCGCGGCTGGTCGGGCCATCCCGATTCGATGATGTTCGGGGTCTCCGCCGACCATCACGCCGCGATCTATACCGGCTATCATTCCAAGGCCGGGGCCGAGACCAACCCGCTCGCCCATACCTCGAACCTGCGCATCTCGCGGCTGCTGCTGAATGGCGAGGTGGCGTCCGAGCTGACCATGAATGCGCGCTGCGCCGCCGAATACGGCGTGCCCTCGGCCTTCCTGTCCGGCGATGCCGGCATCTGCGCCGATGCCGCGGCCGAGATTCCAGGCATCCAGACGGTGGTGACGCTGGAAGGCGCCGGCCCGGCGACGAAATCGCTGGCCCCGCTGCGGTCGCGGGCGGCCATCCGCGACGGGGTGACGGCGGCGCTGTCGCGCGATGTCTCGGCGCTGCTGCCGCGGCCGGCGGATTCCTACGAGATGGTCATCGAGTTCAACAACCCCGTCGATGCCTATCGGGCGGGCTGGTACCCGGGCGCCAAGGCGCATGCCCCGCGCGCAGTGGCCTTCGAGAGCAGGTCCTTCTTCGAGGTCCTGCGCGCCTATCAGTTCATGAAGGTCTGAGCGGCCGCCGGAGGCCGGGTGCGGGCTGCGAAGCCTGCATCCCCGAAGGCGTTCTTTCTCAAGGCGGGGGGCCGGAACGCGCCCGGATGCCGTGTGCCATTCCGGGAATTGCGGAGCATCCGAGGCCGGGCCGGTCGCGCGCCGCCGGCTCGGCTGCGCCGCAGGATGGATGCCAAAGGGCGCCCGCATCGGGGTGGCCTCCCGGAGGTAGCTTCCCGAACTCTTCCCGGGGTCGTGACGCGGTGTCCCTTTGCCCCGCAGCCTTGATTTGCCCGCCGCAGGGGGGCAAGTGCCTTGGCCCAGTTCAGGCTTGTCCCGGAGGTGGCTCCCCGAACCCCCCCGTCCCCGCGACGCGGCGCCCCTTGCTCCGCAGGCTCAGCTTGCCTGCCGCAGGCGCGCGAGGGCCTCGGCCCAACTGCCGCCCTTCACCTGGGTCAGCACCCCGGCGGCGGAATCGGCCTCAGGGTCGCGCAGGGCCAGGTATTTCCAGCCCAGGCACAGCATGCAGGACAGCACCGGCGCCTTGCCGATGAAGGGCGCCGCGGCGATGGCGTCCAGGGTCGGCATGCCGGTTCCCAGCATCAGCACCGCATCCAGATCCTGACCCTCCAGCCCCTTCATGGCGGTCAGCGCGGCCTCGCGGTCCAGGCTGTAGATCGGGTGGAACTCGGTGGTCTCGCCCCGCCAGGCGCTGCTTTCCGCCACCACCTCGAAGCCGCGCGAGGTCCAGTAGCCGGCGCTCTCCACATCCAGCGCCGAGTTGTAGGGCGACACCAGCGCGATGCGCCGCGCCCCCAGCCGGTTCAGCGCATCGACCGAGGCGCTGGCCCCGGAAAACGACGGCAGGCCGGTGCGCGCGGTGATGTCGGCCAGCAGCGCATCCTCGCGCTCGCGGCCCAGCAGATAGGAGGCGCCGGTGCAGCCGATGGCGATGGCGTCGATGGGCGCATTGGCGAACTGCCCCAGCAGGCCCGGAAACTGCGACATGTAATCCAGCAGCCGGTCGGCGATCGTGCCCTTGCCGCTGGTCATCCGGGCATTCAGCCACGCATAGCCCGGCGGCATCAGCAGGGCCAGTTCGGGCTCGACCGTGGTGTTCGCCTGGGGGGTGAACACGCCGAGCAGCCCCTTGGGCGCATATGCGACAGTCATCCGGTATCTCCCTTGATTACGGTCTTGTTCTGTGCGAGCGAACCTCGCATACTTGTATCAAACATGATACATCTATGCGAAGAACGGGGAAGTCAATGACAGGCAATATCGCTGCCGCCGCCGCGGGGGAGGCGCCTTCCACCATCCGGTTGAAGGGGTTGGAAAAGATCTATGCGACGCGCGGCGGTGGCGTTCACGCGCTGGCGCCCACCGATCTGGAGATCGCGGATGGCGAACTGCTGGTGCTGCTCGGCCCCTCGGGCTGCGGCAAGACCACCATGCTGCGCATGATCGGCGGGCTGATCGAGCCGACCTCCGGCCAGTTGCAGATCGAGGGCAAGGACCTGTGGCTTCAGGGACGGCGCCAGCACGAGGTGCTGTCGGAACTGGGCATGGTGTTCCAGGAGGCCAACCTGTTCCCCTGGCTGACCATCGAGGACAATGTCGCCCTGCCGCTGGAGCTGAAGGGCATGGCCAGGGCCGAACGGCGGGCCAAGGCGCGCGAGCTGATGGCGCTGGTCGGCATCGAAGGCTTCGAGAACCGCTGGCCGCGCGAGCTGTCGGGCGGCATGCGCCAGCGGGCGGCGATTGCCCGGGCGCTGTCCTACAACCCGCATATCCTGCTGATGGACGAGCCGTTCGGGGCGCTGGACGCGATGACCCGCGACCAGATGAACCTGGAACTCCAGCGCATCTGGAAGGAGACCCGCAAGACCATCGTGCTGGTCACCCATTCGATCAACGAGGCGGTGTTCCTCGCCGACCGCATCGTGCTGCTGTCGCCGCGCCCCGGCCGCATCGACACGGTGCTGGAGGTCGATCTGCCGCGCCCGCGCAGCGCCGACACCCAGACCACCTCGGAATTCCAGGCTTACGTCCGTGACCTGCGGCACCAGCTGGCCGAAATTTCCTGAACCGGGAGCCCGATTCATGCCGCGTTTTTTGTCCAACCCCAAGGCCCGCAGCCGCCTGCTGCCCTGGGTCACCACGCCGATCCTGCTGGCGCTCATCACCCTGCTCTGGGACGGCTATGTCCGCATCAGCGGCGTGTCGCCCTTCATCCTGCCGACGCCGGGCGCGGTCTGGGGTCAGTGGCTGGCGATGCTGCGCGACCCGCGCGCCTGGCACCACACGATGATGACCGCCTATGCCACCGTCAGCGGCTTTGCCTGGGCGCTGGTCATCGGCGTGACCGTGGGCGTGCTGATCGGTCGCTTCCGCTGGCTGGAGCTGACCCTGAACCCGTTCATCGTCGCCACCCAGGTGATGCCGAAGGTGGCCTTCGTGCCGCTGTTCATTGTGTGGTTCGGCTTCGGCATCACCTCGAAGGTGATCGTTGCCGCGGTGCTGGCGTTCTTTCCGATCATGACCAACACCGTGCTGGGGGTGAAATCCGTCGATGCCGGGCATCGCGACGTGGTCACCAGCCTGAATGCCACCAGCTGGCAGAAGTTCCGCCGCCTCGAACTGCCTTCCTCGCTGCCCTATATCCTCACCGGCATGGAGGTCGGCATCGTGCTGTCGATCATCGGCGCCATCGTCGGCGAGTATCTGGGCGGCAGCAGCGGCCTCGGCTACATGATGATCGCGCGGATGAACGCCTTCCAGACCGACCAGCTGTTCGCGGTCATCATCCACATGACGCTGCTGGGCTTCTTCTTCTACTTCGCCATCGGGTTGCTGCGGCGGCTGCTGATCCCCTGGCACCAGTCGGCCGAGCGGCATTGATGGGCGCCCCGCTGTTCCGGCCCGATGCGGTCCGCGCCCCCGCCCATCACTGGATCGGGGGCGAGGCGGTCGCCGGGGGCGCCGCGCCGCTGGCGGTGCTGCGACCTTCGGACGGCCGCATCCACGCCACCCTGGCCGAGGCCGATGCGGCAATGGTCGATCGCGCCGTCGCCGCAGCCCGGGCGGCGGCGGGGCCGTGGGCGGCGATGAAGCCGCGCCAGCGCGGTCGGCTGATGCGGACCTGGGCGGATCTGATCGAGGATCACCGCGACGAGATCGCCCGGCTGGAGGCGGTGGTTTCCTCGCGTCCCGTGGACGAGGCCGCCACCATCGACCTGGCCACTGCCGCCGAATATCTGCGCTTCTACGCCGAATGGTGCGACAAGCTGGAGGGCAGCGTCACCGCCTCGGGCGAGGATGCGGTCTCGCTGGTGCTGCGCGAGCCCTATGGCCTGGTGGCGGTCATCACGCCGTGGAATTTCCCGCTGATCCTGTCGACCTGGAAGATCGCCCCCGCCATCGCCGCCGGCAATACGGTGGTGCTGAAACCCTCCGAGCTGACGCCCTTCTCCATGGTGCGGCTGGCCGAGCTGGCGGTCGAGGCCGGGATTCCGCCGGGCGTGGTCAATGTCGTCCACGGCACCGGCGCGGTGGTGGGGCCGCTGCTGACCTGCCATCCCGGCGTGGCTTATGTGACCTTCACCGGCTCGACCGCGGTGGGCGGGCGGATCATGGCGGATGTCGGGCGCACCGGGCTGAAGCCGGTGGCGCTGGAATTGGGCGGCAAGAGCCCGGTGCTGGTCTTCGACGATGCCGAGGATCTGGACAGCGTGGCCGATCACGTCACCTGGGGCATCACCCGCAATGCCGGCCAGCTCTGCTATGCCGGTTCGCGGCTGGTGGTGCAGGAGGGCGTGGCCGCGGCGCTGGTCGACCGCATCGCCGCGCGGATGCAGCGCCTGCATCGCGGCCCGACCTGGGAGGAAGGGGTCGAGATGCCGCCGATCATCTCGCGCCCGCAGGCGGAACGGATCGACCGGCTGGTGCGGCAGACCTGCGCGGAGGGCGCCACCTGCCATCTCGGCGGCGGCATGGTCGAGGAGGGTGGCGGGATCTGGTACCACCCCACCATCCTGACCGGCGTGACCGAGGCCATGGCGGGCTATCGCGAGGAGATCTTCGGCCCGGTGCTGGCGGTGCAGACCTTCACCGCCGAGGCCGAGGGCATCGCCCGCGCCCAGCACCCGGTCTATGGGCTGACGGCCTCGGTCTTCACCGGCAATGGCACCCGCGCGCTGCGGGTGGCCAGGGCGCTGCGGGCCGGCACGGTCTGGGTCAACCGCTGGGGCCGCACCGCCGAGATGATGACCAGCCCGTTCGGCGGTTATGGCGGCTCGGGCTTCGGCAAGGAGGCCGGGCGGCAGGGTATCGAGAACTTCACCCGGCAGAAGGCGGTGTGGATCGACATCGGCGCCGAGACCGTGCTGGGCCATCAGGTTGCCCCCGACGGCAGCCGGTTGCGCTGATCCGTGTCGGGGGCGGTGGCCCGCAGGGG
>JBEBVF010000054.1:0-19473 GCA_040392885.1 Paracoccus sp. (in: a-proteobacteria) | reverse complement strand
ATGGAGGGGCCACAACCGCCAGCCAGGTCCGATGCCGCCTTGCGGGTGGCGATCCAGTGCCGCCCGCTGGCCCTGGGCGCCGGTGGCATGGAGCGGACGGCGACCAAGCTGGCCAATTACCTGGTGGGCGCCGGCCACCAAGCCGCGCTGATCTATGTGCAGGGCAAGACCGCCCCGATCTATCCCATCGACCCGCGTGTCGAGCAGTTCGCCATTCCCTCCGGCTGGCTGGAACATCTGGATCACGCGCAGGCGGCGGTGGAATTCGGGGCCGATGTGGTCCTGCATCTCTACCCGGATGCCTCGGCCGTCCCCTATATCCGCGCCATGGCCGAGGCCGATATTCCCGTCGTCCTGCACGAGGCCACCAATCCCGCCCGGCTCCTCGGCCTCGGCTGGGTCGAGCGGCTGCGGATCGCGCCCGCCCGCGCCGAGGCGCAGCGCGAGGCCCTTGCCGCCGCCGCCGCGCATGTTCGGGTGACCCTGCCGGTCTATCGGGAGAGTTTTCCGGCGCGGGTCCGGGACCGGATCGTGGCCTTCCCGAACGCCTTTCCGGCGCCGCCGCCGGAATGCAAGACCCTTCACGACGATCCCGACCGGCCGCGGCGCTTCATCCAGATCGGCGGACTGAAGGCGAACAAGAACCTGCTGCCGGCCCTGCGGGCCTTCCTGCTCGTCGCCGACAGGCTGCCCGGCTGGCGCTTCGCGGTCTTCTCGGCCGACCCGTCCGGGAACGGCATTGCGGCGCAGATCCAGGCGCTGCTGGCGGATTCGCCGCATGCCGGCCGGGTCGACATCTTTCCGGCCACCGCCGAGATCGACCGGGAATATGCCCGCTCGGACATCCACCTGATCCCGTCCCTGAGCGAGGGTCTGCCGAATTGCGTCGCCGAGGCCATGCGCCATGGCGTGCCCTCGATCGGTTTCAGCTGCTGCCCGGGCACGAATGCGCTGATCGTCGATGGTCAGAACGGCCTGCTGGTGCCCCATGACGGCCGGGGCGACACGGACGGGTCCCAAGGCTTTGCCGACGCCATGCTGCGTCTGGCGCAGGATGCGGAACTGCGCCGGTCGCTGGGCGCGCAGGCCATAGCCGACAGCCGGATCTTCGATCCCGACGAGATCAACCGCAGATGGGACGAGCTTCTGCACGCCGCGGCGCGCGGGCCGGGCTATCGCAGCCGGCTGGCGGCGGCCGACCCGTTGCTGGTCGATGACGGCCCGGATTCGCTGGGCCGGATGCTGGTCGCCGGGCTGGGCTTCGGCGCGCTGCCCGCCACCCTGCGCCGGCGGCACCAGGGCGAGCCGGTCCTGATCGGGGCCGGGGGCGAGGCGATCCCGGTGGCGGCGGCGGTGACGGCCGAGGCGCAGCGGGAACTGGTCGACATCGTGGCCTGGGTGGAGGTGCCGGAGGAGGGCGCGGCCGCGCCGGTGGTGAGCGGGTTCGCGGATGCCCCGGAATGGGCGGCGCGGGCGCGGATCGTGCAATTGCTGGTTCAGGGGCCGTTTCTGGAACGGCTGGAGCTGCCGGCCCCGCCCGCCCATCCCGAGGATGGCGGCGCCCTCGCCGCCCTCGGCATGGCCGGCGCGGTGCTGTGGGTCGGGGTTGCCGCCGTGCCCCGCAACCGACCGGAGCCCGATCTGGACTGGCATCTGGCCGCGGCGGCGGCGGCCAGCGAGCATCTGCAAAGGGCCGGGGCGACGGCTTCCCTGCGGCGGGCCTCGGAATGGCGGGCGCAGCGGATCGCTGCACTCGATCACGAGCCGGATTTCGCGCCCTTCGGCGCCGAGGGGGTGGAGAGCTGGCGCCGCTGGTATCGGACCGATCCCGACCTGACGCATCGCATCCGCGCCGATCTGCCGGACCTGACGTTGCGGGCCTGGCTGGCCGGCAATGGCGCCGGGCATCTCGCGGCCGCGCCGGATTGGCTGCTGCCTCAGGAGGAGGTGCTGCTGGAGGCGTTTCGCAAATCGCCCTTCGAGCATCTGTTCCTGTGGCGCCGCAAGCGGCTGGCGGCGGTGGTCGCCAGATCCGCCGCCGCCCGGCCGGTCACCGGGCCGTCGCCTGCGGCGCCCCCGGTCAGCGATGGTCCCGAGGTCTCAGGACCGCTGCGCGGCCGCCGCGGCTGGCTGCTCGCGATCCAGAAACCATTGCAGCGTTTTCTTCAGGCCCTCCGATAGCGGGGTCTGGCCGCGCCAGCCCAGCTGCTCGCGCGCCTTGGAGGCATCCGCATAGTTGCGCAGCACATCCGCCGGGCCGCGCACCCCGTGGGTGATCTCGGGCCGGGCCAGGCCGGCCGCGGCGAAATGGGTGCTGAGGGCCTCCAGCAGCTGGTTCACCGAGGTCTCGACCCCGGTGGCGATCTGGTAGATCTCGCCCCGCAGGTCCGGCACCGTGGCGCCGAGGCGGATGGCCTCGACCAGATCGCCGATATAGACGAAATCGCGCGTCTGGGTGCCGTCGCCGTTGATGGTGATCGGCTTGCCGGCCAGCACCTGCCGGATGAAGGTGGCGACCACGCTGCCCTTGCGCCACGAGCGCGGCCCGTAGACGTTGGAAAAGCGCAGCGCCACGGTGGGCAGGCCGAAGGCCACCGAATAGGCGCTGCAATAGCCCTCGCCCGCCAGCTTGCTGGCGCCATAGGGCGAGGCGGGGCGGGGGGCGATCAGCTCGGTGATCGGCGGCTCGCAGATGCCGGCCGGCGCCCCGGAGGAGGCAAAGACAAAGCGCCGCACGCCGGCGGCGCGCGCCGCCTCCAGCATGTTCAGGGTACCGATGACATTGGCCTCGCAATCGGCGCGCGGGTCCTCGACCGAGGGGCCGACGCCGGTATTCGCCGCCAGATGCACGACCACATCCGCGCCTGCGCAGACGCGCAGGGCGAGGTCGGCATCGCGGATGTCGCCCCGCACCACGGCGATCGGGCGCGCCGCCTGCCAGGCCGCCGGCCCGGCCTCGGCCAGCACCGCCGTATCCAGCGGCGCGGCATCGGTGAATTCCTCGAAGGAGCTGCCCGAGAAATTGTCCAGAACCACGAATTGATGGTCGGCACCATCCTCGCGCGCCAGCAGCGAGGAGATGAGATTGGAACCGACAAAGCCGGTCCCGCCGGTTATGATCCAGCGCATGTTGCCTCCACCCGGCCGGCACCGCCGCCGGTCGGCTTTTCGTTGAATTCACGCCCGCCTGCTGGAGACGGGCCGTTGCAGGTCACTTCTTCCACTTCACCCCGCGGAAGATGCGGTCGTTCACGATCTGGTCGCGATATTTCATCGTCAGCCGCATCATGTCGTCCATCACCTCCGGCGTCAGCGGGTTGGGCTTCAGGCCCAGTTCCAGCAGCCCGGTATGCACGGGGTTGTAATAGTGGTCCTCGGCCTCCTTGCGGGGGTTCGGCAGGCTCTTGACCTCCACATCGAGGCCCAGCCGTGCGCCCGACTGGCGGACGTGATCGGCCAGGTCGTTGACGCTGAAGGTCTCGACGAACTGGTTGAACACCCGCAGCTCGCCGGCATTGGCCGGATTCTCCACCGCCAGCTGCACGCATTGCAGCGCGTCCTTCAGATGCAGATAGCCGCGGGTCTGGCCGCCCTTGCCATAGACGGTCAGCGGATAGCCGGCCACCGCCTGCACCATGAAGCGGTTCAGCACCGTGCCGAACACCTCGTCATAGTTGAGGAAGGAATAAAGCCGGTCGTCCTCGCCGCTCTCATGCGTGGTCAGGCCATAGACCGGACCCTGCATCAGGTCGGTCACCCGCAGGTCCCACATGCGCACATAGAACCACAGCAGGTCGGTATCCAGAACCTTGGTGGTGTGATAGAGCGAACCGGCGGCGCGCGGGAACAGGAACTTGCCCTTGCGGCCCTTGTGCTCGATCTCGATCCAGCCTTCCTCGATGTCGATATTGGGCGTGCCGTATTCGCCCATCGTGCCCAGCTTGACCAGATGCGCGTCGGGGGTGAACTGCGCCATGGCGTGAATGGTGTTGAAGGTCACGCCCAGATTGTTGTCCAGCGTCAGCCGCGCGGCGCGGCGGTCGATCATCGAATAGGGCGCCGAAGGCTGCTCGGCATAGTGGATGATCGCCTCGGGGCGGAACTCCTCGAAGACCGAGGCGATGAAATCCCATTCGTCCAGGTCGCCGATGCGGATGGCAATGTCCTTGCCCGAGCTGTCCTTCCAGATCCGGGCGCGCTCATGCAGGTTCGGCACCGCGAACAGGGCGTCGCAGTCGATCTCGCGCATCAGGCGGCGGCGTAGGTAATTGTCGACCGCCATGACCTCGTGGCCCTCGGCCGAGAGCCGCATGGCCGTGGGCCAGCCGATATAGCCGTCACCACCGAGAATGAGAACGCGCATGAAAATCTCCGTCTGTAAGGGGGCTTTGGGCGCTCAGGCGCCGAATTTCGCAAGGGCCGCGGCCGCATCCTCGGGCAGGACGCCCGGCCGCAGCAGCATGTCGCGGATCGCGTCCGGCTCCATCCGGGGCTGACGCGACGAGTGATAGACCATGTCCGAACGTTCCATCGGCAGCGTGTCGTAATGATAGATCATCTCGCGCTGGCTGGCGGTGTGGCCGGCGGGCATGACTACCAGGAAGCGGTCGCCCTCCAGCAGGCGGCCGGCTTCCTCGTCGGTGGACAGCTCCTCCCACAGCTTCTCGCCGGGGCGGGGGCCGGTCACCACCAGCTCGACCTCGCCGGGGTTGCGGCCATAGGCCGGGGCCAGCAGGTCGATCATCGCCCGCGCCAGGTCGGTGATGGCCAGCACCGGCATCTTGGTGACGAAGACCTCGCCGCCCTTGGCCAGTTCCATGCTCTCGATCACCAGGTCGGCGGCCTCGGACATGGTCATCACGAAGCGGGTCATGCGCTCGTCGGTGATGGTGATCGGGCCGCCCTGGGCGATCTGGCGGGCGAACAGCGGCACCACCGACCCGCGCGAGCCCAGCACATTGCCGAACCGGGTGCAGGAGAACACCGTCTGCGTGTCGTTCGAGCGCATGAAGTTCATCGCGGTGAACATCCGCTCGCCCATCAGCTTGGAGGTGCCCATGACGTTGGTCGGGTTCACCGCCTTGTCGGAGGAGGTGAAGATCAGCTTCTCCAGCCCGGCCTCCATGGCGACGCGGCCGACGACCTCGCTGCCCTCGATATTGACGTTGACGGCCGAGAACGGGCTGCGCTCGCAGCTGGGAACATGTTTCAGTGCCGCGCAATGCAGGCACAGCTCCATGTTCGAGAAGGTGCGGCGCATCTCGCGCTCGTCGGTGATGTCGCAATGGAAGAATTCCAGACCGGGCGTGCCATGCAACTCGGTCTCCATGTCGAACAGCGCGCTTTCGTTGTTGTCGATCACCCGGATCAGGCCGGCCTTCTGCCGGATCAGCTTGTGGACCAGCTCGCGCCCCACGGACCCGACCCCGCCGGTCACGATGACATTGCGTCCCTGAACCCAGGGTTGACTGGAAGCAACCATACTCGCGCCTCGATACTCACTCACAGGTTGAGCAATCGGTTAGGACAGTCGAAATCCGAGGTCCAGACCGGCCCGGCCCCCACGGCCGCGCGTTAGCATAATGCCGCCGCCCCTGCGCCGGTTTCCGCGCAGCAGCATAAAACAGATGCACAACTCCGGTGGATACGCAGTCAAGATACCGCTTGACTTTCCGGCCGCGACCGTTTGACGCGGATCAGATGCCCTCAGGCAGCAGGCGCGGCGGCAGCGCGATGTCGGCCAGCGTCGACTCGTTCAGATGGGCAAGGAAGGCCCAGCGCGCGGTGACCAGGCGGGTCTGCAACGCGCAGGCGCCGCAGAGCGTGCAGATGCCGCCATCCTTGCGGAAACAGTCGACCAGCGGCACGCCCTCGGACAGCACCTGCACCACGTCGCCCAGCCGGATCTCCTCGGCCGGCCGCGCCAGCCGGGCGCCGCCGCCGCCGCCGCGGCGGGTGGTGATGAAACCCGCCCGGGCCAGCAGGGCCATGCTCTTGGCCAGATGGTGGCGGGAGATGCCGAACTCGTCGGCGATCTCGGTGGTGGAGAGCAGCCGATCCGGCGAGGCCGCCAGCCGCATCAAGGCGCGAAGTCCGAAATCCGTGAAGCTTGTCAATTGCATGGAAGATCATCCAGCGCCACATGCCGCCCACGTCCCTTGGTAGGAAATGCGCGCGGGGGGCACAAGACCCATCCTCCAGGTTGAATATGTCCACCCGCGCCCGCCCGCGCCGGGGCGCGGGCGTCGTCGGGCAGCGGGAGTGGCGCGGCTCAGCCGCAGCTGGCGCGCAGGATGCGGGTGGTCACCGGGTCCTTGATCACCGTCACGCGGTCAAAGCGGTAATCCATGGTCAGCGCCTGGTTGGGGCCGGCCATGCGCACGGTGCTGGCGCCGGTCAGGGCCTTGAGCGCCTCCTCGCCGGGATCGACCTGGCCGACCAGCTTGGCGGCATCCTCGGCACGGCAGGCGCCGGGCGCCGGCTCGGCCGGGACCACGGCCACGCAGCCGGCGGCCAGCGCGGCCGCGAGCGCCGCAAGCGGCAGGGTGCGGATGAGGGTCATGGCATGTCCTTCCTTGAACGGGGGGTTGCATGCCTCAACGCCAGCGGCGGGGCGCCGGTTGCCCCCGCACCGCAAGGTGATGCGGGGGCCGGGGACCTCAGGGCCGCACCGCCGTCACCTCGATCTCGACCAGCCAGTTCGGGTCGACTAGCGCATCCACCACCATGGCCGAACGCACCGGCAGGTTCGGCTGCGCCTCGGTGCCGAAGAACTGGGTATAGCCGGCCATGAAGCCGGCGAAATCGACCGGGCCGGATTCCGGCGCGACCAGGAAGGCCTGCATCTTGACCACGTCGCCCATGGTCAGCCCGATCGCCTGCAACTGGGCGTCGATGGCGTTCAGCACGCTGACCGTCTGGGCCTGCATGTCGCCCCAGGCCTCCGGGGTCTTCGGGTCGGCCGAGGCGTCGGCGATGCCCGGCACGGTGCCGCTGAGGAAGACCAGCGTCTTGCCGGCCGGCACCTCGACCGCCTGCAGGATCGGGAAATCCGAATCCGGGATCTTGTGGCGCACGACATCCTGGGCCTGGGCGGCGAAGGGCACCAGCAACGCGCCGGCCATGGCGAGGGTTCTGAGCATCTTGGTCCTTTCCTTCACGAAACGGGCGGGCGGCGGGTCGGCCCGCCGCCCGGCAGGGCGATCGAGGCTCAGCGCGCCGCGGCCACGTCCTCGGCGGTGGTCTCGCCCTCGAAATCATTGCCGAGATTGTGGCGGATATAGTTCACCACGTCCGCCACCTGCTGGTCATCCAGCATCCAGCCGATGGCCGGCATGGCGCGCTGGCCGTGCAGGACCATGAAGATCGGATAGTCCGGCCCTTCCAGCATCTCGTTGCCGGCCAGCGCCGGATAGGCGCCGGCGCCGACGGCACCTTGGCCGTCCGGCATGTGGCAGCCGGCGCAGACGGCGTGATAGATCGCGTCGCCCCCCTGCTGGGGGAAGGGCGCCGCCCAGTTGCCGGTGGTGACGAAATCCTCGGCCAGCGCCGGGACGGTGGTGACGGCAACCGCAAGCGCCGCGCATTTGACAGCTTTCAGCATGGCTTTCCCTCCTGGTTTCCGCTCAGCCCTGGGTGACATGCGCGTGCAGGCGCTTGACCGCATCCAGCGCCGACAGCACCGCGCCCTCCTGCCAGGCCGGCAGTTCGGACATGTGCTCGCCCGCCATCAGCGTGCGCTGGTCCATGGCGGCGGCGGCGGGGTAGTCGGCCTCCTTGTCGCGCCACTCGCCATAGCAGCCCAGCACCCAGGGCACGCGATGCCAGGCCACCGAGGCGCCGGCCTTGAACTCGTCACGATATTGCGGGTGGATCTGCGAACCGTATTCCAGCGCCTTCTCGATCCGCTCCTCCGGCGGGATGGCGGTAAAGTTGTAGGCCGCCGCCCCCCAGGAATAGCAGCCCAGCAGCACCCCCGGCCCGTCGCTGAAGTAATCCGTGGACGGATAGGAGATCAGCGAGATCGGCAGGTCGGTATAGCTGATGCCGCCATAGATATGCTCGTCCTGCTCCCAGAAGCGGCGCTTGAACTCCAGCCCGACCTTGATCGAGGCGTCGTAATACACGCCGTCGATGGCCTGTTTCATGGCCGGGGAGAAGTTGTTCTCGATCTGGCCGAGGATCGAGAACGGGATGGTGCAGATGCAGTAATCGGCGCTGACCGTGGTTTCCTCGCCCTCGCCCTCGGCGGGGATCCAGGTCGCCGAGACGCCGTTGTCGCCGCCCTTGATGCGGATCACCTTGGCATTGTAGGTGATGATGTCGCCCAGTTCCGCCTTGATGGCGCGGGCAAAGCCGCGGGCGATCTCCTCCATGCCGCCGACCGGCTGGAAGATCGCCGGCTGATAGTCGATATGGTCGCCGTCCAGCAGGAACTCCCACAGCCGGCCCTCGACCAGATCCTTCAGCGAGATCACCTCCGAGGGTTCCGGCCAGGGGTCGGCACCGCCGCCCGGCATCTTCTTCCAGCCGCGGAAGGCCGAGGTCTGCGGGCCGGAGACATATTCCAGGTCGTCGTTCAGCATGCCGTAGGATTTCAGCGCCTCGATCAGCGCGGCGCCATCGGCATCGGTGGCCGCCTCGTCCAGCTTGCCCTGGTCGGCAGCCTTGGCCAGCAATTCGACGATCTGGCCGCGGAAATCGGCCGCCACCTCGCGATAGCGCTGCGGCTTGCCGTCCAGCGCCTGCGAATTGTGCAGATAGGCATAGAAGTTGCGCTGGATGAACGGTTCCAGCTTGACGCCGAAGCGCTTGCAGTAATCCAGCACCGCGTGATGGTCCGAAGGCACCCGCCACGGCCCGCCGTTCAGATAGTTGCCTTCGGCGAAATCCACGGTCTGGGTAAAGCCGCCCAGCTCGGTATAGGTATCGCCGGCATGCAGCGTCCAGCAGCGCCCGCCGGGCTTTTCGCGATATTCCAGGATCTGCACCTTGTAGCCGGCGCGGCCCAGTTCGTAGGCGGCGGTCATCCCCGCCAGCCCGGCGCCGAGAATCAGCACCGAGGTGTCCTTCGGGTCGCCCTCCAGCGTCAGCGGCCCGGTATAGTTCGACGTGCCGGCATGGCCCATCCTGACCATCGCGCCATACATTGCCGAGGCACCGGCTGCGTAACCCACAAGGGTCAGCAGGTCGCGCCGCGACATGCCCGTTGCGTTGCCCATGATGTCTCTCCACAGTTGTTTTTTCGGTTCCCGCCGGCGACGGACGGGCCGGACCCGCGCGTGACGAAGGGCGCGCCGCGTCGGCGCCGGGGCCCAGATCAACACAACTGCGACAAGAGGTCCAATGGAAAACCGCCCGTCGGCGTGGCAGGCGCCACGGCCCCGCCCGCTTGGCCGTTGACGCGGCAGGGCCGAATCGCCAAGCCTTTGTGGGGGGATAGGGAGGGAGGCACGATGGTCCGCATTCGCCGGCTTCCGCAGGACGACAGCGGCAACGGCTGGCTGGCCGGCCTGCCGCCGCGCCGGCCCCGCCCGACGCTGAAGGGCGAGATGCGGGCCGATTTCGTGGTGGTCGGGGCGGGCCTTGCCGGCCTCGCCGCCGCCCGCAGGCTGGCCGAACTGCGCCCCGAGACCGAGATCGCCCTGCTCGAGGCGCAGGAGCTGGCCGCCGGCGCCTCCGGCCGCAATTCCGGCTTTGCCATCGACCTGCATCACCTGGGGGGGCCGCATGACGCGGCGCTGGCCCGGCTGTCGCGCGCCGCCATCGACGCGCTGCGCCGGCTGGTCCATGCCCATCGCATCGCCTGCGACTGGAGCGAGATCGGCAAGTTCCACGCCGCCGTCACCCCGCGCGGCCGGCAGGAGGTGCTGGAGCATTATGCCGCCGCGCTAGACCGGCTGGGCGAGGATTACGAATGGCTGGATGCAGAGGAACTGCGCGCCCGCCTCGGCACCCCGCATTTCCACGCAGCGCTGCACACCCCCGGCACCGTGCTGCTGAACCCGGCGGCGCTGACCCGCGGCCTCGGCGACAACCTGCCGCCCAATGTGCGCCTGTTCGAGAACAGCCCGGTGCTGCGCGCCGATTTCGCCGGGCCGGTGGTGGTCGAGACCCCGGAGGGCCGCGTCCGCGCCGACGGGGCGATCCTGTGCGTCAACGGGCTGGTGGGGCAGTTCGGCTTCTGGCGCGGGCGGCTGCTGGGCGTCGCCACCCATGCCAGCCTGACCCGCCGCCTGACCGAGGCCGAGCATGCGGCGCTGGGCGGCGTGGCGCCGTGGGGGCTGATCCCGGCCCATGCGCTGGCCGGCATCACCATGCGCTATACCAACGACCGCCGCATCCTGATCCGGCAGGGCGTGCATGTCTGCCCGTCGCTGCGCCAGCCGGCGGCCCGGCGCGCCCGCGTCCGCGCCCTGCATCAGCGCCTGTTGGACCAGCGCTTTCCCGCCATCGCCGGGGTGCCGATCGAACAGCACTGGACCGGCTACCTGTGCCTGTCGCGCAATGGCAGCCCGGCCTTCGGCCAGGTCGCGCCGCATGTCTGGACCGCCGCCTGCCAGAACGGCATCGGCATCACCCGCGCCACCATCGGCGGCCTGCTGGCGGCCGAAATGGCGCTGGGCGCCGACAATCCGCTGATCGGCGACATGCTGTCGCTGGGCCAGCCGCCGCGCAACCCGCCGCGGCCGCTGCTGGACCTTGGCGCCCGGCTGCGCATGGCGCTGGACCTGCACCGCAACCGCGACGAGGCATGAGGGCAGATTTCCGCCCCCGCGGCCTTGGCCTTCCGCCCGCGCCTGCGCTAGCGTGGCGCGCGGCCCGCGACGGCCAGTCAGATTTCCGAGGTAATCATGAGCTTTCGATTCGCGCAGGATGACGGCAGCGCCCTGCCGCTTTGGCTGATCGGCGAGGGCGAGGGCGGCCCGCTCTGGCCCGAGGCGCTCGGCACCGAGGTGCAGGCCTGGGCCAGATCCGCCGGCTTCCGTGCCAAGGCGGGCGACCTGTGCCTGCTGCCCGGCGCCGGGGGCAGCCTTGCCGGCGCCCTGTTCGGCCTCGGCAAGCCGGCCACCACGCCGGTGGCGCGTGAGCGTTTCACCCTGGGCCGCGCCGTCGCCGGCCTGCCGGGCGGGCATTGGCGCATCGCCGGCGCGCCGGAGGCCTGGAACGCCTTCGAGGGCGCGCTGGGCTGGGGCCTCGCCAGCTATCGCTTCGACCGCTACAAGAAGCCGCCGAGCCAGCCGCTGCCGCTGCTGGTGGCGCCGGAGGGCGTCGAGGCCGGCCGCGTCGAGGCGATGATCGCCGCCGAATGGCTGACCCGCACCCTGATCAACACCCCGGCCTCGGACATGGGGCCGGAGGCGCTGGAGACCGCGGCGCTGGCGCTGGCCCGTCGCGACGGCGCCACCGCGGTGGTGGTCAAGGGCGAGGCGCTGGAGCGCGATTTCCCGATGATCCACGCCGTCGGCCGCGCCGGTTCGCAGGCGCCGCGGCTGATCGACCTGCGCTTTCCCGGCACCGGGCCGATGCTGACCCTGGTCGGCAAGGGCGTCTGCTTCGACACCGGCGGCCTCGACATCAAGCCGCCTTCCTCCATGGCGCTGATGAAGAAGGACATGGGCGGCGCCGCGACGGTGCTCGGCCTGGCGCATCTGCTGGCCCGGCTGGGCGAGACCGAACGGATGCGCCTGCGGGTGCTGATCCCGGCGGTGGAAAACAGCATTGCCGGCAATGCCATGCGCCCCGGCGACGTGCTGACCAGCCGCAAGGGCCTGACGGTCGAGATCAACAACACCGATGCCGAGGGGCGGCTGGTGCTGGCCGATGCGCTGGCGCTGGCAGCCGAGGAGGCGCCGGATTGCATGATCTCGATGGCGACGCTGACCGGGGCGGCGCGGGTGGCGCTGGGCCCGGACCTGCCGCCGTTCTTCTGCGACGACGACACAGCGGCCGAGGCGCTGGCCCGCGCCGGACTGGCGCTGGCCGATCCGGTGTGGCGGATGCCGTTCTGGCAACCCTATGAGCCGATGATCGAACCCGCCATCGCCGATCTCGACAATGCCCCCACCGGCGGCTTTGCCGGCGCCATCACCGCCGCCCTGTTCCTGCGCCGCTTTGCCGAGGGCGCCCGGCGCTATGCGCATTTCGACATCTATGGCTGGCAGCCGGTGGCGGCGCCCGGCCGGGCCAAGGGCGGCGTGGGCCAGGGCGCCCGCGCCATCCTCGGCGCCCTGAAGGAGTTGCTGGCATGAGCCTCGATCGCCGCACCACCCCCGCCACCGCGCGCGTGGCGCTGGAACGCCTGCGCGGCACCCTCGACCGGCCCGCCTATACCGCGGGCGAGGCTGCCTATGTCACCGTGCCGCTGACCGATATCTGCACCGCCCCCGCCGGTCCCCGCGACCGCCAGATGCTGATGGGCCGGGCGGTGACGGTGGTGGACCGCGAGAACGGCTGGGCCTTCATCGAGGACGAGAACCGGTTCTGCGGCTGGGTCGACGCCGCCCATATCGGCCCGGCCCCGGCGCCCACCCATCGCGTCGCGGTGCCGGCCACCCATCTCTATGCCTCGCCGGAGGTGAAACAGCGGCCGCTCATGCGGCTGTCGCTGGGGGCAAAGGTGGCCGTGGCCGGCAGCGAGGGCGACTGGGCGGTGCTGGCCGGCGGCGAATATGTGCCGGCCGCGCATCTGGACGAAAAACCGGCGCCGGATGCGCCCGGCGTCGCCCGCTTGCTGCTCGGCACGCCCTATGTCTGGGGCGGCAACTCGCGCGACGGCATCGACTGTTCGGGCCTCGTGCAGCTGTCGCTGAACGCCTGCGGGGTGATCTGCCCCGGCGACAGCGACCTGCAACGGGTCATCGGGCAGGAGGCCAGCGGCGCCACGCAGCCGGGCGACCTGTTCTTCTGGCCCGGCCATGTCGCCATGGCGCTGGATTCCGAGACCATGATCCACGCCACCGCCTTCGGCATGGCGGTGATCACCGAACCCATCGCCACCTGCCGCGCCCGCATCGAGGCCTCGGTGCCGCTGCTGACCATCCGCCGCCCATAAGGAGACCCCATGTTCACCCTTGCCACCTGGAACATCAATTCGGTGCGGCTGCGTCAGGATCTGGTCGCCCAGCTGCTGGGCAGCGAGGCGCCCGACATCCTCTGCCTGCAGGAGACGAAATCCCCGGTCGAGGCGATCCCGGCCGAGGTCTTTGCCGCGCTCGGCTATCCCTACATGGTCGCGCGCGGCCAGAAGGGCTATAACGGCGTCGCCATCCTGTCGCGGCTGCCGATCGTGGATGCCGGCGACGTGGATTATGCCGGGCTCGGCCATGCCCGCCATGTCGCGGCGCGGCTGGAAAACGGCGTCACCATTCATAACGTCTATGTCCCGGCCGGCGGCGACATTCCCGACCGCGCGCTGAACGAGAAATTCGGGCAGAAGCTGGATTTCGTGGCGCATCTGCGCGACGCCTTCCGCGCCGACCGGCCGGCGCGCTCGATCCTGGTGGGCGACCTGAACATCGCGCCGCTGGAGGATGATGTCTGGTCGCACAAGCAGCTGCTGAAAATCGTCAGCCACACCCCGGTCGAGGTCGAGGCCTTCACCGACGCACAGGAGGCCGGCGGCTGGGTGGACGTGACCCGGCAGGACATTCCGGCCGGCAAGCTCTATTCCTGGTGGAGCTATCGGGCCCGCGACTGGGACGCCGCCGACAAGGGAAGGCGGCTGGACCATATCTGGGCCTCGAAGGACATCGCCGCAGCGGGGCACAACAGCCGCATCCTGCGGCCGGTGCGGGGCTGGGAAAAGCCCTCGGACCACGTTCCGGTCTTCGCCAGCTTCGACCTGTAACCTAGCCCGGCAACGGGCGCCGAGAGGTTCCGGCGGGCTGCGAGGGTCCGCCGGAGTCTTCCCCCAGTCGCGACAGGCCGGAAGGCCGTCCCGTGCATTCCCGGACGCATGGCCGCTCCCAGCCTCGACCGGACCCCGCCCGGAGCCGACAGGGTTTCTGCGGGCCGCAGCGGCCCCCGGAAGGACTCTAGGCGGGGGCGGCGAAGCCCCGGATGGTCTCGATGGCGCCGTCCAGCGCCTTGCCCTTTTCATCCTGAAGCGCGGCGGCGATCAGGCGGCGGGTCCAGTCGGCAGCATCCTCGCGCCCGGCGACCAGCGCCGCGCCGGCCATCACCCGATCGAATTTCGACAGGCCCCGCGAATAGGTGTCGGAATAGCCCTTTACCAGCCGGTGGGCGTTCAGCAGCTCGGCCGCATAGGCGGGGTCGCCGGCCGCCGCCGCCCGCACCTTCGCCAGCCAGGCATCGCGATGCGCGACCTCCTGCCGGTGGCGCAGCATGCCGCGGCGGCGCCCGCGCAGGCTGCCCATCACATGCAGCATCCAGTAGCCGTGCAGGCTGTCCGAACGGATGCGGCGGCCGCGGCCGAACAGCCGGTCGATCAGCCGCATCAGGCGCGGGCTGACCTCGATGCGCGCGCCGATGCCGGCGGGCAGCATACCGACGATCTCCTCGGCGCGGGGATGCAGGAAATCCGTCACCTGCATCACCTGGCCGTCGCGCAGCCGCATTTCCTGCGCGATATGGGCGAACCGGGCCGGTTTGGTCTTTTCGCGCGCTACCCGGATCACGTCGTCATAGGCCATGGCATTGGCGATATGCTTGGCTGCCGCCGTGGCCAGCGCCGCATCGCCGGGCGCCAGGTCGGTGACGTTTTTCACCAGCGCCAGATACTCCTCGCCATAGGCACGGTCCTGGAAGGCCTCGACCTTGGCCAGCCCCCGCGCGGCGATCTCGCGGTCACCGGGGAAACCGGCCAGACGCGGATCATCCACCGCCACCGGCGCCGGGGCGGGGGTCACGGGCGGCGGTGCCGCCTCCGCCTCGGGCGGGTTGGCGGCGGCCTCGAAAGCGGCGGCAAAGGCGCGCAGCGACGGCTCCACCCCCTTGCCGGAGGCGCGCACCGCATCCTCGAAGGCCGTGCGCGGGAATGGCAGCGCCCCGGAGCCGGCCAGCGCCCCGAGCAGCGTGGCCGAAATCACCGAGCCGTTCTCGATCGCCATGCGGTCCATGTCGAACAGGATCACCTGCCGCGCCGCGATTCCGGCGGCGGCGCGCACCTCCTCGCTATCGGCGATGCCGTCGCCCGGCACCACCTTTTCCGACACCGCCAGCGCCCGGTGGGTCGAGCCGATCAGCACCGTACGGTCCGGGGTCACGAAACCGCGCAGGATGGCGCGGCCGACCTCCATCATCTCGGCAGCGATCAGGATGTCCACATCGCCGGCCGAGGGCGCCAGCGACAGCACCGGCTGGCGGCCGGCCGGGTCGGCGGGGGCCATCTCGATGTAATAGATGGTCGCGCCGGTGCGCTGCGCCACGCCGGCCACTGAGGTCGCCTGCACCACATAGCCCTGCGAACGCGCCGTGGCCTCGATCCAGCCGGTCAGCACGCCGCCGCCCTGGCCGCCCACCGCCATGCAGGCCAGCTTGATGACCGAACCGAGACCGGCCTCGGCAGGCGCCATGTCCCTCATGCCGCGGCCTCCTCGCGCCGGCGGGCCAGCCAGCCGATCAGGCGGGCGCGCCAGCCATGCAGGCGCTTTTCCCACCGGCTCGGATTGTGCACGATGTCGGCCCGGTAGAAGGAGGGGCACAGGATCGCGGCGTCTGCGACCTCGCCGCAATTGCCGCAGCCCACGCAGCTCTGGTCGATATGGGCCACCGGGTCGTCGCGCAGCGGGTCGTCGGTGCGCTTCAGCCCCAGCGAGGGGCAGCCCGACAGCCGCATGCAGGCATGGTCGCCGGTGCAGATCGCCTCGTCGACGCCGAAACGCGGCGCCTCGACCCGGCGGCCCTCGCTGATCGCCTTGGCGCGCAGCGGCCGCTCGCGCCGCTGGCGGTTCAGCATGCATTCCGAGGAGGCGACGATCACCTTCGGCCCCGGCTGGTCCGAGGTCAGCGCCTCACGCAGCGTGTCGCGCATCTTCGCCACGTCATAGGTGCGGGTGATCTGGCGCACCCAGGGCACGCCGATGCCCTTCAGCGCGCGGGTGATCGGGTGGCCGGTGGATTTCGAGCGGTTGTCGGCGCGCGAGGACAGGATGTCCTGCCCCCCGGTCGCGGCCGAGTAATAGTTGTCGACGATGATCGCCACGCCCTCGGACTTGTTGAACACCATGTTGCCGATCGAGGTGGACAGCCCGTTATGCCAGAAGCCGCCATCGCCGATGATGGAGATCGGCCGCCGCTCGCCGCCGCCGTCGAAGGCGGCGTTCGAGGCCGGGCCGAGACCGTAGCCCATGGTCGAGCCGCCGATCTCGAAGGGCGGCAGGGTGGCGAACAGGTGGCAGCCGATATCGGCGGTGATCTGGTGCTGGCCCAGCTCCTGCTCGACCAGCTTCATGGCGGCAAAGATCGGCCGCTCCGGGCAGCCGGTGCAGAAGCCCGGCGGGCGGATCGGCACGGTCCTGGACAGGTCGGGGATCGCCACCGGCGGCACGTTGGGGGCGCGGGTCTGCGCCGGCAGCATTCCGGGCGCGGCCAGGGTGACGAATTCGCGCAAGGAATCCAGCATGACCTGGCCGGTATATTCCCCGGCCATCGGCAGGATGTCCTTGCCATGCAGCCGCGTCTCCGACCGGGCGCGGTAGAGGATGGTGGACAGGCCCTGCTCGATGAATTCCGGCTGGCCTTCCTCGACCACCAGCACATTGGCCTTGCCGGCGCAGAAGTCCAGCACCTCGTCGGGCAGCAGCGGATAGGTGACGTTCAGCACGTAGATCGGCACCTGGCTGTCGCCATAGAGGTCGGCCAGCCCCAGCCGCTGCAGGGCGCGGATGACGTTGTTGTACATGCCCCCCTGCACGATGATGCCCAGCGGCGCCTCCTTCGGCCCCATATGCTCGTTCAGGGCATGGTCGCGGATGAAGGCCAGCGCGGCGGGAAAGCGGTTCTCGATCTTGTCCTTCTCATGCGCGAAGGACATCGGCGGCAGCACCACCCGGCTGAAATCCCGGCGGGGATTGGACAGCGCCTCGCGCACGGTCAGCGGCGGCGGCACGTTGTCCCGGCAGGTGAACTGCCCGGTCACATGGCAGGAGCGGATGCGCACCATCAGCATCACCGGGCTGTTGGAGGCCTCCGACAGGGCAAAGCCGTCGCCCACCGCCTTGACGATCGAGGGCAGGTTCGGGCGCGGGTCCAGCAGCCAGAATTGCGACTTCATCGCGAAAGGGTGGCTGCGCTCCTGCATGATCGAGGAGCCTTCGCCATAATCCTCGCCGACGATGACCAGCGCGCCGCCATTGACGCCGGAACTGGCCAGGTTGGCCAGCGCGTCCGAGGCCACGTTGACCCCCACCGAGCCCTTGAAGGTCACCGCACCGCGGATCGGATAATGCACCGAGGCGGCCAGCATGGCGGCGGCGGCGGCCTCGGAGGCATTGGCCTCGTAGCGCACGCCCAGCTCGCCCAGCAGCTCCTCGGCATCGGCCAGCACATCCATCAGATGGCTGATCGGTGCGCCCTGATAGCCGCCGACATAGCCGACGCCGTTCTCCAGCAGCGCCTTGGTCAGGGCAAGGATGCCCTCGCCGGTGAACACCTCGCCCTCGCCCTTGCGCAGGTGCTGAACCTCGGCCTTGAAGGATCTTTCGGCCATGACCTTCCTCCCCAGGTGGGTCTGTGCCGCCGCCGCGGGCCGTCAGCCCGCGCGGCTCTCAATCGTCGGGCTGCTCGACATTGGCCAGCAGCTTTTGCAGCGTGGCCACGAAGCCGCGCCGCTCGTCCTCGGAAATGCCGCGGAACATCGCGGCATAACCCTGCGCCATATGCGGCCAGAGCCGTTCGAAGGTCTCGCGCCCCGCCGGCGTCAGGTAGACGCGGATGCCGCGGGAATCCTGCGGGTCGGGCTCGCGCCGGATCAGCCCCTCGGCGGCCAGCCCGTCCAGCGCCCGCGACAGGGTGGACTGTTCGGTCACGGTATAGGAGGCGAGGTCGCGGATCAGCGGCCCCTCGATCACCGACAGCACCGCCATGGCCCGCATCTTGGGCGTGGTCAGCCCCAGCGAGGCCAGCTCGCTGCGCAGCGCGGCATTGTAGCGGCTGACGACGCGGTTCATCAGATAGGGGGCAAAGCCGGACAGGCCGAGTTCGCCCAGCTTGAGCTGCGCGCGCGGATCGGCGGCCGCGGCGGGGCGGGCGCTGGCCTGTGCGTGGGTGGTGGCCGGCAGGTCGAAGGCCTGCATATCCTCCTGCTCCTCGCCGGCGATTCCGGTCATGTCCGACATGCGCTCCCCCACTCGATACATGCAATCGCATTCATATCCTTGCATGAAGGCCGCGAATGCGGCCGTGAGTCAAGGAAATTCGTGGGGTTCCGGGAACGGCCCGCGGAAACAACATGCAGCTGCACAGGTTCGGCCCGGGCGCAAGCGGTTGAATAGGCCGGGATTTGCGCCCGCGGGCCGGCATGAAAAAGGGCCGCGCGGCGGCGGCCCTTTCCCGGATTCGATGGTCAGGCGATCAGAGCGCGCCGTCCTGTCCGGCCTGCGGTGCATCCATGTCCCAGCCCGAGATCGACTTCGAGTCCATGAACTCCTCGATGCCCCAGACGCCGCCCTCGCGGGCCCGGCCCGAGGATTTCACCCCGCCGAAGAACGAGCCGAAGCCGCGATCCTGGCCGTTGACCTCGACCATGCCGGCCTTCAGCTTGCGCGCCAGCCGATTCTTGCGGGCGCCGTCCGTGGTCTGCAGATAGTTGGTCAGGCCATAGATGGTGTCGTTGGCGATGGCGACCGCCTGATCCTCGCTGTCGAAGGGGATGATCGACAGCACCGGGCCGAAGATCTCCTCGCGCTCGATGCTCATGCCGGGCTCGACATCGGCGAACACGGTCGGCCGCACGAAATAGCCGCGGTTGACGCCCTCGGGCAGGCCGGGGCCGCCGGCGACCAGGCGGGCGCCCTCGTCGATGCCCTTCTGGATCAGGCCCTGGATCTTGTCCCATTGCAGTTTGGACACCACCGGACCCAGATGCTTGCCCGATTCATGCGCGTTGCCGACGGTGGTTTCCTCGGCCACCTTGCGCGCGGTCTCCACCGCCTGGTCATAGACCGAGCGCTCGACCAGCATGCGGGTGGGGGCGTTGCAGCTCTGCCCGGTATTGTTGAAGCAATGCAGGGTGCCGCGGCGCACCGCCTCCGGGTCGGCATCGGCAAAGATCAGGTTGGCGCCCTTGCCGCCCAGTTCCAGCACCACCTTCTTCTGGGTATCGGCGGCGGCCTTGGTGATGGCGATGCCGGCGCGGGTCGAGCCGGTAAAGCTGATCATGTCCACGTCCGGATGCACCGAAAGCTGGGTGCCCACGCCCGGTCCGTCGCCGTTGACCATGTTGTAGACGCCCTTGGGGAAGCCCGCCTCGTCCATGAACTCGGTGAACACCACCGAGGACAGCGGCGCGAT
>JBEBVF010000053.1:0-20431 GCA_040392885.1 Paracoccus sp. (in: a-proteobacteria) | reverse complement strand
AAGATGGCGCCGTCGACGCGGGCATCGTCGGCATAGGCGGTTTCCAGACGGTCCCAGGCTTCTTCGCGACGGGCCTTCTCGCGCGAGATGCTGGCCTCGCCGCGGGCGTTCTCGACGCGGTCCAGATAGACCTCGACCTCGTCGCCGACGGCGACCTTGGCCTCCTCGCCGGGAACGGCAAATTCCTTCAGATCGACGCGGCCTTCCATCTTGTAGCCGACGTCGATGATGGCCTGACCGGCCTCGATGGCAATGACCTTGCCCTTGACGACCGAACCTTCGTTCGGGGTGTCGATCTCGAGGCTTTCGTTCAGCATCGCCTCGAAGTCTTCCATGGTCGCTTTTTCAGCCATGTGTATGCGCTATCCTTTGCAATGTGTTTCTGGCCGGGCGGTTGGCTCCGCCGGTCTGGTGTCGCTGCGTCCGGGAACGACAAAGGGCCGCGGCAGCAAGGTGCCCGACCCGTCAAAGCTGGCCTGTTCTGGCCCTATCGCCCCAAACTGCCGCGCCTATAGCGCAATATCGCCCCGATCGCAAGCACTCGCAGGGTTCAGCGGGGGGTGCGGCGGGCGGCGACCACGGCGGCGGCGCGGGCCACGGCCTCCTCGATGCTCAGCGCCGTGGTGTCGATGAAGATCGCATCCGTCGCCGGGCGCAGCGGCGCGGTGGTGCGCGCCGCGTCGCGGGCGTCGCGCTCGCGCAGCTCCGCCAGCATCTGCGCCGGGTCGGCGCCCAGCTCGGCGGCGCGGCGGGCGGCGCGGGTCTCGTCGCTGGCGGTGACATAGAGCTTCACCTCCGCCTCGGGGCAGATCACCGTGCCGATGTCGCGCCCGTCCAGCACCGCGCCCGGCTCGGCCCGGGCGAAGCGGCGCTGGAACTCCAGCAGCGCCGCGCGCACCGCCGGGATGGCGGCCACGCGCGAGGCCGCCGCCCCCGCCGCGGCCGTGCGCAGGTCGCCGCGGTCGAGATCGGCCGGCACCAGGTTCTGCGCCGCGGCCACCGGATCGCCGCCGATGGCGCCGACCGCGCGATAGAGCAGCCCGGTATCCAGATGCGCAAAGCCGAAGCGCGCCGCCAGCGCGCGGGCGATGGTGCCCTTGCCGGAGGCCGCAGGCCCGTCGATGGCGATGGTGAAGGGCATGCTGGCTCCGATCGGTTGGCACGGGGAGGACCGGGCGGCGCGGCGGCCGGCCCGGGTCGCTGGCGGCGGGTCAGACGATGGCGGCTTCGGCGAAGGGGCGGTTCAGCGCCACCCGTTCCAGCCCCAGCGGCGACAGATCCAGGCTCTGCCAGGTGCCGGTCAGGATCACCTCGGCCAGGCCCCGGCCCACCGCCGGCGCCTGCTGCAACCCGTGGCCGGAAAAGCCGTTGGCGTGAAACAGGTTGGAAATCGCCGGGTTGCGGCCCAGCAGCGCGTTCTGGTCCAGCGTGTTGTAGGCATAGTGCCCGGCCCACATCCGCACCACCTTGGCCTCGTCGAAATCCTCGCAGCGGTGATAGAGCGCCGGCCAGACCTCCTCCTCCCAGAGTTCGTGCTGGGGGTCGAAATCGGTCTCGGCGCAGGGGCCGTCATCGGCGGGGACGGTCGCGGACAGCCATTGCCCGTGCTCGGGCCGCATCCAGATCCCCGACGGGTCGATGATCAGCGGCGCATCCGGGTGGCGGGCCTTGGGCGCGTCGACGACGAAGATGGTACGCTTCCTCGGCTCGACCGGCAGGTCGATCCCGGCCTCGTGCATCAGCCGCCCGGCGCGCGAGCCGAGGCAGTTGACATAGACATCCGCCTGAATCCGCCCGGCCTTTTCCAGCATCAGCCCGGTGATGCGGTCGCCCTCGCGCGCGAATCCGGTCACCCGGTCGGTGATCCAGACCGCCCCGGCGGCGCGGGCGGCGTTCTTCATGCCCGACAGCAGGCCCATATTGTCGAAGAAGCCCTCGTCGCGCGGGCCGAAGCTGCCGGCCACGATGTCGTCGAGCTGCATCCACGGAAAGCGCGCGGCGATCTGCGCGCGGTCCCAGACCTCGGTGGCGGCCCCGACCGAGCGCTGCATGGCGGCGAATTCCTCCAGCTGCCGGGCGCCCTCCTCGGTGCCGGTCAGGAACAGGTAGCCGTTCTCGCGATAGCCCAGATCCGGCACGCCGCCCTCCGGCCCCACCCATCTGGCGAAGTCGCGGATGAAGTCGATGCCGAAGCGGCTCATCTCCACGTTCACCTTGTTGGTGAACTGGCTGCGGATGCCGGCCGCCGAGAGCGCGGTCGAGGAGGTGGCATAGCTGGGATCGGCCTCGATCACCGTGACCTTGATGCCGGGCTGCATGCGGGTCAGCCAGAAGGCCACCGCCGAACCCATCACCGCCCCGCCCGCAATCAGAACTTCGGTCATTTCCCGCCTCGCTGTCTGGACGCGCCCTCAATACGCATCCGCCGGCCCGAGGGAAAGAGGCATGCGGCGCCGGTCACGCCGGTTCCACCAGCCGCCCGAGGCTGCGCCCGCCCAGCAGGTGCAGGTGGAAATGCGGCACCTCCTGAAGCGAATGCGGCCCGGAATTGGTGATCGCCCGGAAGCCCTGCCCGCCGCTCAGCGGCGACAGGCCGAGGCTTTCGGAGAGTTCGGCCACCACGCGCATGAAATCCACGATCTCCTCGGCCGGGGCGCGGGCGGCGAAATCGTCGAAGGTGACATAGGCGCCCTTGGGGATCACCAGCACATGCACCGGCGCCTGCGGATGGATGTCGTTGAAGGCCAGGGTATGCGCGGTCTCGCGCACGGTGTCGTTGGGAATCTCGCCGCGCAGGATGCGGGCAAAGATGTTGCTGTCGTCATAGGTCATGGCCGGTCCTCTCTCTCAATCTCGTCAATCGTCGAAAATGCCGGGGGTGGCGGCCAGCGCCGCGCCCATGGCGCCGTCCACGCCCAGGAACCGCGCCAGCACCTCGCCGTTGCGGGCGGCGCCGGCGGCGGCCGAGACGACATGCAGCCCCGGCAGGTCGCGCAGCAGCTCGATCTCATGCGCCATCTCGATGCGGGCGGCGCGCTCCAGCCGGGCGAAGGCCGAGGGCGAGGTCTGCGGCCCGGTCAGGCCGATGCGCTGCATATGGCCGCGCATCCAGGCCTCGTCGAACTCCACGTCGATCAGCAGCAGCCGGGTCTCGGCCTTGTCGTCGAGCAGGTCGCGGATCAGGCCGAGCGCATAGGGATCGACGCAGATCGCCAGCCGGTCGGCACCGTGGATGTCCATCAGCAGCCGCAGCAGCGCCCGGCGATGGTGGTCGCGCTTGTCCAGCGTGGTCTCGACCCCGCCCAGGTCGGGCAGGCCGGCATCCAGCTCGTTGAACAGGAAGCCGACGGCGGGAATGCCGGTCTGGTCGCGCATGGCGGCGATCAGCCGCTTGGCCGCGCCCCATTTCTTGCACACGATCATCAGCAGGGTGCGGTCACGCCCCAGGCTGGACTCGCTTTCCCAGAAGCGGCGGCCGAAGCGGCGCCCGACCCGGCCCTGCCCGACCAGAAAGCGGAACACCTCGCGACCGTTGCCCGAGATGGGGAACTGCCGCCCGCGCGCCGACCACAGCCGCCCCAGCCGCAGCTTCAGCGCCTCGGCCTCGGGGCTGATCTTGCGCGCGAACAGGTAATCCTGCGCCAGCAGCATGTCGAAATGGTCGTCGTGGAAGGTGACCGGCATGCCGTAATCGGTGAACAGCAGGAAGGTCAGCGTGCGCGAGCGGATCTGCTCGCGCGGGACCAGATGGCGCACGATGGTCTGAAAGAAGGTCTCGTCCGGAATCCAGGTGGTGCGGAAGAAGCGGATCACGTCGCGGCGCTGGCGGCAGAATTCCAGCACCTTCTCGACCGTCTCGCGGCGCAGGCACCACCATTGCGAGCCGATCATGATCTGCAGGTCGGCCGGCAGCGCCCGGGTCAGCTTGAGGCGGCGCTGGAGGTCGTAGCAGGCATAGAACAGCCAGCGGTGCTTGCGCTCGTTGAAGAAGTGCCGGTAGATCAGCCGGTCCTCGCGGAAGCCGGTCTTGATCCAGTCGCTCTCGAAAAAGTCGAAGCTCTCGATATAGTCGCAATCCTCGGCATCGAGGAAGGCATGGGCATATTCCGCCGACTTGATCGGCATGCAGTCGCCCGACAGCATGTAGAAATGCGAGGCCTGCGGAAAGCCGGCCTCGGCGGCGCGCAGGGTCTCCAGCGTGGCGGCGACCAGCGACCAGGTGCCCCAGCCGCATTTGTGCCGCCGCGGCACCACGATCACCGAGGGGTTGTCGGCCAGGGCGTCGCGGATCGCCTCGAAATCCTCGCGCCGGCCGTTGCCGTCGAAATGGATCGCGATCAGGTCGCCCTCGGCCGTCAGGCGGCGCGCTTGGGCGATGACACCGGCAGGATCCTTGTGACAAAGCAGGATGAAAGCGAGTTTTGCCATGGCGCCAGTCTGAAACCAGCACGGACCTTAGGGCGGTTTGGACATTGAATCCAGCCCCGCAATTTGCATGTTGCGGGAAGGGCGCGGGCGGGCGAAGCTGCCGGCGCGACAGGAAGGGGCGGATATGGGTTTTCCCGGCACATGGATGACCGAAAGCGAAAGCCTGATCTATCGGGTGGTGCCGAAATGCGCCTGCTCGACCATCGGGCAGATCATGTTCCATTCGGATCATGGCCGCTATTTCGACGGCGACATCCATGACAGCAAGGAGGGGCTGCACAAATGGGCGCAGCCCGAAAGCCAGCCCGCCATCGAGGCCGCGGTGCGCGGCCGCAAGGCGCTGACCTTCACCTGCGTGCGCAACCCCTATGCGCGCATCCTGTCCTCGTTCTTCGACAAGATCGCCGGCATCCAGCGCAACGGCCGCCGCTATCGCGGCAACCTGGTGCCGCAGCTGATCCAGCGCTACGGCATCGAGGTCGGCAGCCCCGAGGACGATTTCGACTTCGACCAGATCCGCAGCTTCCGCCGCTTCCTGCTGTTCGCGCGCGACACCATCCGCTGGCGCCGCCCGATGGAGCCCGACATCCACTGGTCGGCCATGTCCGGCCATATCGCCACCTTCATCGTCAATGGCGGGCGCTACGACCAGATCTTCTTTACCGAGAAGTTCAACGAGGGCATGCAGAAGGTCCTGGACGCGGCGCCCGTCGCGCACCGGCTGGACCTGGACACGGTGCCGCGCTTCAACGAATCGGAAGGTCACGGCCCCCGGCGCGCGCATCCGGTCAGCGCCTATTTCGACGACATCTCCCGCCACCTGATCTGGGAGATCTACAAGCGCGACTTTCAGTTGTTCCGCTATGATTTCGACGACCCCGACAACAAGTTTCCCAAGGGCGAGGTCGATCTGGACGAGGTTCACGCCAAGCTGGGCCGCTGAGCCGCGCCCGACGCGGCTTCGGGGCTGTAAAGCGGCGCCGCCATGGCCTATATAGGGCGCGATAACCGACAGGATGACCGGCATGAGCCAGAATGAGTCCCCGGAAGGGGCGCCGCTGATCGCGCCCTCGACCACCGAACACCCGCTTTACGATTCCATCGTCGAGGCGTGCCGCAGCGTCTACGACCCGGAGATCCCGGTCAACATCTTCGACCTGGGGCTGATCTATACCGTGGCGATCAGCGACGAGAACGACGTGCGCATCGTGATGACGCTGACCGCGCCGGGCTGCCCGGTGGCCGGCGAGATGCCCGGCTGGGTCGCCGACGCCATCGAGCCGCTGCCCGGCGTGCGCCAGGTCGACGTGGCGATGACCTTCGACCCGCCCTGGGGCATGGAGATGATGTCCGACGAGGCCCGACTGGAGCTGGGCTTCATCTGAGCCGCCGGCAGGGCCCCCTTGCCGGCCCCCCGGCCGCTTCCTAGATTCGGGAGGCAAAGGAGACTGCCATGTTCGCGACCCCCGGCCAGGCGCCCGTCACCATCACCCCCGCCGCCGAGGCCCGCATCAGCGCGCTGATGCAGGCCAAGGGCGCGCATGCGCTGCGCATCGGCCTCAAGAAGGGCGGCTGCGCCGGCATGGAATATGTCATGGAACTGGCCGAGGCCCCCGGCCCGCATGAGGAGGTCGTCCAGCAGGGCGCGGCGCGGGTGATCCTGGCGCCGAATGCGCAGATGTTCCTGTTCGGCCTGCAGATCGACTACGAGGACGGGGCGCTCGACAGCGGCTTCCGCTTTCGCAACCCCAACGTGACCGAGGCCTGCGGCTGCGGCGAATCGGTCAGCTTCGCCATTCCGGGCACGCGCGCGCAACCGTCGCAACCCTGAGGCTTGCGTGCCGGCCCCGCCCGGCCTAATTCCCCCCAAACCACGAGGGAGAGTGACATGGCCCCGCGCAAGCTTGCCGCCGGCAACTGGAAGATGAACGGCCTCGGCGCCGACCTGGCCCAGGTCGAGGCGCTGGCCGCCCGCCCTGCCCCCGCGACCTGCGACGTGCTGATCTGCCCGCCGGCGACGCTGCTGGCGGCGATGGCCTCGCGCGTCCGCGGCAGCCATGTGGTGGTGGGCGGTCAGGACTGCCACGCCGCCGCCGCCGGCGCCCATACCGGCGACATCGCCGCCGAGGCGCTGGCCGATGCCGGCGCGGTGGCGGTGATCGTCGGCCATTCCGAACGCCGCGCCGATCATGGCGAGACCGATGCCGTGGTCGCCGCCAAGGCCGGCGCCGCGCATCGCGCCGGGCTGGTCGCCATCATCTGCCTGGGCGAGACCGAGGCGCAGCGCGATGCCGGCGAGACGCTTGCGGTGATCGCAGCGCAACTGGCCGGCTCGCTGCCCGAGGGGGCCACCGCCGCCAATACCGTGATCGCCTATGAGCCGATCTGGGCCATCGGCACCGGCCGCACCCCGGATGCCGGGCAGATCGCGGAGGTCCATGCCCTGCTGCGCGCGCGGCTGGTCGAGGCGCTGGCGGACGGCGCCGACATGCGGCTGCTCTATGGCGGTTCGGTCAAGCCGGGCAATGCCGCCGAGATCTTCGCCATCGCCCATGTCGACGGTGCCCTGGTCGGCGGCGCCAGCCTGAAGGCGGCGGATTTCGGCCCGATCATCGACGCGCTGGACGCCGCCTGACGCCTAGAACAGGTCGAGCTGCTGGCCCGGCCGCGCCGGCGGGCCGAACTGGCTGCAATCCAGCACCGGCCGGGTCCGGTTCAGCCCCAGCCGCTTGCAGGCCAGCCGGAACCGCTGGTGCAGCAGATCGGCCTCCACCCCTTCGCCGCGCATCCGGCTGCCATAGCGCGGGTCGTTGTCGCGGCCGCCGCGCATCGCCTGCACCTTGCCCATGACATGGGCGGCATGGCCGGGGCGGTGGCGCTCCAGCCAATCGCGAAACAGCGGCGCCACCTCCAGCGGCAGGCGCAGCGGGATCATGCTGGCCCATTGCGCGCCGGCCGCCTGGGCGGCGGCCAGGATCGCCTCCAGCTCCGGCTCGGTCAGCACCGGGATCATCGGCGCCGCCATCACCCGCACCGGCACCCCGGCCGCGGCCAGCGCCCGGATCATCGCCATCCGCGTTGCCGGTGCCGGCGCCCGCGGCTCCATCGCCCGCGACAGGCCGGGGTCCAGCGTGGTGACGGAGATGCCCACCGTCGCCAGCCCGCGCGCCGCCATCGGCCCGAGGATGTCGAGGTCGCGCGTCACCAGCCGCCCCCGCGTCACGATGGCGACCGGATGCGACCATTCGGCCAGCACCGACAGCACCTCGCGCATGACCCGGTGCCGGGCTTCGGCGGGCTGATAGGGGTCGGTGGCAGTGCCGATGGCCAGCGGCGCCACCCGATAGGACTTGCGCCCGAATTCCCGGGCCAGCACGGCGCCGATGCCCGGCCGGGCGGTGATCCGGGTCTCGAAATCCAGCCCCGGCGACAGGCCCAGATACGCGTGATAGGGCCGCGCATAGCAATAGATGCAGCCATGCTCGCAGCCCCGATAGGGGTTCAGGCTGCGGTCGAAGGGCAGGTCGGGCGAGTCGTTCCAGCTCAGCGCGCTGCGCGGCCGCTCCAGCACCACCTCGGTCTGCACCAGCGCGGCCTCCTCGGGAATGTCCCAGCCGTCGCTCTCGCGGTGGCGCTCCTCGCGCTCGTAGCGGCCCTTGGGGCGCGAGTCGGCGCCGCGGGCCTTGAGGATCTCGTCGGGATTGCGGGGCGGAAGCATTCCCTCAACGTAAACAAAACGAGAACATTTGTAAAGCATCCCCGGTGGAACGCCGTGCCGGAGACGGGGACTGCCCCCGCCCGCCCGGCGCGGCATGACGGATGCGCAGCCAGGTCGCGCGCGGCGAGGCGGAGATTCGGAGACTGTCTGAGGGGAGGCGCGTCACCGTGAAAGGCATCACGATATGCGCAGCCCGGCGCCGGGTCGGTCACGGCGCGGCAGAGCGTCACCGGCACCACGCGCTGCCCCAGCCTTCAGAAACGGCCGGAACGAAGCATCCGAAACCCCGCCCGCGCAAGGGTCCGGCGTCACTCGCTCGCAGTCCTGCCTGAGGCACCCGGCCAGCGGCCGCCTTCTAGCGCAGCGCTACCAGCACCGCGCCGCCGGCGATCAGCGCCACGCCGGTCCAGTTCACCGCCGACAGCTTCTCGCCCAGGAAGCCGGCGCCGAACAGGGCGACCAGCACCACCGACAGCTTGTCCAGCGGCGCCACCCGCGCCGCATCGCCCAGTTGCAGCGCGCGGTAATAGCACAGCCAGCTGGCACCGGTCGCCAGGCCCGACAGCACCAGAAACAGCCAGGACCGCGCCGGCACCGTGCGGCTGTGCTGCCATTGCCCGGTCACGGTCAGCAGCAGCGCCAGCGCCGCCAGAATCACCACCACGCGGATGAAGGTTGCGTAATCGGCGCTGACCCCGGTCACGCCGATCTTGCCGAAGATGGCGGTCAGCGCGGCAAAGACCGCTGCCAGCAATGCCCAGAAGATCCAGCCTTCCATGCCCGGCCTTTCCGGAGGATGGCGGGCGGCCTCGCCTGCCGAGAGCCTGCCCCTTTGCAAAGGAAACGGGCCGGGGTTGCCCCCGGCCCTGCCCCGTCAGCCCGCCAGGGCCTTGTTGAGGTATTCGTCGACCTTTTCCAGATAGCCCATGGTGGTCAGCCATTTCTGGTCCGGCCCGACCAGCAGCGCCAGGTCCTTGGTCATGTAGCCGTCCTCGACCGCCTGCACGGTCACGCGCTCCAGCGTCTTGACGAAATTGGCCAGCGCCTCGTTGCCGTCCAGCTTGGCGCGGTGCTTGAGGCCGCCGGTCCAGGCAAAGATCGAGGCGATGGAGTTGGTCGAGGTCTCCTTGCCCTTCTGGTGCTCGCGATAATGGCGGGTGACGGTGCCGTGCGCGGCCTCCGATTCCACGATCTTGCCATCCGGGGTCATCAGCACCGAGGTCATCAGGCCGAGGCTGCCGAAGCCCTGCGCCACGATGTCGGACTGCACGTCGCCGTCATAGTTCTTGCAGGCCCAGACATAGCCGCCCGACCATTTCAGGGCGCTGGCAACCATGTCGTCGATCAGCCGGTGCTCGTAATGCAGGCCGGCCTTCTTGAACTGGTCGGCGAATTCGGCGTCGAACACCTCCTGGAACAGGTCCTTGAAGCGGCCGTCATAGGCCTTGAGAATGGTGTTCTTGGTCGACAGATAGACCGGATAGCCGCGCTGGAGGCCATAGTTGAAGCTGGCGCGGGCAAAGTCGCGGATCGAATCGTCCAGGTTGTACATCGCCATGGCGACGCCCGAGGACGGGGCGTTGAACACCTCGTGCTCGATGGTCTCGCCATCCTCGCCGACGAACTTGATGGTCAGCTTGCCCTTGCCGGGGAAGCGGAAGTCGGTGGCGCGATACTGGTCGCCGAAGGCATGGCGGCCGACGACGATCGGCTGGGTCCAGCCCGGCACCAGACGCGGCACGTTCTTGCAGATGATCGGCTCGCGGAAGATGACGCCGCCGAGGATGTTGCGGATGGTGCCGTTGGGCGATTTCCACATCTTCTTCAGGCCGAACTCCTCGACCCGGGCCTCGTCGGGGGTGATGGTGGCGCATTTCACGCCGACCCCGTATTTCTTGATCGCCTCGGCGGCGTCCACGGTGATCTGGTCATCGGTGGCGTCGCGGCTCTCGATCCCGAGGTCGTAATATTTCAGGTCGATGTCGAGATAGGGCAGGATCAGCTTTTGCTTGATGAAGTCCCAGATGATGCGGGTCATCTCGTCGCCGTCCAGCTCGACGACGGGATTTGCCACCTTGATCTTCGACATGGGCACGGCCTTTCAATCAGATTTCGGTTGCCGCCTTGTAGGCGAATCCGCCGCGAAAGGGAAGATGGTATGCGACTGCATACCGCAGGCGCGGCACTATCGCACGCGGTCGGCCAGCGCCTCGCCGGCAAAGAAGGCGGCGAGGCTGCCGGCCACCGCCTGCCCCATGGCGTCGCGGGTCTGGATGGTGCCGCTGGCATGGTGCGGATAGAGGGTGACATTGGGCAGGGCCACCAGCCGCGGGTCGGGATCGGGCTCGTTCTGGAACACGTCGAGGCCCGCATTGGCGATGGTGCCGCGGGTCAGCGCCTCGATCAGCGCCGCCTCGTCGATGATGCTGCCGCGGGCGATGTTGACCAGCGTGCCCTGCGGCCCCAGCGCGGCCAGCACCCGGGCATCGACCAGGTGGCGGGTATCGGGCCCGCCGGCGATGGCGACGACAAGCAGGTCGGCCCAGCCGGCCAGCGCCACCAGGTCGGGCTCGTAGCGCAGGGTGACATCCGGGCGCGCGCGGCGGCCGAAATAGGCGGTCTGCATGCCCAGCACCTCGGCCCGGCGGGCGATGGCCTGGCCGATGCGGCCGGCACCCACCAGCCCCAGCCGCGCGCCCTTCATCGCTGGTTGCAGCGGATACATGCCCTGCCGGGCCCAGTCGCCATTGCGCACATGCAGGTCCGCCCGGCGCAGGTCGCGCCGCGCCGCCAGCATCAGCATCAGAGCGGTGTCGGCCACGTCATCGGCCAGTGCGTTCGAGGTCGTGGTCAGCGCCACGCCGCGCGCGTCCAGCGCCGGCAGGTCGACGCCCTCGTAGCCGGCGGAATAGCTGGCCAGCAGTTCCAGCGCCGGCAGCTCCTCCAGCGGCACCCCGGCCAGACCGATCTTGCCGCTGGTCACCGCCGCCCGGCAGGTGGCGCCGGCCCGGGCGATCACCGCGCGGCGCTCGGCCTCGCTGCGCGCCAGGTCGAGGCGATGCAGGTCATGGACGGGTTCCAGCCGCGCGATCAGGTGGGCGGGCAGCGGGCAGAGGATCAGCACCGGGTTGCGGTCGGTCATCGGGGGGGCCTTTCGGATGGGATGGGCACAGGCTTGCCGCTCGGCGCGGCGAGGTCAAGCCGCCCCGGCTTTGCGGTTCCCCGCGCCCGGCCCTTGCGCTAGAAGCGGCGGCAGAGAATACAACCGGAGGCCGCGATGGCGCCACGCCTGCCCGATCCGCCCTGCCATGCCGCGCTGCTGGAGGCCGTGGCGCGGCTGGCCGGTGCGGAGGCGCCGGGGCTGCTGGTGGCACCGGAGCAGCTGGCGCCGGCGGGCTGGACCGGCTTGCCCCGCATCGCGCCCGACGAGGCGCCGCCGGCTCAGGGACTGGCGCTGATCGCGGCCTTCGACCTGTGGTCGGAGGCTGCCGACCCGGCCGCTGCGCTGGCGCGGCTGCGGGCGGCGCTGGCGCCGGGGGGCCGGCTGTTGCTGGTGCAGACCAACTGGCCGCAGCGCCGCGGCACGGTGCCGCCCGAGGCCGGCGGCCCGCCGCGCAGCCCGGATTTCTACGGCTTTCGCAGCGGGGTCCTGGCGCTGTGGCCCGAGGCCGTGCTGGGGCTGGCGACGCTGGACGGCCAACTGGCGCTGCACCCGCTGCCGCCGCCGGGCGCGCGGCGCCCGGCCCTGGTCAGCCATGACGCCATCGCCTTTCTGGCCGCGGACAGTCTGGCGCCGGCCACGGCCCCGCCGCCACCGCCGCCGCTGCCGCAGCGCGCCGCCGGCCTGGCCGAGGTCTCGCCCGCCATCGCCCGCGGCGCCCGACGCAGCCTGGCCTTCGTGATCGACGTGCCCGACTGGGCCTATGCCAATATCGTCGATCACATCGCCCCGCACCTGGCCGGGCGCTACGACATCAGCCGCTTCTATGTCAGCGATCACGAGGACCGCGCGCGGCTGCTCTCGGCCCTGTTCGTCGAGAACCGCTTCGACCATATCCATTTCATGTGGCGCGAGCTGTGGTTCAACGCCATCCGCAGCCCCAGCGTGCTGCAGAAGACCCGCAGCCAGCACGGGCTCTCCGCCGACGAGATGGCGGCGCTGCTGGCGGCGCCGGTGGTGACGACGACCATCTACGACCACCTGTTCCTGACCGCGCCCGAGATCGAGGAGCGCCGCACCGCGCTGGCGCTGACCGACGGCTATTCGACCGCATCGGAGCTGCTGGCGCGGGCCTACCGGACGCATTTCGACCGCGGCCCGGACCACGAGACCCCGGACGGCGTGAACAGCGGCTTCTTTGCCCGCGGCCCCGGCACGCTCGACAATCCCGGCCGGGTGCCGGGGCGGCTGCGCGTCGGCTGGGTCGGCAATTCCGCCTGGGGCGAGGGCAAGCCGGGCGTCGGCGACGACCCCAAGGGGCTGCACTCCATCCTCAAGCCCGCCATCGAGGCCCTGCAAGCCGAGGGCCGCGACGTGGTGCTGGAACTGGCCGACCGCAACCTGCGCCGGCGCGACCGCGAGGAGATGCGCGCCTATTACGCCGGCGAGATCGACGTGCTGGTCTGCGCCTCGGCCTATGAGGGCACGCCGAACCCGGTGCTGGAGGCCACGGCCAGCGGCCGCGCCTGGGTCTCGACCGATGTCGGCATCGTGCGCGAGGTGGCCGGGCCGGTGCAGACCGGGCTGATCCTGGCCGAGCGCAGCCCGCAGGCGATGGCCGATGCGCTGCGCCGGCTGCTCGACGACCCCGGCCTGCTGGCGGCGGCCGAGGCCGAGAACCGCGCCCGCGCCGCCGGCATCGACTGGACCACCCGGGTCTCCGGCTGGACGCGGCTGTTCGCGGCCGCCGAGGCCCGTCACGAGGCCGGCGGCGCCCTGCTGCGGCGCGAGCTGATCGCCACCCGGCTGCTGGTCTTCGACCAGTTCCGCGATGCCCAGCAGGCCGCCGGCAAGACCGGCGACCTGCTGGCCGCCGAGGCCGGCATCGCCTCGCTGGAGGCCTGGCTGGACAGCGCCCTGACCGAGATCGCCAATCGCGACACCTGGATCGGGCAGTTGCAGGCCCGCATCGCCGAGCTGGAGGGCTGGGGCGGCACCCTGCAATCCCGCGTGGCCGAACTGGAGGGCTGGAGCGGCGCCCTGCAGGCCCGCATCACCGAGCTGGACGGCTGGACCGCCGCCCTGCAGGCCCGCAATACCGATCTGGAGATGGCGCTGGGCCATCCCGTCGCCGGGTTGCGCCGCCGTCTGGCGCCGCGGCGGGTGCTGGGCCGGGCGCTGCGCGCCCTTCGCCGGCGGCTGGGCGCAGGAGGCAAGCCGTGACGGCGCATCCCCTCGGCCTGCTGCTGATGCCCTGGGGGCGCGTGGGCAGCAACATGGTCAATGCCGCCCTGGCCGGGGCCGGCGCCAAGGTGTTCAACGAGCCGCTGACCGGCATCGCCAGCCGCAGCCGCGGTCAGCCGCGCGAGGCGGTCGCCGCGGCACAGATGGCCTGGCTGGCCGAGACCCTGGCGCCGGAGGCGCTCGACCGGCCGACCGTGCTCAACCATGCCGCGCTCTCGACCGCCGACCCGGCGGCGATGCGCGACTGGATTGCGGCACGGGGCGCGCGGCTGGTGACGCTCGACCGCGGCGACGATGCGGCGGTGGCGCTGTCCTCGGCCCGCATCGAGGCCTGGATCGCCGAGGGCGCCGCCCGCGGCGAGACGCGCAACTGGTCCATCGCCCGCGGCGTGCGCTTCACCCCCCGCATCGCGCCCAGCAAGCTGCTGACCAATCTGGGCAATGTGCGCGAGGGCCGGCGGATCATGGCGGAACTGGTGGCCGGCCGCCCGGCCCTGCACCTGTTCTACGAGGATCTGGTCGCGGACATGGACGGGGCGATGGCGGCGCTGATGCGCCATGTCGGGCTGGCCTGGCGGCGCTTCGACATCCATACCAGCCGCTTCGGCGCCGACAGCCTGGCGCAGATGGTCGCCAATCCCGAGGAGCTGGCCGAGGTGCTGCGCGCCGATGGCGGGCGCACCGCGCTGTTGCCCGAACACGGCGGCCCGGAGGAAGCGCCGGCGCGCCGCCCCTAGGCCCCCTAGGCCCCGGCCGGGCCGCCGTCCTGGTCGAGCAGCGCGGCGAATTCGCTGTCGGCAAAGGCGGCGCGGACCTCGGGCCAGTTGGTCACCGACCGCGACAGGTCGTCATCGGTGGCCTTCTGATGCGGCAGCACGAATTTCTGCGGCAGCCGCAGCCCGAGATGGTCGGCGATGCGGCGGATGGTGTCATGCGGGGCGGCGTTCAGCTCCTCGTAGCGGATGGCGAGGCCGCCCTCGGGATGGAAATGCCCCAGATAGTCGCGCAGCCGCCGGGCGCTTTGCGCGCAGGCGCGGGCGCGGGTCAGCGCCAGCGTCGGGCGCACCTGCATCGGCCCCGGCGGCCGCGACCGGCGCGACACCGACCAGGCATCGCGGCTGCCGGCCTGGGCGCGCTTTTCGGCGCGGATCTGCGAGATGGCGGTCTTGATGTGGTTGTCGCGATACATGGCGACGATGCGAAAGCCGCGCTCGGCCAGCACCCCATGCGCCGCCATCGGCGAGATCAGCGACTGATGCGACAGCTTTACCCCGCACAGCGGTCCGCGCAGCACCGGTAGGCCGAAACGACCGACATCGGGAAAGTCGCGCAGATAGGCAAGCTGGTCGAGATCGGTCAGAAACTGGGCGCCCGGCTCCTTGCGGCGGCGGCTGGCCAGCACCGTGGTCGGCTCGTTGGCGATGCCGATACCGGCATATTCGTTCAGCACGGTGACCACCAGATTCGAGCCGACGCGCCCCCAGGGCATCCAGATCGCGAAAAGGGGAACGGTCATGGCTTGCGGCCTCTCAGGCGGTTGACGGTGCGGGCCAGGCGCGGCCGGGCATAGAGCCAGTCGACCGCCCGTCGGTGCAGGCGGGCGCGCAGACCCGGGCGCCAGGTCGGGATCGGTTCATTGGCCTGCGCGCCTGCCGGGGACAAGGGGGCCAGGCGCCGACAGGCCTCGGCCAGCGCCGACCGGCGGAAATGCGCCAGCCTGGCATCGTCGCGCCGCGCCAGCGCCGTGGCCCAGAGCGCCGGCCAGCCGCGCGTGGTCAGCGCCCAGTCCCATTGCGGCGCGCGGGCGAGGTTCTCGGCCTTCAGCCGCGCCAGCAGCTCCCGGTCCCGGGCCAGATCGCGCAGCGCATCGGCCATCGCCTCCGGCGTGCGCCGCGGCAGGATCATCGCCGCCTGCTGCGGACCCAGCGCCGCGCGCACGATACCGACATCGGTCGAGACCACGGCGGCGCCGGAGGCCATCGCCTCCAGCACCGGGTTCGGCGTGCCCTCGATCAGCGAGGCGCAGACCAGCACGTCGATCTCGTGGTAATAGCTGCGCATCTCCTCGCGCGAGCGCCGGCGGTCCTGGATGTCGGCGAAATGGCCCTCGACCGCCACCCCCTCGGCCCGCAGCGCGGCCAGCGCTGGCCGGAGGATCGAATGCAGCCCCTTGGCATCGGCATGGCTGTGGTCGCCCCAGCGGGAATTGCCGACCCAGCCCACGACCAGCGGCCCGCCGGCGCCGCGCACCCCCTGCGCCGGCGCCGGGCCGCGGGCGAAGAAATCGGTGCGCACCCCGTCCGGGATCATCGCATCCGGCGCCGGCAGGCCCGGCGCCTCGCGATAGATCGCCTCCAGGATCGGCGAGGAGACCGAATAGCCATGGGCGAAATGCAGCGTGCCGGCGCGGTCGGCCAGCGCTGCCGCCGACAGGTGCAGGTGGTCATAGATCGAGGTGGTGATCGCCGGCGCGCAGAGCGCATCCAGCACCGAATCGACGCTCTGCCCGGACTGGGCGGCGGCGGCATGGATATGCTCGGGATGGATCAGTCCGCGCAGGTCGTCGCGCCAGAAGAAATGCACCAGGTCATGGCCGCCGGGCAGGATGTGGCGGGCCAGCAGCTCGGCCGGGCGGGCGCCGCATTCGGCCATGTAGCAGATGTCGATCCGGTGCTCGCCGCCCAGATTGGCGGCGATGTTGGTGGCGATGTTGTCGAAGGCCCAGCCGGCGACATCCGCCACCAGCAGCACGCGCAGGCTCATGCAGGCGCCCCATGCGCCAGCAGCCGCGCCAGACCGCGATCCAGCGGCACCTGCGCCCGCACCCCCAGCCGCTCGTGCATCAGCCGGGTCGAGCCGAGCGAGTGGCGGATGTCGCCGGCGCGCGGCGGCGCATGGCGGATGCGGGGCGCGCCGGCATCGCCGCGCACCCGGGCGAGGATGGCGATCAGGTCGAGCAGTGTAGTCTCGCGCCCGGTGCAGAGGTTGAACACCTCGGCCCGCGCCGTGGCGGCGCCGGTCTGCGTCTGCGTCTGGGCCAGCGCCATCGCCGCCAGCAGCCCGGCCACGACGTCCGAGACCTCGATGAAATCGCGCGACTGGCCGCCATCGCCGAACACGGTATGCGCCACCCCCTCGCGGGCATTGGCGATGAAGCGCGAGATCACCCCGGCATAGGGCGAGGCCGGGTCCTGCCGCGGCCCGTAGACGTTGAAGAAGCGCAGGCCGACGCTGGCCACGCCGCGAATCGCCGCGAAGGCGCGGGCCTGATGCTCGCCCGCCAGCTTGTCGACCCCATAGGGCGAGATCGGCGTCTCCCTGACCTCCTCGCTGCACAGCTGGCCGGAGCGGTCGCCATAGACCGCCGCCGAGGAGGCATAGACCACCGGGCAACCGGCCTGCGCCGCCGCCTCGAGGGTATTGATGGTGCCGATCAGGTTGTCGGCATGGCCGGCCAGCCAGTTGTCGATGCAATCCTGCACCGAGACCCGCGCCGCCAGGTGATAGAGGCCGTCAGCCCCCGCCGCCTCGCGCGCCAGCAGCGCCGCATCGGCGATGGAGGCGTGGATCAGCCGGGTGCCCGGCGGCAGGTTGGCCGGCTTGCCGGTGGAGAGGTCGTCGATCACGGTAACGTCATGGCCGGCGCGAATCAGCGCCTCGACCAGATGGCTGCCAATGAATCCCGCCCCCCCGGTGACGATGAACCGCATATTTGCCGGCGCCTCCCTCGGCCTGGACTTCGACTCTGTCTTAACAAGACATCGTAACATGGCGATATATGATGCGCCGCACCATGACTATTCGGGTGGAATGGCTAAAATTTGCTTAATTTCGGCACCCGATCGGCGAAGAAACCGGAGACCGCGTGAAGATCGCCCTCATCCATGACGTGGACGACTGGTCGTTCCACAATATCGGCCGCAGCATTGCCGCCGCGTCACACAACACCGGCGCCGGGCACGAGTTCCGCCTGATCGGGCGGCGCGACTGGGCCGGGCGGCCGCGGGACTTGGCTGCCCTGCTGGAATGGTCGGATCTGCATGTGTTCTTCTGGCGATTCGACCTGGTCGCCGCCGTCGAGATGCTGGCTGCCCGCCGGCAGGCGCGGGCGCGCATCGCCCGGCTGCTGGCCGAGCGGATCACGCTCAGCGTGGTCTATGACCACCTCTATGACAGCCCGCAGGCGCTGGCCGAGATGGGCAACCCCTTTGCGCTCTCGGATCTCAATGCCGTCTGCTCGGGCACGCTGGCCCGGCATTATGGCGCGGCGCCGCATCTGTTCGTGCCGGATGCGGTGCTGATCGACGGGGTGGACCTGGCGCGCTTTACCCCGGCGGCGATTCCACCCGCGCCGGGCCCGCTGCGGGTGGGCTGGGTCGGCAACAGCGACTGGGGCAGCCAGATCGGTCCCGACATGAAGGGGTTTCACGGCATCTTCCGCCCGGCCATGGCGGCGCTGGCGGCCGAGGGGCTGGCCGTCGCCCATGTCGCCGACAAGGTGACCCGCCCCCTGCCCCCCGAGCGGATGCCGGATTTCTATCGCGACATCGACGTGCTGGCCTGCACCTCGCTGATCGAAGGCACGCCGAACCCGGTGCTGGAGGCGATGGCCTCGGGCGCCGCCGTGGTCAGCACGGACGTCGGCGTGGTGCGCGACGTGCTGGGACCGTTGCAGCAGCCCTATGTCGTCGCCCGCGCGCCGCAGGCGCTGGCGACGGCGCTGCGCCACCTGGCGCAGGACCGCGCGGAACTGGCGCGGCTGCAGGCCGAGAACCTGGCGCGCCGCGACGGCCTGTCCTGGCAGGCGCGGTTCGCGCCCTGGCAGGCGCTGTTCGCCCGCGCCGAGACCATGCGGCCCGACCCGGCACGGATCGCCGCCAAGCAGGCGCGACTGCTGGCGGCGATGGCAGCGCCGAAGAGCCGCCTGGCCCGGCTGCGCCGGCAGGTGCTGGCCAACCGGTTCGCCCATGACGCCTACATGCACCTGCTGAACCGCCACCCGCGCCTGCTGGCCGCCCTGCGCAACCGCCTGCGCTGACCCGGAATCTGCTGGCCATTTCCGGCGAAATCCTGTCGAAGGACGGGCAACAGGCAACCAGGAAGGGGCAAGACATGGCGACGGGTTCGCGGCGTGGGCTGGATCTGCTGGCGATCGTGGCGCTGGCGCTGTTCTGGGGCCTGAACTGGCCCGCCGTGCGCACCGCCCTGAACGAGCTGGGCCCCTGGACCCTGCGCAGCCTCGGCATGGGCGTCGGCGCGCTGGTGTTGATGGGGCTGGCGCTGCTGCGGCAGGGCCGGCTGCTGCCCGATCGCGGCGACTGGCTGCCGATCCTGGTCGCCGGCCTGTTCTCGATCACCCTGTTCAACCTGCTGCTGGCCTTTGCGCAGCTGATGGCGCCGACCTCGCGGGCGGTGATCGTCACCTTCACCCAGCCGATCTGGACGGTGATCTTCGCCCGCCTGCTGCTGGGCGAGCATCTCGACCGCCGCCGCGGCGCCGGGCTGCTGCTCGGCAGCCTCGGGCTGCTCTGCCTCGGCTGGCCGCTGCTGCGCGCCGGCAGCTTCGGCCTGGGGCTGATCCTGGCGCTGCTGGCCGGGATCAGCTGGGCCTTCGGCACCGTGCTGACCAAGCGCTTTCCGGTCACCACGCCGCCGATCGTCATGGCCGCCTGGCAGCTGGTCGGCGGCGCCGCCGTCGCCGCCCTCGGCATGGCGGTCTTCGAGCCGCAGACCCTCAGCCAGGGCATCGACTGGGCGGGGCTGCACACAGGCACCTGGATCGCGCTGGCGCATCACATCCTGCTGTCGCAGGCGCTGGCCTATGTGATGTGGTATGCGCTGCTGGCGCGGCTGCCGGCCGGCACCATGAGCCTGTCGATGCTGATGGTCCCGGCCATCGGCGTGGTCAGCTCGGTCGCCTTCCTGGGCGAGCGGCCGACCGCGACCGACATTGCCGGCCTGGTGCTGATGACGGCGGCGGCGGCGGTGGTGAACCTGCCCGCCCGCCGTGCCGCCGCCCGCGCCGCCAGCCCCGTCGCATAGCAAAACCGCGATACGGGCTCGGTTGTGGACCGCGCGAAAATTATGGATTAGCGTTCGGCAGGTCGCGTGCCTCCGGTGCAAGCCCGGCGCAAACGCGGCTGCCAGTGCTTCAAATGTCGGGGAACGGCGGCTCACATGATCGGCTACAGCTATCGGCGCTATTACATCTTTTCCATCGTGGTGGTGCTGGCGGTGCTGTCGCTGCTGGCGGCCGCCCTGTTCAGCGCCTGGTGGCTGGTCGCCTCGGCGGTGCTGGTGCCGCTGTCGCTGCTGGGCCTCTATGACGTGGTGCAGCGCCGCCATGCCGTGCTGCGCAACTATCCCATCGTCGGCCATATCCGCTTCCTGCTGGAGACCTACCGCCCCGAGATCCGCCAGTACCTGATCGAGAGCGACCAGGACGAGGTGCCGTTCAGCCGCTCGGCCCGCGCCCTGGTCTATCAGCGCGCCAAGGGGGTCGAGGACAAGCGCCCCTTCGGCACCATCGAGAACGTCTATGGCGGCGGCTATTCCTGGATGACGCATTCGGCGGTGCCCACCACCATCCAGAGCAGCGATTTCCGGGTGCTGGTCGGCGGCCCGGAATGCCGGCAGCCCTATGCGATCAGCCTCTACAACATCTCGGCGATGAGCTTCGGCTCGCTGGGCAAGAACGCGGTGCTGGCGCTGAATTCCGGCGCCCGCAAGGCCGGATTCGCCCAGGATACCGGCGAGGGCGGCATCAGCCGCTATCACCGCGAGGGCGGCGGCGACCTGATCTATCAGGTGGCCTCGGGCTATTTCGGCTGCCGCAACGACGATGGCAGCTTCTCGCCCGAGAAATTCGCCCGCCAGGCCCA
>JBEBVF010000052.1:0-21549 GCA_040392885.1 Paracoccus sp. (in: a-proteobacteria) | reverse complement strand
ATCCCGTGCAACTGCAGCACTTTGACAAACGCTTCCTCTGTCGTCATTCTCATTGGTCGGCTCCTATTTGCGCTCGTCGCGGAAGTGATAGAGTTGATAAAGGCCCCACTGGCCCAGCCGCCGGAACGGCGTCTTCCAGCCCTCATGCGGCAGTTCGGTGTTGAAGATCGGCAGTTGCGGCACCGGCTTTCCGGCCACCAGTTGCGCCATGCGCCGGCCGGCCTGGGCCGAATACATCACCCCGTTGCCGCCATAGCCCAGCGCATAGAAGGCGCCGGGCAGGTCCGGCAGGCCGGTGATGCGCGGCATCATGTCATGGCTGACATCCACCCAGCCCCACCAGGAATAGTCCAGCTCGATCCCGCGCAGGGCCGGGAACTTGCGGTGCATCCCCTCCTTCAGCGCGTTCAGATGCGCGGGATTGGCGGCGTCCCGGCCGGTGATCGCGGCGCGCGAGCCGATCTGCAGCCGGTTGTCGGGCAGCAGTCGGTAATAGTGGCGCAGGGTGCGGGTATCGGTCAGCGGCGACAGCTTGCGGATGCCGATGGCGTCCAGCTCGCCCTGGTTCAGGACCCGGGTGACGATGCTGTTCGACATGATCGGCATCAGCCGGTCCTTGAGCCGCGGGTGCAGCCCGCGCGGCGCATAGGCCGCCGTCGCCACCGCCACCCGCTTCGCCCGCACGGTGCCGCCCGGCGTGCGCAGGTGATGCACGCCGCCCCGGTATTCCCAGCCCTGCACCGGGCTGTCGACATGCACCCTGGCGCCCAGTTCCCGCGCCACGCGCAAATAGCCGAAGGCCAGCTTGGCGGCATGGATGCCGACGCCGTCGGCCTCCCACATGGCGCCATGGGCCTCCATGTCGCGCACCACGGTCTGGTGCAACTCGTCGCGGGTCAGTGTCCGCGCGTCATAGCCGAAGGTATCGCGCAGCAGCGCCGCCTCCTTTTCCAGGCCCGGCATCAGCCGCGCCCGGTGGGCGATGTAGTAATGCCCGCCATCCTGCGGCTCGCACTGGATGTCATGGTCGCGGATCAGGGCGCGGAACAGGTCGAACGCCTCGCAGACCTCGCGATGCAGGCCCTTGGCCACGTCGAGGCCCCAGCGCTCGATCCACTGGCTGCGCTTGAGCCGCCCCGAACTGACCTGCGCCTGGCCGCCATTGCGGGTCGAGCAACCATAGGCGACGCCATTGGCCTCCAGCACCACCGCCTTGATGCCCTGCTCCTTGGCCAGGTGGATGGCGCAGGACAGGCCGGTATAGCCCGAGCCGATCACCACCACATCGGCATCCATGTCGCCGGTCACCGGCCCGTCATCCTCCGGCGGGGTGCCGGCGGTGCCGATCCAGTAGGTCGGCGCATATTCGCTGCGCGGCCCCAGCGAGGCGGCGGTCATCGGGTCATAGAACGGGTCGAAGGGGACCGAGTTCGGACGCTTGGGAATGCTTTGCACGGCGGAGCCTCATTTGGCTGGAATGGCGGGACGTTGCTTGCGGATCGCCTGTTTCTCGACGATCCGGCCGTCCCGAATGCGGAACAGGTCGGCGCCCTGCACCTCGGTGCGGGTGCCGTCGGGATTGGTGGCGCGGAAGGTCCACTGGCTGACGCCGCGGCTGCCGTCCTCGGAGATGAAATGCTCGTGCTCGGCCCATTGCACGTCGGGCATCGCGGTCCAGACGCCCTCGAAGGCCTTGGCGATGGCCGCCTTGCCCTCGATGCGGTTGCCGTATTCGTGGTCGCCGGCGACGGTGTAGAACACGCAATCCTCGGCGAAATGGGTCATCACCCCGTCGATGTCATGGCGGTTGAAGGCATCGAAGGTGGCCTTCAGGTCGGCGGCGGTCAGTTTGTGGGTCATCGGTCGGTCCTTTTCTGGGCGGCGGCGCGGCGATCGCGCCTCCGGGATGCTGGTGCGGGCGCGCGCGCCGCGGGAGGAGGGAAGGGAGAGGCGGTCGCCGTGGTCAGACCTTGCCTTTCCAGGGGATCATCACCTTCTCGATCTGGCGCAGCAGCAGGTCGAAGGCGAAGGCCAGCACGCCGATGACGATGATGCCCATGATCACGGTATCGGAGGCCAGGTATTCGGCCGAGTTCAGCACCATGAAGCCCAGACCCCGGCTGGCGGCGACCATCTCGGCGGCGACCAGCGTGGTCCAGCCGACGCCGATGCCGATGCGCATGCCGGTGAAGATCTCGGGCAGCGCGGCCTTGAGGATGACCTGAAAGATCACCTGCAGCTTGGTGGCACCCATGGCATAGGCGGCATGAATCTGCTCGATCGAGACCGAGCGCACACCGGCCCGGGCGGCGATGGCCATCGGCGCGAAGATCGCCAGGAAGATCAGGAAGACCTTGGGAAACTCGCCGATGCCCAGCCAGATGATGATCAGCGGCAGATAGGCCAGCGGCGGCAGCGGCCGGTAGAATTCGATGATCGGGTCCAGCAGCCCGCGCACCACGCGGTTGACGCCCATCATGATGCCCACCGGCACCGCGATCACCAGCGCCAGGAAGAAGGCGCCCAGCACCCGGCTGAGGCTGGCGAGGGTGTGCTGCAGCAGGGTCGAGTTCGACACGCCCTCGTTCAGCGCCAGCACGAACTTGCCCCAGACGGCGGCGGGCGAGGGCAGGAACAGCGGCTTGACCCAGCCGAAGCTGGTGGCCATGAACCACAGCGCGACCAGCACCAGCGCGGTCACCAGGCTGATCAGGGCGCTGGAGCCGTCGCCGGGGGCGCCGTAGGAGACGCCGGGGCGGGCCGGGCGGGCACGGATCAGACGGTCAAACATGGACGGTCTCCTTTTCGCCGGCGCGCTCGTCGCCGTAGATGATGCCGAGGATCTGCTCGCGCATGGCGATGAAATCCGGGCTGGACTTGATGGCGCGGGCATTGCCCTCGGCCAGGAAGCGGCGGTTGAAGTCCAGGTCGTAGGTATGGGTGATGCGGCCGGGGCGCGGCGACATCACGATCAGCCGCGAGCCGAGGAACAGCGCCTCCTCGACGGAATGGGTGATGAAGAAATACATCTTGTCGGTCTGCTGCCAGATCTGCAGCAGCAGCTCCTGCACGGTCTCGCGGGTCAGCGCGTCCAGCGCCGCCATCGGCTCGTCCATCAGCAGCATGGCCGGGTCGCAGGTCAGCGCCCGGGCGATGCCCACCCGCTGCTGCATGCCGCCCGAAAGGTGATAGATCATGTGCTGGTGGAAATCCTCCAGCCCGACCAGCGCCAGGTTGTGGACCGCGCGCTCGCGCCGGGTCCGGGCATCCACGCCCTGCAGCTTGAGGCCGAATTCCACATTGTCGATGACGTTCAGCCAGGGCAGCAGTGCGTGCTTCTGGAACACCACCCCGCGGTCGCGGCCGGGGCCGCGCACCGGGTCGCCGCCCAGGGTGATCTCGCCCTCGCTGGGCGCCATGAAACCTGCCATCAGGTTGAGCAGCGTGGTCTTGCCGCAGCCCGAGGCGCCCAGCGCCACGACGAAATCGCCACTCTTCACCTCCAGGTTGACGCCTTTCAGCGCCGTCACCGGGGTCCGGTTGTGGTGGCCGGGATAGATCAGGCTGACATTGGAAACCTTCAGTGTCTGCATCGTCGGCATCTCAGCGCTCTCTCATGTGGGGTGCGGGGCAGGGCCGGGCGGCGGTCCCCCGGAGGCGCGGCGGCCTCCGGGGGCGCATCGCTCACTCGCCGGCGGCGGCCTGCGCGAAGGTGGCATTCACGAAGGGCGCATAGTCCTCGAGGGCCGTGTCGATCTGCTTCTGCTCGACCAGGAACCTGGCGCTCTCGCTCAGCGCCCGCTCGGCCCCGGCGCCCAGCCAGGTGTCGGAGACCTGCTCGTCGGCATTGGGGAAGGACAGCATGCCCAGCGCCTCGACCGCGCCGGCGCCGTCGCCGCCGATCATCTTGACGATGCCGGCCACCTGCGGCGAATCCGCGGTCCAGGCCGCCGGGTCGGCATTGTAGTCGGCATAGGCTTTGGCCAGCCCGTCGGTGAAGGCCTGCATGAATTCCGGGTTCGCCTCGGCAAAGGCCCGGTCCACCACCAGCCCGTCGAAGGTCGGCACGCTGGCGGCGCCGATCTGCTCGCTGTCGGCGATGACGGTGCCTTCCTTCATCAACTCGGTCAGCGCCGGCGGCCAGGTATAGGCGGCGTCGATGTCACCGCGCTGCCAGGCGGCCATGATCTGCGGCGGCTTCATGTTCAGGATTTCCACGCTGCGCGGGTCGATGTGCCAGACCTGGTCCATGCCGACCAGCAGGTGGAAATGCGAGGTGGAGACGAAGGGCACCGCGACCTTCTTGCCGACCAGATCCTCGGGCTTCTCGATGCCCGAGCCGTTGCGGGCGACCAGCGCCTCCGAGCGGCCGATATTGTCGAGAATCCAGAACAGTTGGAAATCCACGCCGCGGGTGGCGGCGGCGGCGGTCCCGGTCGAGCCCAGCACCCCGATCGGCACGTTGCCCGAGGCCAGCGCGGTCGAGATGTCGCCGCCCGACGAGAACTGCCGCCAGTCGATCTTGTAGCCCACCGACTCGGCCGCCGCATCCAGGCTGCCATCGGCGATGGCGCTGATGAAAGGGCCGACGATCTGCTGGTAGCCGACGACCACGGTGGTCTGGGCCTGGGCAAAGCCGCCGAGGCCGGCGCCGAGCGTCAAGGCAGCCAGGAAGGTTCCGGCCCGGAAGGTATGTGTCATGGTGGTGTTTCCCTGTTTTCGGCTTTTCGCTTGGTTGATGATCGAGCCGGGCCGGTCATGGCCCGCCTCCGGGGGCGCGGCGGTCTTGCCGGGACCGTCCTCCCCGCCCAGGGGGCTGGTCTGGCACTGTGCTTGCATCGGCGACGCTGGCTCCCCTGAACTGGCATGGTAGCGGCTCGCGCCACCTCATGCGACAAAATGTTGCAGCGGTTGGGCCGCAAGGATATGTCCAGATCGGGGAATAGGTAGGTCCAGATGAACAGCCGCATCCCGGTCGAGATGTTCTTTCAGGACGAGGATGCCAGCCAGACCCTCCAGGCGCGTCTGGCCGCCGCCATCGTCCATGCGGTGCTGGAGACGCGGGCGCGGCCCGGCACGCGGCTGCCCTCCACGCGCGAGCTGGCGCGCTCGCTCGACATCTCGCGGATGACGGTCACGCTGGTCTATCAGGAGCTTGTCGGCCAGGGCTATCTGGAGACCTCGCCGCGCTCGGGGGTGATGGTGGCGGCGACGGTGCCGCATCGGCGCATCGCCATCCAGAAACCGCCCACCGCCCAGCGCGGCGCCGCCCCGGACTGGGACGAATGGCTGGCGGAGAACCGGCCCCGCAAGCGGGTGATCCGCAAGCCGGCCGACTGGCGCGCCTTCCGCTACAATTTCATCTTCGGCCAGAGCGACCCGGAACTGTTCGACCACGGTGCCTGGCGCGACTGCGCGCGCCGCGCCTGGGGCACCCGCGACTTCAACGAGCTGGCGGCGGACCAGTATGGCGTCGATGACCCGATGCTGGTGGACTATATCTGCTCGCATACGCTGCCGCGCCGCGGCATCCACGCTACCCGCGACGAGGTGCTGGTGACGCTGGGCGCCCAGAACGCCCTGTTCCTGGCCATCGAGCTGCTGGCCCGCGCCGACCGGCTGGCGGTGACCGAGGACCCCGGCTATCCCGATTTCGCCGAGACCCTGCGCCGCGCCCACAGCCCGACCACCTTCGTCGAGGTGGATGATTCCGGCCTCGACCCGGCGCTGCTGCCGGAGGGGACGCGGCTGGTCATCGTCACCCCGAGTCATCACATCCCCACCGGCGCCACCATGCCGCTGGCGCGGCGGCGCGAGTTGCTGGCCCGGGCCTCGGCCCATGATTTCCTGGTCATCGAGGACGATTACGACTTCGAGATGTCCTATCTGGCGCCGCCGGCGCCGCCGCTGAAATCGCTCGACCGGGCCGGGCGGGTGGTCTATCTGGGCAGCTTCTCCAAGTCGCTGTTTCCGGGGCTGCGCATCGGCTACATGGTGGCGCCGGCGCCGCTGATCGCGCAGGCGCGGTCGCTGCGGGCGATCATGCTGCGCCACCCGCCCAACCACCTGCAGCGCATCACCGCCTATTTCCTGGCGCTGGGCCATTACGACAGCCATATCGTGCGGCTGCGCCATGCCCTCCAGGGGCGGCGCGCGCTGATGGAGGCGGCGCTGGCGCGCAGCGCCTCGCTGCGGCTGGCCGGGGCGTCGAGTTCCGGCGGCTCGGGCGTGTGGATCGAGGGGCCGGCGGGCGTGGACAGCGGTCTGCTGGCCGAGCGCCTGCGCCCCGATGGCGTGCTGGTCGAGCCGGGCGACGTGTTCTTCGAGCATCCGCCCACGCCCTGCTGCTTCTTCCGGCTGGGGTTCTCCTCGATCCGCGATGCCGACATCGCGCCGGGCATCGCGCTGATCGACCGACGGGCGCAGGAACTGGCGGCGGGCCGCCATGGCTGAGCCGGTCCTGCGCCGCGCCACGCCGGCGGATGTGCCGGCGCTGTCGGCGATCTGGTTCGCGGCCTCCATGCAGGCCCACGGCTTCCTGGGCGCCGAGCGGCTGGCGGCGCAGCGCCGGCTGGTCGAGGAGGTCTACCTGCCGCGGGCCGAGACTTGGCTGGCCTGCGGTCCTGCGCCATCGGGGTTGGGCCGCGCACCGCTGGCGGCCGGTGACGGGACGGCACAGGCAGATCCGCGCTTGCCGCGCCCTGCGCCCGTGGATGCCCCCATCCCCCTGGGCTTCATCAGTCTGCTGGGCCATTTCGTCGGCGCGCTGTTCGTCGACCCGGCGGCGCAGGGCCGCGGCATCGGCAGCCGCCTGATCGCGCAGGCCCGTGCCCTGCGGGGCGATCTGGTGCTGGAGGTCTATACCGCCAATCCGCGCGCCCTGCATTTCTATGCCGCGCAGGGCTTCCGCGAGACCGCGCGCAAGCCCGTCGATGCCGGCGGCCTGCCCTTCGAGACGGCGCGGCTGGTCCTGGGCTAGCCCCGGCCCTTGCGCACCCGATGCGCGATGGCGCCGTCGGGCAGGGGCTCGGCCCCCAGATAGGCGTGGCCGCCCTGATTGCAGAAATGCGGCACGTCGATGATCGCGGCCGGATCGCTGGCCAGCAGTACGGCCTCGGCCCCCGCCGGCAGCGCCGCCAGCCGCTTGCGCAACCGCAGCACCGGCAGCGGGCAGAGCAGCCCGCGCGCGTCGATCTCGACCGGGGAAGGGGGAGGCGAAGGGGGAATGTCGCTCATGGCCAGAACCGCGGCAAGGGCGCCACGCCTGCGCGGCGTCGGATAATGGTGCCGGTGAAGGGACTCGAACCCCCGACCCACGCATTACGAATGCGTTGCTCTACCAGCTGAGCTACACCGGCACATGCCCCTCGGGCGATGCGCCGGGGGTTAGCAGGTTCCCGCAGGTGAGGGAAGGGGCCATCGCGCGAATTTTCCCGCCACGCCGGGCGGCGGGCCGTCCCGGTTTCCCGGCCCGGCCCGTCGCAATCAGCGCAGCGCGTAATCCTCGGGCGGCTCGACATCCGGGCGGGGCGGGGCATGTTCGGGGTCGTCTGCATCCAGCACCACCCGCGGCCGCGGCACCGGCCGCGGATAGTCGCGCTCGCGCGGGACCATGCCCGGCATGACCGCGGGCTGCGGCGCCGGTTCCGGCGGCTCGGGGCTCACGATGGCGCCGGCGGGCACGATCTCCGCCTCCGGCTCCGGTTTCGCGGCCGGTGCCGGGGTCGCCCCGGCCTCGGGCTCGGGCTCCGGTTTCGGCTCGGCCGGGCGGCCGACGATCAGCGGCAGCATCGCCGCCGCGGCGGCATGGCCGGCATCGGCGCCGGCGCGTTCCGCCGGCACCTTCCAGCTCAGCGTGTCGAAACCGCCGCAGCTGTCGCAGACCGGCGCCCAGTCGGCCATGACGTTGTGGCAGTTGTCGCAGACCCATTGCGGCCCGCGCGAGGCGGTCAGCGCCCGCGCCAGCCAGCCGCGCACCACGCTGTCATCGGCGCCGGCGCCGCGCTCGATCGCGGCCATGATCGACAGCGAGCGCACGGTGGGATCGCTCACCGCCAGATCGCCCAGCGCGCGGCGGGCGCCGGGGAAATCCTCGGCCGCCAGCAGCAGCTCGGCCTCCAGCAGATGCGATTCGGGGTCGTTGGGGTTCTGCCGGATCAGGTCGGCGAAACGGGCCAGGCGCTGGGCCGGGGTCTCGTCGGGCACGATCTCGGCATAGGCGGCGGCGATGGAGGGATGCGGGCGCACCGACCAGGTCTTGTTCAGGACGCGGGTGGCGTTGCGGGTATCGCCCCGCGCCAGATAGCTGCGCGCCGCCAGCACCGCGGCCGGAATCAGGTCCGGCGAGGCGCGGTTCGCGGAGATCGCCGCCTCGCGGGCGCTGATCGAGGCCTCATGCGCCAGCACCTCGCGCGCCTCCTGCAGGGCCAGCACCGCATCGCGGCGCAGCGCCACATCGGCGGGGATCTTCCCCTGGCTGCGCTTGGCCTTCAGCACCGCGCGGGCGCCCTTCCAGTCATGCGCCTTTGCCTGCAGCCCCAGCAGCGTGTCCTGCAACTGGCCGTGATCGGGTTTCAGCGCATAGGCCTTTTGCGCCAGCGCCAGCGCGGTCCGGGTGTCGCCCTTGGCCAGCCGCTGCTGCATCAGCCCGCGGATCGCCACGAAACGGGTGCGCGGATCGGGCAGCATGGCGCGATAGGCGGTCTCGGCGGCGCGGTCGTCGCCGGCGATCTCGGCCGCCTGCGCCTTCAGCACATTGGTCAGATGCGGCTGGTCGAGGAACTTCTCGGCGCGCTCGGCTTGGGCCAGCGCCAGCTTGCCCTCGCCCGAGGCCACCGCCAGCATACCCTCGCCCAACGCGGCATAGCCCTTGCGGCTGCGCGAGCGGGCGAAATAGCGATTCAGCGCCGTCTCGTCGCCCAGCAGGAAGCGCAGCACCGCCACCGCCACCCCGAACAGGCGCAGGACCACCCAGCCCAGCACCATCAGCAGCAGGATGACGACCGCGACCTCCATCGCCCCCAGCTCGTAGGAGCGGCCCTGGAAGACCACCTGCAACGATTCGCCGGTCTCGCCCAGCCGGATCGCCAGCAGCGAGACCGCCAGCGTGACGGCAAGGAACAGCAGGATTTTCAGCAGCGATTGCAGCATGACGGGTTCCTTACTCGCTTTGGGTCGCGGGCTGGGTGATCTGGCCGAGCGCGTCCTGCGCCTGCATCCAGGCCTCGGCGCGGGCCAGCCAGTCGGCCATGGCGGCGCGGCCGGCCTCGGGCATGGCCTCCAGCTCGCGCAGGGCGGCGGCGATGTCGCCTGCCTCCACGGCGGCGCCGGCGCGGGACTGGACGGCATCGGGATCGTCGCCCTCGCGCGGGGTGATCGAGCGGGCATTGGTCTGCGCGGCAAAGAAGGCGCCCAGCGACGAATCGCCCTTGCGCACCGCCGCCAGCGCATCGCGGGCGGCACGGTCATAGCCGGATTGCAGCTCTGCCAGCGTCGGCAGGTTGCGCGCCATCTGCGCCAGATCGCCATGGCCGGCGGCACCCAGCGCCTCGGCGGCGGCGGCGACGCCCTCGGCATTGCCGGCGCGCAGGGCCTCGCCCAGCCGCGCGGCGGCGGCGAGCCCGGCCTGCCCGGCCTCCAGCGCGTCGAGGCGCGGCGGCAGCGCCGCCAGCTGCGCCTCGGCGGCGTCGAGTTTCGCGGCCAGCTCGCCGACAGCTTGGGTGGTGGCGCCGGCCGGGCGGGCGGCGAGGTCATCGACCTGGGTTTTGAGCGCGGCGACCTCGTCCCGCAAGGTGGTCAGCGCCGCGGCGTTGCCGTTCGGGGCGCCGGTGGCGGGCGCCGATTCGGCGGGGGTCGCAGCCGGGGCCGGGCTCGGCGCGGCGGCCAGTTCGGCCAGTTGCCGGTCCAGCGCGTCGAGGCGCTCGCCCTGCGCCTGCACGGTGGCGGCCAGCGCATCCGGGGCTTCGCTGCCGGCCGGGGCCTCGGCCAGGCGGCGGGTCAACTCGTCGTCGGCGGCCTCGCGTGCGGCGGCCTCGATCTGCGGGCGGGCATCGTCGAGTGCGGCGGCGACGGCCGTGTTCAGCGCCGCCTCGTCCACGGTCGGGGCGGGGTTCACCGGCAGCTCGGCGAGAATCTCGTCCTTCAGCGCCTGCAGGTCCGGCGGCGGCGCCGGCTCGGGGGCGGCGATTACCGGGCCGGGGCGCCAGGCTTCGGGCAGATGCGGGATCGCCCACCAGGTCGCGCCGGCGCCGAGGCCGGCGGCGACCACCCCTCCCAGCACCAGCGGCCAGAACCCGCCGCGCCGGGCGGCGGGCCGGGCCGGTGTCGCGGCGGGTCGGGCTTCGGGCGTGGCGGGTAACGGCTTCGGTCCGGCCGGCGAGGGCGGAACCGGGGTTGTCGCCGCCATGGGGCTGGCGGGACTGGTTCCGGCTGCCGGCGCCTTCACCCTATCCACGGTCTTCGCCTCAGGGGTGGCCGGCGGCTGGCGGGTTTCCGTGCCGCTTGGCGTGGTGGCGGCTGATGCCTCGGCGGCGTGGGCCGCCGGCGCCTTCACCGCCTCCGCGGCCTTGGCCTCCGGGGTTGCCGGTGGCTGGCGGGTTTCCGTGCCGCCGGATGGGGCGGTGGCGTCCGGACTTGCTGCGACGGCCGGTGCCGTGGTGGTGGGGGCATCCGCTGCCTTCGCGGCTGCGGCCGGCTGGTCTGTCCTCGCCTCCGTTCCGGCTGCGCGGGCGGCCATCGGCGGCAGCGTGCCGCCGCTGCCGACCAGCGTTGAGCCGATCGGCGGCAGCGGCGTGGCCTCTTGCGTCGCCGGCGTCGCTGGCAGGGGGGCGGAGGGGACCACCGGGCCGCTCGCCGCGCTGGCTGCCGGCCTGGCCGCGGGTTTTCCCGGCTTTCTGCGTTGGTCCTTGTCCGTCATCGCGTCGCCCCTGTCGGTCGGTTTCGGGTCCCCGCCTGCCGGAAGGGTGGGGGGAGTTTATCGGCCCCCCGCCCGCGCAACAAGCCAGCCGCGGATCAGGGCGATCAGGCCCTCGGCATCCGGCGTGGGCGCAACCGGGATCGGGGTGGGCCAGTTCCCGAAGGCCGCCACCGCCGCCTCGCTGATCGCCAGCGGTGCGACCGGCGCCCGCACGCCCCCGATCCCGGTCCCGACCTCGGCCAGCGCCGCCGCCGCCAGCCGTGCCGAGCGCGGCGAGAACAGCGGCCACAGCACCGGCCGGTCCCCGGCCAGCGCCGCGCGCCCCGATTCGGGCAGGTTCCGGGCGATCTGGTCATAGACCACCATGCCCTCGACCGGCAGGCCGGCGGTCACATGCCGGCCATGCGGATGCAGCAGCCTGCTTTCCCCCGCCAGCATCGGCGCCAGTCGCCGCGCGTCGCCGGGTCCCTCGATCACCTCGAATCCGGCGGCGCGGGCGGCGGCGGCGGTGGCCGGGCCGACGCACCAGGCCAGCCGCCCGGCCCCCGGCCCCGCCGCCGGCACCGCATGCACCGAGGTCAGCACCAGCCGCGGCGCCGCCCGCAGCCGCGCGCCGTCATGGTCGACCGGCGCGATCCGCATCAGCGGCGCGATCACCGGCTCGACCGCCAGCCCCGCCAGTTGTGCGGCGAAACGGCGGGCGGCCGCTTCGGGCCGGGTCAGCAGGACGAGGGGGCGGGGGGCGGTCGGCTCGGGCATCGGTTCTCGCTCTTTCCCCGCGGCGTGGCGGGTGATAGGGCGGATAGCATGCCGCCGATCGTCCTGGGAATCGAGAGCAGTTGCGACGACAGCGCCGCCGCCCTGGTGGATGGCGAGCGGCGGGTGCTGGCCTCGGTGGTGGCGGGACAGGGCGATCTGCACGCCGATTTCGGCGGCGTGGTCCCGGAAATCGCCGCCCGCGCCCATGCCGAGCGCCTGGACCATTGTGTCGAGGCCGCGCTGGCCGAGGCCGGGCTGCGGCTGGCCGATGTTGATGCCATCGCGGTGACGGCGGGGCCGGGGCTGATCGGCGGGGTCATGGCCGGGGTGATGCTGGCCAAGGGGCTGGCGGCCGGGGCGGGCAAGCCGCTGATCGGCGTCAACCACCTCGCCGGCCATGCGCTGACCCCGCGGCTGACCGATGGCGTCGGCTTTCCCTACATGATGCTGCTGGTCTCCGGCGGGCATTGCCAGTTCCTGCTGGTCGAGGGGCCGGAGAATTTCCGCCGCCTCGGCGGCACCATCGACGACGCGCCCGGCGAGGCCTTCGACAAGGTGGCCAAGCTGCTGGCGCTGCCGCAGCCTGGCGGCCCGGCGGTTGAGGCCGAGGCGGCGCGCGCCCGCAACCCGGCGCGCTTTTCACTGCCGCGGCCGCTGCTGGACCGGCCCGGCTGTGACCTCAGTTTTTCCGGCCTGAAGACGGCGGTGCTGCGCGCCCGCGACAAGGCGATCGCCGAAACCGGCGGCCGCGGGTTGCGCGAAAGCGACCGGGCCGACCTCTGCGCCGCCTTCCAGACCGCGGTGGCGGAGGTGCTGGCCGAAAAGACCCGCCGCGCGCTGGCCGAGCATCCGGTGCCGGTGCTGGCCGTGGCCGGCGGCGTCGCCGCCAATTCCCGCCTGCGCACGGCGCTAGAGGTGGTGGCCGCGGCGGCGGGGGTGCGTTTCCTGGCGCCGCCCTTGCGTTTCTGCACCGATAATGCGGCCATGATCGCCTGGGCCGGGATCGAGCGCTGGCATCTGGGCGCGCGCGACGGCATGGATCTGGTGGCGCGGCCGCGCTGGCCGCTGGACGAGGCCGCCGCGCCGATGCTCGGCGCCGGAAAGCGGGGCGCAAAGGCATGAGCGGGATCGGCATTCTGGGGGCGGGGGCATTCGGACGCGCGCTGGCGCATGTGCTGGCCGCCAAGGCGCCGGTGGTGCTGTGGGGGCGCAGCCGGCCCGAGGCGGCCAGCCCGCGTCTGCCCGGCCTGACCCTGCCCGATTCGGTGCGGCGGGTGGACGACTTGGCGCAGGTGTCGGCGGATACGCTGCTGCTGGCGCTGCCGGCCCAGCAGATCGCCGGTTTCGTCGCCGCCCATGCCGCGGCGCTGGACGGGCGCCGGCTGGTCAGCTGCGCCAAGGGCATCGACCTCGACCGGCTGGAAGGCCCGGCCGAGCTGATCGCCGCCGCCTGTCCGCGCGCCGTGGTCGCGGTGCTGACCGGCCCCAGCTTTGCCGCCGACATCGCCCGCGGCCTGCCCACGGCGCTGACCCTGGCCTCCGCCGACGCCGCGCAGGGGGCGGCGTTGCAGGCGCTGCTCTCCACCCCCTCCCTGCGCCTTTACCGCAGCACCGACGTGACCGGCGCCCAGCTGGGCGGGGCGCTGAAGAACGTCATGGCCATCGCCGCCGGTGCGGCCATCGGCGCCGGCCTCGGCGACAGCGCTCGCGCCGCCGTGGTCACCCGCGGCTTTGCCGAGATGGTGCGCATGGCCGCCGCCATGGGCGCCGAGGCCGAGACGCTGTCCGGCCTGTCCGGGCTGGGCGACCTGATCCTGACCTCGACCTCCGACCTGTCGCGCAATTTCCGCTTTGGCCGCGCGTTGGGCGAGGGGGCGGATTTCGACCCTTCGGTGACGGTCGAGGGCGCCGCCACCGCCGCCGCTGCCACCCGTCTCGCCGCCCGGCTGGGGGTGGAGGCGCCGCTGGCCGAACTGGTCGCGCGCCTCTGCCAGCGCCAGATCGACGTGCCCGCCGCGCTGGAGCAGTTGCTGTCCCGGCCGTTGAAGGCCGAAACTCTTTGAAAAGGTAGGAAAATGCCCCTTTACGCCATCATCTGCCGCGACCGGCCCGGCCATCTGCAAACCCGTCTGGACACCCGCGAGGCGCATCTGGCGCATATCCGCGACAGCGGCATCGTTCGCCTGGCCGGCCCGCTGATCGAGGACGGGCAGATGTGCGGCAGCCTGGTGGTGGTGGAGGCCGTGGACCTTGCCGGAGCGCAGGTCTGGGCCGAGGCCGACCCCTATCGCGCCGCCGGACTGTTCCAGTCCACCGAAGTCATCGAATGGAAGAAGGTGGTCGGCTGATGCAATACTGGCTGTTCAAATCCGAGCCGGACGTGTTCTCCTTCGACGATCTGGTCGCCAGGGGCGATGCGGGCGAGGAATGGGACGGGGTGCGCAACTATCAGGCGCGCAACCACATGCGGGCGATGCGGATCGGCGATCTCGGGTTCTTCTACCACTCCAATCAGGGCAAGGAGATGGTTGGCATCGTCGAGGTGATCGCGCTGGCCCATCCCGACAGCAAGGCCGACGATCCCCGCTGGGAATGCGTGGACATCCGCGCGGTCCGGCCGCTGCCGCGCCCGGTGACGCTGGCCGAGTGCAAGGAGGCGCCGCAGCTGAAGGACATGGTGCTGGTCAACAACTCCCGCCTGTCGGTGCAGCCGGTCACGGCCGGGGAATGGGCGGCGATCCTGGAGATGGCCGGCGCTTGAGCCGCGGGGCTGCGGCGGCGTGGGCCTGCGGACCTGCTCCGGCGATGTGGAGGGCCGGGCGGCGGGCATCTTCGCCCCCTGCGGCCGATCGGCGCAGGGGCGCCTTCGCGCCGTTGCCGGCCGGGGTCTGAAGGCCGCGTGAGAATCGGGGCGAAGCCGGCCGCGGGAGATATTGCGGCCCCTCAGGGCAGGATTGCTGGGGCTGGCGCAGCCGCCGCAGGGCGGCGACGCGACGGGGCCGGCCTGCCAAGGCGCCAGCCCCGCCGCATCCTCGGGACGTGCAGGACCGCCCCTCCCGTTTGTCCCAAGACCACCCCCGCGGCGCAATATCGGTTTATCTGGACTTTTAGGCAGTTTTTGCCGCATCTGGCGCCAGTCTGCGCTTTTCCCGGCTGCGAGCCGGGGGCGGCGCGCACCGAATCAGGAAGAAAATCTCATGTCTCAACAGCGCCTTCACCTCGTCTTCGGCGGCGAGCTGGTCGATACGCAAAGCTCGGTCTTCGTGGATCCGGCCCAGATCCATATCGTCGGCATCTTCCCCAATTATGCCACGGCCTATGACGCCTGGAAGTCCGAGGCGCAGCGCACGGTGGACAGCGCCACCACCCGCTATTTCATCGCCCATCTGCATCGCCTGCGCGAGGAAACGCGCGAGGCCAGCGCGACCGAGGAACTCGGCGGCTGATGGAGGCGGCGCGGGTCTGGCTGCTGGCGCCCGCGGGCGCGCGCGACCCGGCGACCGAGGCCGCGCTGGCCCAGCTGCGCCAGGCGCGCGCCGGGCTGCACCCGGGCGCGGTGATGCTGGAGGCCCCCACCGGCGTGGCCGAGGAAACCGGGCGGCTGGCCGGCTGGCTGGAGGCGCATCGCCCCGATCTGGTGTTGTGCCTGCGGCAGATGCCGCCGCGGGCGCTGGCCGAACTGGCGGCGGCCCGGGGCCTGCCGCTGGCGCTGGCGGATGCCGACATCGCTGGCTGGCCGCCGCTGCCGTTCTGGCAGCGGGTGACCGGCGGGCGGGCGCTGGCCCGGCTGGCGCGGGTGATGGTCCCCGACCCGGCCTCGCGCGCCGCCGCCCTGCGCCGCGGGGCCATGGCCGGGCGGGTGACGGTGACCGGCGCCCTCACCGAAACCCGGCCGCCGCTGCGGGTCAGCGAGGCGGAGCTGTCGCTTCAGGCCGAGGCGCTGGGCGGCCGCCAGCGCTGGTATGCGGTAGCGGTGCCGGAATCCGAGGAAAAGGCGGTGCTGGACGCCCATCACGCGGCGCTGGGCCTTTCGCATCGCGCGCTGCTGCTGTTCCAGCCGGCGCTGTCGGCGCGTGCCCCGGCGCTGGCGCAGCGTTTCGAGGAGGCCGGGCTGCATGTCGCCCTGCGCAGCGAGGTCGACGAGCCCCTGCCCGACCATCAGGCGCTGATCCTCGACGACCCGAACGAGCTGGGGCTGTGGTATCGCCTGGCCCCGGTCTGCTTCATGGGTGGCACGCTGAGCGGCGACGACCTCGCCGCCCGCCACCCGTTCGAGCCGGCGGGGCTGGGCTCGGCGATCCTGCACGGCCCGGTGCTGACCCGCCATGCCGATGTCTGGCGGCAGCTGGAGCGCGCCGGCGCCACCCGGCTGGTGCCGCGCGCCTCGGCGCTGGCCGATCATCTGGCGGTGGTGATGGAGCCGGAGCGGGCTGCCGACCTTGCCAGCCGGGCGTGGAATGTCTCCACCGGCGGCGCCGCCGTGGCCCGCCAGATCGCCGAGGTGGTGGCCGGGATGCTGGCGGAGGGCAGGGTCAGCCCGGCAGGGTGACGATGATCGCCTGGGGGCCGACGGTGTTCGGCCCGCCCGCCGCTCATGCGGGGTGTCCCGGTGCCGGTGGCCCGCCGCCCTAAAGCCCCGCCGAATCCTCGTTCGCCCGGATCCGGGCGATCTGGGCCACGTCGCTTTCCGCCTCCAGCGCCGTCATCAGCGCGTGCAGATGTTCGGCATCGCGCAGCTGCACCTCGATATGCAGGCGGTAGAAATCCGGCTTGCGGTCCACGAACACCAGGTCCGAGATATTCGCCCCCTGCTTGCCGATCAGCGAGCAGATGCGCCCCAGAACCCCGGCATCGTGGCGGATCGTCAGGCTGAGGCGGGTGTTGTAAACCGCCGGATGCCGGCCCTCGCGCCATTGCAGGTCGACCCAGCGCTGGGGCTGGTGCTCGAACTCGGCCAGCTTGTTGCAGTCGATGGCATGGATCACCACGCCCTGCCCGCGATGGGTGATGCCGACGATGCGCTCGCCCGGCAGGGGCAGGCAGCAGGGCGCGCGGGTGAATTCCTGGTCGGCCTCCAGCCCGGCGACCGGGTGGGCGCCGTCCACGTCCTCCTGATGGTCGGCGAGGTCGGGATAGAGCACCCCCAGCACGTCATGGGCGCTGATCTCGGCGCTGCCGATGCGGGCCAGCAGCTCCTCGGGCCCCGGCAGGGCCATGGTGCGCGCGGCGATGCGCAGGGCGTTCTCCGACAGACTGTGGCCGACATGCTCGAAGGCCACGCGCGCCAGTTCCCGCCCCAGCCGCACCCAGCGCGAGCGGTCCTCGGCCCGCAGACTGCGGCGGATGGCGGATTTCGCCCGGCCGGTGGCCACGATGTCCAGCCAGGTCGCCTGCGGCCGCTGGCCCGAGGCGGTGATGATCTCGACCATCTGGCCGTTCTTCAGCCGCGTCCACAGCGGCACGCGGATGCCGTCCACCTTGGCGCCGACGCTGGAATTGCCGATGCGGGTATGGATGGCATAGGCAAAGTCGATCGGCGTGGCGCCGCGCGGCAGCTGCACCACGTCGCCGCGCGGGGTGAAGCAGAACACCTGGTCCTGATACATCTCCAGCTTGACGTGTTCGAGGAAGGCCTCGTGATCCTCGTCGTCCAGGCCGGCGCTCAGCCGTTCGATCCAGGCGGCGGGATCGACGGCGAAGGGGTTCCGCGCCCGCACCCCGTCCCGGTAGGACCAATGCGCCGCCACCCCCGATTCCGCGACCTCGTGCATCTGGCGGGTGCGGATCTGCACCTCGACCCGCTTGCCGTCGCGCCCCGACACCGTGGAATGGATCGAGCGGTAGCCGTTCGATTTCGGGTGGCTGATATAGTCCTTGAACCGGCCCGGCACCGCCCGCCAGCGCTGGTGGATCACCCCCAGCGCCCGGTAGCAGTCCGATTCCGTGCGGGTGATGATGCGGAAGCCGTAGATGTCGGACAGCCGCGAGAAGGTCAGCTGCTTCTCCTGCATCTTGCGCCAGACCGAGTAGGGGCGCTTGGCGCGGCCATAGACCACGGCCTCGATGTCCTCGCGCTCCAGTTCCGAGCGGATGTCGGCGGTGATCTGGGCGATCACGTCGCCGGATTCGCGCTGCAGGGTGACGAAGCGGCGGATGATGGAGTTGCGGGCCTCGGGATTGATCACCTTGAAGGCGAGGTCTTCCAGCTCCTCGCGCATCCATTGCATGCCCATGCGCCCGGCCAGCGGCGCAAAGATGTCCATGGTCTCGCGCGCCTTCTGCACCTGCTTTTCGGGGCGCATGGCGCGGATGGTGCGCATGTTGTGCAGCCGGTCGGCCAGCTTGACCAGGATCACGCGCAGGTCGCGCGACATGGCCATGAACAGCTTGCGGAAGTTCTCGGCCTGCTGGGACTGGACGCCGGAGAGTTGCAGCTTGGTCAGCTTGGTAACGCCGTCGACCAGGTCGGCGATCTCGCGGCCGAACAGCCCCTCCACCTCGCTCCAGGTCGAGCGGGTATCCTCGATGGTGTCGTGCAGCAGCGCGGTGACGATGGTGGCATCGTCCAGCCGCATCTCGGTCAGGATGGCGGCGACGGCGACGGGATGGGTGAAATAGGGTTCGCCGGAATGCCGGGTCTGACCCTCGTGCATCTGGCGGCCGTAATCCCAGGCGCGCCGGATCAGGTCTTCGTTGGTCCTGGGATTGTAATTGCGGATCAGCGCGATCAGGTCGTCGACGTCAATCCGTTCGAGACTGCCCGCGCCGTCCAAGATGCATCCGCCCTATTGACGACCCTGCGCTTCCATCATCATGCGCAGCATGTTGGCCTCCGAATCCTCGTCCGAGCCGGAAGGCCGGTCGATCTCGGTGCTGGTCAGGATCAGGGCGACCGCATCCTCCTCGGGCTCGTCCACCTCGATCTGGGTCTGGGTGGCCGAGATCATCCGCTCGCGCAGCTCGTCGACCTTCTGGGTCTCGTCGGCAATCTCGCGCAGGGCGACGACGGCGTTCTTGTCGTTGTCGCGGTCCACGGTCAGCGGGCTGCCAGACGCGATCTCGCGCGCGCGATGCGAGGCGATCATCACCAGATCGAAGCGGTTCGGAACCTTGTCAACGCAGTCCTCGACGGTCACGCGGGCCATAGGCTTACCTTTCGGAAGAATCGGGCAGGGCTGGAACGGCATTGATTTGCACCCGCAGCATGAAATGTCAAGGCCGGCCTGCCCCTGCCGGCCATGGGCGCTGTCACTTTCCCGAAACGGCCTGTAGCCTGCCGGCAAACGGGGCCCGGCAGAACGGGGCAAGGCATGATCCACACTTTCTATCCGCTGGTCGCGGCCGTGATCTGGGGCGGCAATGCCGTGGTCACCAAGGCGGCGGCGGGGGTGATCGGCCCGGCCGAGATCGCCTTCTGGCGCTGGGTCGCGGCGCTGGCACTGATGTCGCCCTTCGTTCTGCCGGGGCTGCTGCGCGGCCGGCACCTGCAACCGGGCGACCTGTGGCGGCTGGCGGTGCTGGGCGCGCTGGGCGGCGGGCTGTTCCCGATCCTGGCCTATTTCGCCGCCGAACATACCTCGGCGCTGAATATCGGCATCATCCAGTCGCTGATGCCGCTGATGTCGGTGATCCTGGCCATCGCGGTGCTGGGCCAGCACATGACCGCGGGTGCGGCGCTGGGCGGGCTGGTCAGCCTGCTCGGCGTCGCGCTGGTGGTCAGCCAGGGCCGGCCCGGGCGGCTGCTGAGCCAGCCACCCAACCTGGGCGACGCGCTGATGATCGCCGCGGTGCTGAGTTATGCGGTCTATTCGGTGCTGCTGCGGCGCTGGCGGCTGCCGGCCACGCCGTTCCAGTCGCTCTATGTCCAGAACATCGCCGCCGCGCTGTCGGTGATGCCGCTGTGGCTGCTGCTGCCCCGGCACGGGCTGGACGGCGGCAATATCGGGCTGGTGCTCTATGCCGGTATTCTGGCCTCGATCGCGGCGCCGCTGGCCTGGATGCTGGGCATTGCCGCGATCGGACCGGCGCGGGCCTCGATGTTCTTCAACCTGATCCCCGTGGTGACCGCGGCGCTGGCCGTGGCGCTGCTGGGCGAGCAGCCGGGCCTGCCGCTGCTGGCCGGCGGTGCGCTGACCCTGGCCGGGGTGGTCCTGGCCGAGCGCTGGAAGGCGCCGCTGCGCCGGCGGCCCGCATCCGATTGACCCCGCCGATATGCGGCGTTACCCCCACGGGCGAGAGCCAGAACCCGGATCAGCCGCCATGAACATCAATCTCTATCAGGAAGATCTGCCCGACGGGCTGGATCTCGGCCCCGTCGTCGCCATCGACACCGAGACCATGGGCCTCGATCCGCGCCGCGACCGGCTGTGCCTCGTGCAGATGTCGGCGGGCGACGGGGTGGCGCATCTGGTGCAGATCCGGCGCGGGCAGACCGCGGCGCCGAACCTGCAGCGCATGCTGGCCGATCCGCGGGTGCTGAAGCTGTTCCATTTCGGCCGCTTCGACATCGCCGTGCTGGAGGCCGCCTTCGGCACCGTCACCGCGCCGGTCTGGTGCACCAAGATCGCCGCCAAGCTGGTGCGCACCTTCACCGACCGCCACGGGCTGAAGAACCTGCTGACCGAACTGGCCGGCGTCGACATCTCCAAGCAGCAGCAGACCAGCGACTGGGGCGCGGCCGAGCTGACGGATGCGCAGCTGGAATATGCGGCCTCGGACGTGCTGCACCTGCATGTGCTGAAGGCGGCGCTGGAAAAGCTGCTGGAGCGCGAGGGCCGCGCCGGCATCGCCAAGGCCTGTTTCGACTTCCTCCCCGCCCGGGCGCATCTCGACCTGCTGGGCTGGGGGGATGAAACCGACATCTTCCGTCACTAGATCGGGGCCATGACCAGCTATATCGACACCGCCCGCCGCGTCATCGCCACCGAGGCCCGCGCCCTCGACCTGCTGGCCGAGAGCCTCGGCCCGGCACTGACCGAGGCGGTCGAGGTCATTCTGGCCGCCAGGGGCCGGGTGATCGTCTCCGGCATGGGCAAGTCCGGCCATATCGCCCGCAAGATCGCGGCCACCCTGGCCTCGACCGGCACCCCGGCGCAGTTCGTCCACCCGGCCGAGGCCAGCCATGGCGACCTCGGCATGGTCACCGAAGGCGACGTGGCGCTGGTGATCTCGAACAGCGGCGAGACCGCCGAGATCGCCGACATCGTCGCCCATACCCGCCGCTTCTCCATTCCGCTGATCGGGGTGGCGGGGCGGGCGGGCAGCACCCTGCTGCGGCAGGCGGATGTGGCGCTGCTGCTGCCGCCGGCCGAGGAGGCATGCGGCTCCGGCATCGTGCCCACCACCTCGACCACGATGACGCTGGCGCTGGGCGATGCCATCGCCATCGCGCTGATGGAGCATCGCCATTTCACCCCCGACCATTTCCGCACCTTCCATCCCGGCGGCAAGCTGGGCGCGCGGCTGTCGCGCGTCGGCGACCTGATGCATGCCGAGATGCCGCTGGTCCCGGAGGAGGCGCCGATGTCCGAGGCGATCCTGGCGATCAGCCGCATGGGTTTCGGCGTGACCGGGGTGACCGATGGCGAGGGGCGGCTTTCGGGCATCATCACCGACGGCGACCTGCGCCGCCACATGCAGGGGCTGCTGGATCGCGACGCCCGGGCGGTGATGACCCGCAACCCGCGCACGATCCGGCCCGACCAGCTGGCCGAGGCCGCACTGGCCGAGATGCAGGCCCGCAAGATCACCTCGCTCTTCGCCGTGGACGGCACGCACCGCCCGGTGGGCATCCTGCATATCCACGATTGCCTGCGGGCGGGCATGGTCTAGATGACCGGCCCGCGCGCCCTGCTCCCCGCGGGTCCGGCCGCGCC
>JBEBVF010000051.1:0-21955 GCA_040392885.1 Paracoccus sp. (in: a-proteobacteria) | reverse complement strand
AGCCCTTCGAGGATGCGCACCGTCACCGCCAGATCGGCGCGCCGGCCGAGGATCTCTGCCAGCGCCAGCGTTTCCGGCGCGGGGCGCGGGGCGACGGGGGCCTCGGTGCCGCGGCGATGCTCGCTGTCGCCCAGCATGATGCGCACCGGCGCCACCCGGCCCGGCGCCAGATGCGGCGCCCCGGCCGCCATGTGGCGCAGGACATTGCCGCCGAAGCCGGTGGAGGGGCTGGTCGGCGCCCAGCCGGCAAAGGCGTCCGGCTGCGACAGCAGGCAATGCAGCGTGAACAGCCCGCCATAGGAATGCCCCCACAGCACCCGCCGCGCCGGGTCGAGCCGCACCTGGTCCTCGACGGCCCGGCGCAGCGGCCCGGTCAGGCGGGCGCGGAAGGCGTCGGCGCCGCCGGTCGGGCGGTTGCGGCCGCGCTCCGGGTCCGGGATCAGGCTGACCGGGGTATAGTCCAGCGCCCGGGCGGTGGTGTCGAAGATCTCGTCCACCGGATAGCCGATGGCGATCACCGCCAGCCCGGGCCGGGCGGCCAGATCCGCCGCCGCCAGCCGGTCGAAGACCGAATTGCCGTCGAGCATCCACAGCGACGGCCAGCCGGCTTGCGGCGCCGGGCCGCGGGGCAGGGCGAGGAACAGCCGATAGCCGCGCCCGTCCACGGTGATGTCCTGGCGCGACAGCGCATGGGTTTGCGGCGGGGCGTCGAAGATGCGGTATTCGGCGGTGCGGGCGAAACGCGCGCGCGGGGCCTCCTGCGCGCCGAGCGCGCGGGCCAGGCCCAGCGAGGCGAGGCCGCCCAGCAGGGCGCGGCGGCTGAATGCGTTCAAAGGGGGATCTCCTGTCTGGCACAGGGCTGGCGATGGCTGGCCGCGGCGGCAATCTGGCAAAGCCGCGGGACTTGCGCAAGGCGGTTGTCGGCGATGCGCCGGCCGGCCCATCGCCCGGTGGTTTCGGCACTCTGCCGTCGATCGGCACCGTTGCAATTGTCCACCCCCGCTCACCATCCCCATGCGACTGCTCTCGGGCCGTGTCGGATTGGGACCCCCGGCTAGCCGGCCCAGTCGCCGGTCGCCGGCGCACCCGGTTGTCACGACAATCGTGACCGATCGCCGTCGCTGCAACGACCCGCCGGCGCCCATCGTCCCCACGCGACCGCCATCCGGGGCCGGTCAGGCCGTGCCGGATGCGGGATCCCCAGCCATCCGGCTCACCCCACGGATCACGGCAATTCGCGGTCGATCAGCACCATCAGCCGGCCCCGGCTGCACCGCTCGATGCGGGCCTCGACCCGGTAGACCTCGGCCAGCATCGCCGGGGTCAGCACCGTGGCCGGCGGCCCGTCGCTATGCACGGCGCCGCCATGCAGCACCACGATGCGGTCGGCCCATTGCGCCGCCAGCGCCAGATCGTGCAGCACCGCCACCACCACCCTTCCCTCGGCCGCCAGCCGCCGCAATTCGCCCAGCAGCCGCATCTGCCGGGCCAGGTCCAGCGCGCTGGTGGGCTCGTCCAGCAGCAGCAGGCGCGGGTCGCGCACGATGGCCTGCGCCAGGCTGACCATCTGCCGCTGCCCGCCGGAAAGCTGGTTCAGCGGCCGCAAGGCCAGCTCGGCGATGCCCAGCCGCTCCAGCACCGCCATGGCGGCGGCATCGGCCTCGGCCGCCGGGGTCTCGCCGGTGGCGCGCAGGGCGGCGAGGATGCCCTGCAACACCACCAGCGACGAGCCCGCCGGCAGGCTCTGCGGCATGAAGCCGATCAGCCGTGCCCGCTCGGCCCCGGACAGCGAGGCCAGATCGCGCCCGTCGAGGGCGATGGTGCCGCGATAGGGCGCCAGCTGCGCCACCGCGCGCAGCAGCGTCGATTTCCCGGCCGCGTTCGGCCCGGCCAGCACCGTCAGCTGCCCCGCCGGCAGGTCGGGCAGGCTGAGCCCGTCGAGGACCGGCTGCCGCCCGTAGCGGATGCCGATCTCGCGCAGCGCCAGTCCGTTCCCCGCCAATCCGCTCATCGTCCCGGCCTGCCGCGCATGATCAGGGCAAAGAAGATCGGCAGGCCGATCAGCGAGGTGACCAGCCCCACCGGCAGCAGCACGCCGCCGACCAGCGTTTTCGACAGGGTCGAGGCCAGCGACATCACCAGCGCCCCGGTCAGCAGGCTGGCGGGCAGGAAGAAACGGTGGTCCTCGCCCACCAGCAGCCGGGCGATATGCGGCCCGGCCAGCCCGACGAAGCCGATCACGCCCACCATCGACACCGCCGTAGCGGAAAGCAGGCTGACGCGCAAAAGGCTCCAGCGGCGCAGGGCGCGGACATCGACACCGAAGGCGCGCGCCTGCTCCTCGCCCAGGCGCAGGGCGGTCAGCCGCCAGGCGGCGCGCAGCGAGAAGGGCACGCAGGCGGCCAGCACCAGCGCCAGCGCCGCCGCACCGGGCCAGCTGGCCGCGGCGAGGCTGCCCATGGTCCAGAACACCAGCTGTTGCAGCGCATCCGCCGAGGCGATGAACTGCAGCAGCGACAGGAAGGCGGCGGCAGCGAAATTGAGCGCGATGCCGAACAGGATCAGCACCTCCGGCTCGCCGCCGCGCAGCCGGCCCAGCGCCTGCAGCATCGTCAGCGCGCCCAGCGCGAACAGGAAGGCATTGCCGGAAATCGCCCAGCGCGCCGGCAGAATGGGCAGGGTCACGCCGAGGATGATCGCCGTGGCCGCGCCCAGCGCCGCGGCGCTGGACACGCCCAGCGTGAACGGCTCGGCCAGCGGGTTTTCCAGCACGGTCTGCATCTCGGCCCCGGCCAGCGCCAGCGCGGCGCCGACCAGCAGCGCCACCACCGCCACCGGCAGGCGCACGGTCCAGACGATGACCCCGGTGGCGCGCGAGACCTCGCCGGTGCCGGTCAGCGCCCGCAGGGTCTCGGCCAGCGGCAGGCCCGCCGGGCCGGTCACCAGGTCCAGCACCACGCCCAGCGCGGCCAGCGCCGCCATCACCGCGACCAGCAGCGCCCGGCGCCGGTTCTGGCGGTGATAGCGGGTCAGCAGCGCCGAACTCATCGCGCTTCCTGCACCCACCAGGTGCCTGGCACCACGACCGGCAGGAACCGCGCCTCGATCTCGGCCAGCGTTGCCGCCGGGTCCAGGTCGGCGAACAGCTCGGGGTGGAAGGTCTTGGCCAGGTATTCGATCAGCGCGATATGGGCCGGATTGTCGTTGAACAGGTGCCAGATGCCGGCGGCATGGCCCTGCTCGATCGCCGGCAGCGCGGCCAGCCCCGGCGCCGACAGCAGCGCGGCAAAACTGGCCTCGGCCGTTTGCTCGTCCACGCCCGGCCCCAGCACCAGGCCGCCGCGCGCGGCCAGATGGGTGCCGCCGGTGGCCAGGTAGATGTCGGGATCGGCGCCGATCAGATATTCCAGGCTGACATTGCCCAGCACGCCCGGCACCACGCCCTCGGCGATGTTGCGGCCGCCGGCGGTGGTGACGAAATCGTGAAAGACTCCGGCGCCGACGGTGGCGCAGCAGCCCTGCGGCGCGGCATGGGCATGGATGAATACCAGCGGGCGGCGGATCGACGGATCGGCCAGCCGGGTGGTGATGCGCGACAGATGCTCGTCATAGAAGGCGGCGAAGGCCTCGGCCCGGTCCTCGGCCCCGGTCAGCGCCCCGAGAATCCTCAGGCTGGGGATGGAGTTTTCCTGCGGATGCGCGAAGAAATCGACATAGGCAACCGGGATGCCCGCCGCCTCGATCTGCTCGCGGGCGCGGTCCATGCCGGGATCGCCCCGATCCATCAGCGACAGCACCAGCAGGTCCGGCTCCAGCGCGATCACGCTCTCGACCGAGAGGTCGCGATTGCCCGAACCGACCGGGCGGATGGCGTCGATGGCCGGGAACCGGGCGCGATAGGCGGCCATGGTCGGCGCGTCCAGCGCCTTGTCCAGCCGCCAGCCGGCGACCAGCGCCACCGGGTCGTCATGCAGCAGCGCCAGCACCGTCAGATGCCGGCCCTCGCCCAGCACGATGCGGTCGGCGGGCTCGGCCAGCACCACCTCGCGGCCGAGCAGGTCGGTCACGGCGATCTCGGCCCGCAGCGGCGCCGCCAGCGCGATCAGCGCCAGCGCCAGCATGGCAAGGGGGCGGCGTTGCGGCATCCTGCGTCTCCTTCGGGCGGCCGGGGGTCGGGCGGGGCGGCCCCTGCCGCCCGTGCCCGTCATCATGTCGGCCAGCTTACTGGGCCGCGGGGCGGATGCGCCAGACGCGGTCGCCCTCGGCATCGTCCTCGCCGCGCGACTTGTTCACCGCATAGACGGTGCCGTCGGCGGTAGCGCGCGCCTGGTTGGGATAGCTGCCGCCATCCAGGTTGGCGACGATCTCGCCATCGGTGTTCACCACCGCCAGCGTGTCCGAGCCGCGATTCGACACGAAGGCCAGCCGGCTGACCGGATCGAAGGCCACGTTCAGCGCCCCGGCGCCGACCTCGACATCATGCAGCACCTCGCCGGTCTCGGCGCTGAGGATGATCAGGTTGTCGCTGCCCTGGCCGGTCAGGAAGACCAGCCCCTCCTGCGGGTCATAGGCCACGCCCGAGCCGGCGAGCAGCCCGGGAACCGGCAGCACCTTCACCTCGCCGCTGGCCAGGTCGACCACGGCGGCCTCGGGGGTGGACATGCTGACCGTGACCAGCTTGCCGCCGGCCTCGTCCAGCGCCAGGCTCATCACCGAGAATTCGGCGCGGCGCTGCTGGGAGGGAATGGTGATCGGCTCCAGCTTTTCCAGGCTAGCGCTGTCGAAGACCTCGATCACCGGGGTACCGGTGGCGCTGGTATAGACCCGGCCATTGGCCTCGTCCACGACGACATCGCGGGCATGGGCGACGGCGCCCGGCTCGAACTGGTGCACCAGCGACAGGTCGTCCTGCTTGTAGACGGCGACGGTGTTCTGGCGGGTATTGGTCACCCAGACATTGCCATTGGCGTCGTCCACGTCGATGCCATAGACGGCGAACACCCCGCCATCGCTGCCATCCGGGCGCGCCGGCGCGGCGCCGGGGGTGACCGAGGCCAGGGTCTCCAGCGTTTCCGGGTTCACCTTGACCAGGGCCGATTCGGTGACCGGCGGCCGGCCGACGGCGGCGGTGATGAACAGCGCCTCGGCGGCCGGGCTGTAGGCGACCTGATAGAGGCCGCGGGTGACCGGCGCGCTTTCCACGGTGAAGCCGGCCTCGCCGGAAAGCGGGATCTGCGGCGAGACCTTCAGGTCGACCACGGTGGCGGCGGCGGGATTCTCGGCGATGAGGACGATCGGATGCACGCCGGTCGCCGCCTCCTCGTCGACGGTCAGGTTGAAGCTCAGCTTGCCCTCGGCATCCACGGTCAGCGGGCCGTCGGCGTTCAGCACCGTGGTGCCGCGCATCAGCGTGACCTGCTGGCCGGGGGTCAGCGCCTCGCCGCTGATCACCACCTCGGTGCCGGGATAGACGGGGTTGCCACGCTCGGCGGCGCCGGCGCTGACCGTGCCGGTGAACACGTCCGCGCTGGGGGTGAAGATGCTGTCGGCCAGGGCGGGGCCGGCGGCCAGGCTCAGGGCCAGGGCCGAGGCGCCGAACAGGCGGTGGGCAAGGTGACGCGAAATCTTGGTCATGCAGATCTCCTGGGATCGGGGAGGTTTCAGGCTGGGCCGGAGATCCGGTCTGGCTTCGGTCCCGCGCAGCAGTATATTCCTGATAAGAGTTGTCAACCTTGCAGCGGCCGGAAACGGCCGCAATCGCGCCTGCCGGAAAGGAAAATGCCGATGTCACAGACGGGGCATGTCGGCCCGGATCATGCCGGGGGCCGCGCCGCGCTGCAGCTGTTCCAGACCGGGGCGCCCAGCCATGTGCTGTCGCAGCGGGTGGTGGATTGCGGGCCGGGGCACCGGCTGTTCCTGGCCGTGCCCCGCGGCGCGCCGCCGGCGGCGGGCTGGCCGGTGCTCTATCTGCTCGACGGCAATGCCGCCTTCGATTTCCTGACCCCGGCGCATCTGGCGGCGGTGCCGGGGCTGGTGCTGGTCGGCGTCGGCTATGACACCGACCGGCAATTCGCGCGCGAGCGGCGGACGCTGGATTTCACCGCCCCGGACGGGCCGGGCGACGGCATCCGCCCCGATCCGGTGCATCCGGGCCGCATGGCCGGGGGCGCGGCGCAGTTCCTCGACCGGCTGATCGGGCCGCTGCGCGCGGCGGCCGAGGCCGGGCTGGCCATCGACCCCGCCCGCCGCAGCCTGTGGGGGCACAGTTTCGGCGGGCTGTTCACGCTCTATGCGCTGCTGACCCGGCCGCGGGCCTTTGCGCGCTTTGCCGCCATCAGCCCCTCGATCTGGTGGGACGAGCCGCTGATCCGCCGCATCGCGGGGCAGGCCGGGCGGATGCCGGCGCCGCCGCCGCTGCTGGTGGCGCTGGGCGACCGCGAGAAGCGTTCGGGCAGCGACGGGCCGCCCCCGGACGGGCCGGCCCCGGCGACGATGCGCTTCGTCGCCGATCTGCGCGAGCGCAACGGGCTGGCGCCGGAGCTGCATGTGCTGGCGGGGCTGGTGCATATCCAGACCATCGCCGGCTCGCTGCCGCTGGTGCTGCCCTTCGCCGCCGCGGCTTAACCGGATCTTTACCCCCGTCATGCCAGGAATCGGTGGCGTGGCGGAGGGGAGGGGGCCGGATGGGATGGGTCCGATATGCGCTGGCCGGGCTGGGCGTGGTCCTGTGCCTGATCGGGGTGGAGCAGATGCAGGCGGGGATTCCGCGTTTCCATTATGCGCAGGGAATCGCCGGGACGCGGGCCGACCTGGGCCAGATGCTGCTGGGCGTAGCCTGGCTGCTCGGTGCCCTGGCCAGCGCCGGCTTGGCGCTGACCTTCGCCCCCACCGATTCGCCGCCCTAGGGCCGGGCCATGCGCCGGGCCAGTTCCGGCGCGATCAGCGCCGAGGCCGCGGGCGAGGTCATCTGCGCATGCAGGAACGGCACCGACAGCCTGTCGATGTCGCCGGCATAGGGGCGCCACATCCCGGCCTCCAGCCCGGTGCCGGCATGGTCGCTTGCGGCGCGGATATGGGTCAGCCGCCCTTGCATCGGCCGGTGGCGATGGCCGCGCACCAGCCGGTTGGTATCGGTGACCAGCCGCACGATGCCGTCCAGAACCGGGCCGGGCAGGGCGCCCAGCGTGGTCCCGGTGCCGCGCAGGAACGCCACCACCTTGTCGCGGCTGTCGAGGTCGCGATGCGCCTCGGGATCGTGGCCGGCGATGGCCAGCAGCGCGCGCAGCGCGGCGACGGGATCGGGCTCCGGCTCGTCGCGCCAGGCATCGGCGGGATAGCTGTCCAGCGCGGCGACCAGCCCGGCCTCGCGCCCCTGCTCGGCCAGTTCCACCGCCATCGCCTGGGTGATGATGCCGCCCACCGACCAGCCGGCCAGATGCACCGGCCCCCGCGGCACCAGCGCGGTGATATGGCGCACATAGAGCCGGGCCAGCGCGTCGAGATTCTCCGGCAGCGCGGTCGCCGGGTCCAGCCCCGGATGCTGCACCCCCCAGACCCGCCGCGCCGGCGCGATCAGCCGGGCGAGGTGGCGATAGCCCCAGGCGATGCCGCCGGCCGGATGGATCAGGAACAGCGGCGGGGCGTTCGCGTCTCCCTCCGCCAGCAGGATCAGCGGGCCGAGCCCGTCATCGCTGGCCTCGGCCTCGATCGCCCCGGCCAGCGCCACCAGCACCGGCTGTTCAAAGATGGTGCCGAGGCCGGGATCGCGCCCGGTCTCCTCCTCGATGCGCAGCGCCAGCCGCACGGCCGAGAGCGAATCGCCGCCCAGGGCAAAGAAATCCGCCTCGGCGGGGGCGGGGCCGGGCAGGTGCAGGATCTCGGCGAACAGGCGGGCCAGCATCCGTTCGGTGGCGGTTTCGGCCGCGCGGCCACCGGCGCGGAATTCCGGCGCCGGCAGGGCCTTGCGGTCCAGCTTGCCATTCGCGGTCACCGGCAGCGCCGCCAGCGTGACCATGGCCGAGGGAACCATATAGGCGGGCAGCGCCGCCGCCAGATGCGCGGCCAGCGCCGCCGAATCATGGCCTTCATCCGGCACCAGATAGGCGACCAGCCGCTTGTCGCCCTCATGGTCCTCGCGCGCCAGCACCACGCATTCGCGGGCGAGGCCCGAGGCCATGATCGCCGCCTCGATCTCGCCCAGCTCGATGCGCAACCCGCGGATCTTCACCTGATGGTCGTCGCGGCCCAGATAGACCACCGCCCCATCCGCCCGCCGCCGCGCCAGATCGCCGGTGGCATAGAGGCGCCGGCCATCCGGGCCGGTGATGAACCGCTCTGCCGTCAGGTCGTCGCGGCCCAGATAGCCGCGCGCCAGTTGCACGCCGCCCAGATAGAGGTTGCCGGCCAGACCCGGCGGCACCGGGCGCAGGCGGTCGTCCAGCACCTCCAGCCGCGTGTTCCAGACCGGCCAGCCGATGGGCAGCGGGTTGGCGCGGTCCTCCGGCCCGGCGGGCCAGAAGCTGACATCGACGGCGGCCTCGGTCGGGCCATAGAGGTTGTGCAACTCCGCCCCGATGCGGGCATGGAAGCGGGCGCGATGCTCGGCGGTCAGCTCCTCGCCCGAGCAGAAGACGCGCTTCAGCGCCAGCCCCGCCGAGGCCGGGGCGGCGAGGAAGGCCGACAGCATCGAGGGCACGAAATGCAGGGTGGTGATGCGATGGCGGCGGATGGCGGCGGCGATGGCCGCGGGGTCGCGATGCGCGCCGGGCGCGGCCATGACCAGCTCGGCCCCCGTGATCATCGGCAGGAAAAATTCCCAGACCGAGACATCGAAACTGGCCGGGGTCTTTTGCAGGATGCGGTCCGTGGCATCGATGCCGTAATGCGCCGCCATCCACAAAAGCCGGTTCACGATGGCACGATGCTCGATCATCACCCCCTTCGGCTCGCCGGTCGAGCCGGAGGTGAAGATGACATAGGCCAGATCGCCGGGCGCCGGAGGCGTTGCCGGGGCCGTGCCGGTCGCCGGCCAGTCGGGCGTGGTCAGTAGCGGGGCGTCCGTATCGAACAACCCGGCCAGATCGGGCGAGGTCAGCACAGCAACCGGCTGCGCACGCGACAGGATGCGGGCCAGACGCTCCGGCGGGTGGTCGGGGTCGAGCGGCAGATAGGCGGCACCGGCGCGCAGGATCGCCAGCAGCGAGATGGGCAGTTCCAGCGAACGCGCCAGCGCCACGGCCATGATGCCGCCCGGCCCGGCGCCCAGTGCGGAGAGGTGCCCGGCCAGGGCGGCGCTGCGGCGGTCGAGCTCCGCGAAGCTCAGCGTCTCCTCGCCGAAACTCAGGGCCGGGGCATCGGGGCTGGCCTGCATCCGCGTCTCGATCAGCGCGGTCAGGGTGGTGTCGGGGACGGGGTGAGCGGTGGCGTTCACCCGCGCCGTGGCCGCGACCTCGGTCGGACTGGCGGTCGGCACCGCGGCCAGCGCGGGGGCGGCCAGCGCGGCGCGCAGGAAATCGGGCAGGCGGGCGGCGTGGCCGGCGATGTCCTCGGCCGTGTAGAGGCCGGGATTGGCATCGACCTCGAACAGGATGCCGGATTGCGGATCGCCCCGGAAGGTCAGGGTCAGGTCGTCCACCGCGCCGGCCCCGAGGATGTGCAGCCCGACCGAAAGCCCGGCAAAGACCGGCGGGCGGTCGAAGGGCTGGACATTGACCAGCGGCCCGTAAAGCCGGCGCGAGCCGCCGATCAACCCCAGATCGCGGCGCAGATATTCGCTGCGGTAAAGCCCGTGGCGGCGTTCCTCGCGCAAGGCCGCGGCCTCGGCGGCCAGCCAGTCGGCCAGCGGCATGTCCTCGTCGGGGCGCAGGCGATGCGGCAGAACGTTCATCGCCATGCAGGGCAGGCGGGCGATGCGGCGCCCCATCCGCGCCATGAAGGGCAGGCCGATGACGCAATCGCCGCCGGTCCAGCGCGCCAGATAGGCGCCGGTCAGCGCGGTCAGCACATCCGGCCAGCCCAGCTTGCAGCGGCCCGCCAGAGCCTCCAGAGAGGTTGCAAGTTCCGGCTCCAGCCAGCGGCTTTCGCGGAGGAAGCCATGGCCGCTGACGGCGCGGCCGGGATTGGGGCCGCTGACCTCGGGCAGGTCGGCCATCGCCGCCCGCCACCATGCCGCGGCCTCGGCCCGCCGGTCGGAGGCGCGCCAGGCGGCGTCCTCCTCCAGCGCGCGGGCATAGGGGGGAAACGGCGTCGGGGCGGGGCCGCTGCCGGTCAGCGCGCCGTAATGCGCGCCGATGCGGTTGGTGACCAGCACCATGCCATAGCCGTCGATGGCCAGATGGTGGATGCGTTCGTAAAGCAGGTGGCGTTCCGGCGACAGGATGAACAGGGCGAAGGCCGCCAGCGGATCATGGGCGAGGTCCAGCGGGCGGGCGCTGTCGGCGCGCATCTGCTCCAGCGCCTCGGCCTCTGCGTCTGTGTGCCCGCGCAGATCGACCACCTGCGCGGCAATGCCGCCGGGCGCCAGCCATTGCTCCGGCCCCTCCGTTCCCATGCGAAAGCGCAGATGCAGGGCCTCGGATTCGGCGATGGTGCGGGCCAGCGCCTCGCGCATCGCGCCCAGGTCCAGCGGGCCGCGCAGGTCCAGATATTGCCCGGTGTTCAGGATCGGGTTGGCGGGGTCCAGCGCCTGCGCATACCACAGCCCTTCCTGCGCCTCGGTCAGCGGATGGGCGGGGCCGGGGGTGGGGGAAAGGGCGCTCATCTCAGGCGGCTTGCGCGGGCTGGACCACCTCGCGCCACCATTCGCCCAGCGTCGAATATTCCGCGAACAGGCCGAAATCGGCCTTCAGCCCGGCCTGTTCCCAGCCCAGCACCAACCGCATCAGCCGCAGCGAATCCAGCCCCAGATCGGGCAGCATGTCGCCGTCGCCGATCTCGGCCGGGTCGAGGTCCACCAGCTCTGCGACATCCTTGCGCATCTGTTCAAGCGTCAGGGTCATGGCGTCTTTCCTTGGTCCAGAAACCGGGCGCGCAACTGGGCGCGCAGGGTGTTGCGGCTGATCTTGCCGACGGCGGTGGTCTGGAATGCCTCCACGAACACCACCTGGTCGGGCACCTTGAATTCGGCCAGCCCGCGGCTGCGCATGAATGCCTTGACCTCGGGGGCGCGCAGGCCGTGGCCGGGCTGGAGGATGACGAAGGCGCAGCTTCGCTCGCCCAGAAAGGCATCGGGGATCGAGACCACGGCGGCATCGAAAATGCCGGGATGGGCCAGAAGATGGTCCTCGATCTCCTCGGCGGAGATCTTTTCTCCGGCGCGGTTGATATGGTCGCCGGCACGGCCCTGCACCACCAGATAGCCGCCGGGCAGGCGTTTCACGATATCGCCGGTGCGGTAAAAGCCATCCTCGGTAAAGCTGCGGGCATTGGCGCCGGGGTCGTCGTGATAGGCGCGGATCGTATAGGGGCCGCGGGTCAGCAGATGGCCGGGCTGGCCGTCGGGCACGGGTCGGCCTTCGTCATCCAGCACCAGCACCTCGTCATCGGGGCTGATCGGGCGGCCCTGCGTGCCGGTCACGATGTCCTCGGGATCGTCGAGGCGGGTATAGTTCACCAGCCCCTCGGCCATGCCGAAGACCTGCTGTAGCCGGCAACCCAGCGCCCCATGCACCCGCGCCGCCGCCTCGGGGATGAATTTCGCGCCGCCGACCTGAAGAACCCGGAGGCTGGATATATCGTGCGTCGTCCGCGCCGCCGCCTGCATCCACAGCAGCGCCACCGGCGGCACCACGCCGGTGATGGTTACCCCCTCCTGCGCGATCAGGCGAAAGGCGGTCTCGGCGCTGGGGTTGGGGCACATCACCACCCGCGCGCCGGCATGAAGCGCGCCCATCACCCCCGGCGAACTCATCGGGAAATTATGCGCGACCGGCAGGGCGGCCATATAGACGCTGCCCGCCCCCAGCCCGCAGATCTCCGCGCTGGCGCGGAAGCTGTAGATATAGTCGTCATGGGTGCGCGGGATCAGCTTGGACAGCCCGGTCGAGCCGCCGGAGATCTGCAGGAACGCCACCGAGGCCGGATCGACCCGCGGTAGCGGCCGGTCGCCATCCGGCAGCGCGTCAAAGGCCAGATGCGGGCCGGGCTCGCCGATCACCACCACATGCGCAAGGGCGGGGGCGCCGGCCTGCACCTCGGCGGCCAGCGGGCGATAGTCGAAACCCTCGTGGCGGTCGACGATCACCAGCGCCCGCGCGCCCGAGCGGGCGGCGAAATGCGCCAGTTCGGTGCGGCGATGGGCGGGCAGGGCATAGACCGGCAGCAGCCCGGCCAGGAACAGCCCGAACACCGCCGGAAAGAATTCGGCGACATTGGGGATCTGCACGATCACCCGCTCGCCCGGGCGCAGGCCGAGGCCCAGCCAGCCCTGCGCCGCGCGCTCGGCCCGGGCCAGCAACTCGCCATAGCTCCAGCGGTGGCGGTCATCGACCACGGCCAGCCGGTCGGGATGCTCGGCCGCCCGCGCGCGCAGCATATCCCCGAAGGTCTCGCCCCGCCAATAGCCCTTGCGGCGATAGCGGGCGGCGAAGTCCTCGGGCCAGACCTGACGCGGATCGGAGGGGGTTGGATCGGACACGGGCTCACCTGGGCAACGGGCTCCGGGCAGGCCATAGTGTAGCCGAGGGAAATCGTCAACTTTTCGTGGACCGCATTGCCGCGGCGCCGGGCTGCGGCTAGGGCTGGGATCGACCGCCCGGCCGCGAGACGAGGAGAGACGATGACCGCCGCCCTTCCCCAGCCGCTCGAACTGCGCGACACGCCCGCGCGCTATGGCCGCATCACCCGGCTGCTGCACTGGTCCATCGCCGCGCTGATCCTGTGGCAGTTCCTCGGCATGGGGCTGAAGCTGGCGCTGGGCCGTGGCCCGGTCTCGGGGTTCTTCGTCGGGCTGCACCAGCCGGTGGGCACGGCGCTGTTCGTGCTGATCGTGGCCCGCGTCCTCTGGGCGCTGGCCAACCGGCGCAACCGGCCGGCGCATGGCGGCGGGCTGCTGGGTCTGGCGGCGCGGCTGGGCCATCTGGCGCTCTATGTGCTGATGCTGGCGGTGCCGTCGCTGGCGCTGCTGCGCGCCTGGGGCTCCGAGCGCGCCTTTGCCCCCTACGGGTTCGAGATCTTCCCGGCCCGCGCGGCGCCCATCGAATGGACGCAGAAGCTGGCCGGCGCGCTGCATGGCGAACTGGCCTGGCTGCTGGGGCTGCTGGTGCTGGGCCATGTGGTCATGGCCGGGCTGCACGAGGCGATGTGGCGCGACGGCACCCTGGCGCGCATGGCCGGAGGCAGGGCACGGGCGCGGGTCTGAGCGCGGGCGGCGCCGCGCAGGCCCTCCCGGCGCCACAGCCCACGTCCCGGCCCCGGCTCAGGCGCGCAGGGTGGCGCCGCCATCCACATAAATGTCGGCCATGGTGACATGGCCGGCCTGGTCCGACAGCAGATACAGGGTGGCGCCGGCGATGTCCTCGGGCGTGGCCAGCTTGCCCAGCGGAATGCCGGTGCGGAAGCTGGCGCCGTCGCCGGCGATGACCCGCGCCGCGCCCTGATCGTCCGCCCACATGCCGGTCTGCATCGGCGTCAGGGTCGAGCCGGGCGCGACGATATTGCAGCGGATGCCGTCCCCGGCCAGTTCCAGCCCCAGGCAGCGGGTCAGCATGGTCGCCGCCGCCTTCGAGGCCGCATAGATGCCCATGTTCATGCGCGGAATTCCGGCGGCGTTCGAACTGACGACGACGATGGCGCCGCCCTGGCCGTGGCCGCGCATCGCCCGGCCCATGGCGGTGGCGGTGTTGAATACCCCGCCGGCATTGGTCGCCATCACCCGCGCCCATTCGTCGGCCGGCGCGTCGAGCAGCGGCGTGGTGGACAACACCCCGGCCGCGTGAACCCCCAGCCGCAGCGGGCCGAAGCGCGTCTCGGCCTCGGCGATCGCCGCCTCCGGCGACTGGGCGGCCACGTCCAGCGGCCGCCAGAGCAGGTCGTCCGCGTCGCGGCACCTGGCGGCGGCCAGCGCCTCGGGCAGGTCGGTGGCCAGCACCTTGGCCCCGGCCTCGCGCAGCGCCGCCACCACCGCCCGGCCGATGCCGCCGGCGGCGCCGGTCACCATGGCCAGCCGGCCCTCGAATCCCGTCAGTCTCATGCTCTATCCCATCGCTTGCAGGGTTGCCGCCGTCGTCGTCACCACGCCGCAGCAGGCGCCGACCCAGGTCATCGCCATGTCATGGCGCTCGCGGCTGAAATCGGCCTGGGCATCCGCCACGGCAAAGGGCTGGATGTCGCGCTGGAACGCCTCGGCCGCGGTGGCGAGGCAGCCGATATGGGCATAGATCCCGGTCACGATCAGCTGGTCGCGGCCGCGCGCCCGCATCAGATGCGCCAGGTTCGAGCGCTGGAAGGCGCTGTAGCGGTGCTTGACCAGCACCTGATCGCCCGGCTGCGGCGCCAGTTGCGGCAGGATCTCCTCATGCTCGGGGCGGGCCTCCATGCCCGGCCCCCAGAAATCCGCCTGCAGGCCGCGATCGGGGCGGAACTGGTTGCCGCGCTGGGCGGTGTAGAAGACCGGGATGCCGGCGGCGCGCGCCGCCGCCGCCAGCCGGGCGATATGGGCGATGGCGGGGGCCAGCGGCGCGCCCGCCTCCGGGAAGGCGCGACAGAAATAGCGCTGCATGTCATGGACCAGCAGCGCCGCGCGGCCGGGATCGAGGCGCCAGTCGGGCCGGGCCTGCGGCACGGAATCGGGCAGCGCATAGGCGGGGATGCGGGGCAGGGCCATCGGCCGTCTCCTTGGTCTCTTGCGGTCAGTCGGTCGGGGTGACGCCGGCCATGCCGGCCTCGCGCGGCAGGCCGAGCGCGGCCAGCAGGGCGCCGAACTTGGCGCCGGTCTCGGCCGCCTCGGCCATCGGGTCCGAGCCGCGCACCACCCCGGCCCCGGCATGCAGCCGGGCATGGCGGCCGCGGATCTCGGCCGAGCGGATGGCAACGAACCAGGCGCCGTCACCCTGCGCATCGCTCCAGCCGACGGCGCCGGCATAAAAGCCGCGGCTGCGCGGCTCCAGCTCGCGGATCAGCGCGGCGGCGCGGGCGGCGGGCACGCCGCAGACCGCCGGCGTCGGGTGCAGGCGCGCCGCCAGCAGCACGGCCGGCATGGCGGCATCGCGCAGCTGCCCGGTCAGGCGGGTGCCCAGGTGCCACATGCTGCGGGTATGGGTCAGCGAGGGGCCCTCCGGACGCTCCAGCCGGGTGCAGAACGGCGCCAGCGTGTCGAGGATGTATTCGACGACGAAGGCATGCTCGCGCCGGTCCTTGTCCGAACGCGCCAGCGCCTCGGCGGCGGCGCGGTCGGCCTGCGGATCGGCGCTGCGCGGGGCCGAGCCCGCCAGCGGCCAGGAGGCGACGCGCCCGCCCGCCTTGCGCAGCAGCAGTTCCGGCGTCGCGCCGATCAGCGCCTGGTCCGGCCCGCCGGGCAGGCGGGTGCGGAAGGTGGTGACGCTGGCATCCTGCGCCAGCCGTGCCAGCACCGCCGGAATCGGAATCGGCGCCGCCGCCTCGACGGCCAGGGTCCGCGACAGCACGATCTTGGCCAGCGCGTCGGGGCGATCCCGCTCCTCGGCCATGATGCGCAGGGCGCGGGCGACGGCGGCGGCGAAATCGCCCGCCGCCGGTTCGGGGCGCAGCGTGCGGATGGCCGGCGGCGGCAGCGGCGCGGGGGCGGGGGCCGGGGCTTCATGCGCCGTGGCCAGCCACAGGCAGTCGTCATCGGCGCGGTCGAAGGGCAGCGCCCCGCCGATCACCAGCCGCTCGCGGCGCGCCTCCGCCTCCGGGATCGCGGCCAGCCGGGCCTCCAGCGAGGCGGCGGGGCCGCGCGGCAGCGGGCGCGCCGGGCCGCAGCCGGCCATGGCGGCGCGGGGGCCGCGGAACGAGAACAGGCAACTGTCGGGATCGGTCGGCAAGCCCGGCCCCTCATTCTCATGCGGACGAATGTTCATCCGTCTTCCTTCCGGTGACATCAGGATGGCGGGGGCCGCGCGGGGCTGCCGAGGCGGGAAATCTGCCCTTCCAGCCTGTGGTTGCGACGAAGCCGACTAATTCCCTCAGATATGCCGAACCCGCCCGGGGCGCAAGCCGCCCGCAGCGGTTTCGGCCGGGGCGCGCCGGCCGTCGGGGCGGGGCCCGGGCAGCATCACGCCGTTGCGTCCGGTGCCAGTGCGGGGGCGGGCCGGGACCCTGCCCGTGGCGGCAAGACGCCCCGCCGGCGGGAACCGGCGGGGCGTGGGGGCATCAGCGGGCGGTCCGGCGCTTCAGAAGGAGGCGGTCAGACCGATCCACAGCCGGCGGCCCTCCATCACGCTGCGGAATTCGTCCTGGCGCACTTCCTCGTTGAAGAGGTTGTAGACGGCGCCGCTGAGGGTGGCGCGATCCGACAGCCGGTAATTGGCGCCCAGATCGACGGTGCGATAGGCCGAGTATTTGTAGCCCGTCACCCCGTTGATCACCACCGGGCTGCCGCTGGTGCCGATGCGCAGGCCGGAATTGATCTCGGAGCCGTGGTAATTGGCGCTCAGCCAGGTATCCAGCCCCTCCACCGGCGTCTGCCAGTCGAAGCGCAGGCTGGCCATGTGCTCGGGCGTGCGCGCCAGCGGGAAGCCGCGGTAATCGCCGCTCTGCTGGCGCGAACGGGTATAGGTATAGCTGGCCCGCGCCGACAGCGTGTCGGTGATCGCCCAGTCGCCGGTCAGTTCCAGACCGCTGATCTCGGCCTCGTCGACGTTGTAGTTGCGGAAGATGTCATAGTAATGCAGGCTGCCATCCCCGGCGCGGTATTGCGGGCCGTCGGTCCATTTCTCGTCGGTGCGCTCCTGCAGCAGCTTGTCCTTGAAGCGGGTGTGGAAGGCGGTGGCGCCGACGGTGAAGCCGGACCCCTCGTAGATCGCGCCCAGCTCGAAATTGGTGGTCCGTTCCGGGTCCAGTTCCGCATTGCCGAGGATCACGCCGCAGGACGGCGGCGTATTGTTGCGGCAGTTGCCGCCGCCGGTGGTATAGGCATAGCCCGGGGTGATGGTGCGGATGTCGGGCGCGCGGTAGCCGGTCGAGATGCCGCCCTTGATGGTCAGCGCGGGCGTGGCATCCCAGACGCCATAGATCCGCGGCGTGACATGGCCGCCATAGAGGTCGTGATGGCTGAAGCGCAGGCCCAGCGTCAGCTTGAAGTCGTCGCGCAGCTGCCACTCGTCCTCGGTATAGAGAGCCCATTCGTCCAGCGAGAATTTCTCGTCGTAACGCTCGGCCTCGGGCAGATGCGCCTGGGCGCCGGGGTTCTGGTCCTTCAGCGTGGTGCGGATGAACTGGCCGCCGAAGGTCAGGTTGTGGCTGCCGTGCCAGTCGAGGGTCTGCGAGCCCTTGGCGTCCAGAACCGAGTTGCGGACCTCGGGCGAGCGGACGCTTTCCTCCCAGGGCGACACCAGGTCGCCGCGGCTGAACGAGGTGCGCTCGCCGATTTCCTGCGCAAAGCTCCATTCCGTCGCCAGGCCGCCGAACTGGCCCTTGTGGGTGATCGACCAGTGGTCGCGGTCATGGTCGCGATAGGCGAGACCGTCGTAATCCTCGCTGCTCACGCGGGTGCGGCCGGCCTCGAACAGCAATTCGTTGTTGTCGTCGATGGCCCAGGTCACCCGTGCGCCGAGGTCGTAATCGTCCGAGGCCGAGGGACCGTCGGCGATGGAGGAGGCGTCCTGGTCGAACTTGCGGCCCCAGATCTGCAGGCCCAGCGTGTCGCGCACCAGCGGACCGGAGGCATAGAAGGACAGCTGCCGGCTGTTCTCGAACCCGTCCTCGTCCTGCAGCGTGGTCTCGGCGGTGACCGAGCCGCTCCAGACATCGGAGACCGGCTTGGTGATGATGTTGATGACGCCGCCCATCGCGTCCGAGCCGTAGAGCGAGGACATCGGGCCGCGCACCACCTCGATGCGTTCGATGGCGGCGATCGGCGGGATGAAGCTCTGCTCGACGCCGGCATTGCCGTTGGTGCGCGAATCGCGGGTGGACTGGCGCTTGCCGTCGACCAGGATCAGCGTGTACTGGCCCGGCAGGCCGCGGATATAGATGTCCTGCTCGTTGGCGGTGCCGGTGGCCACCACGCCCTGGATCTCGCGCAGCGCGTCGGTGAGGCTGGTGAAGCTGCCCTTGGCCAGCTCCTCGGCGGTGATGATCGAGACGCTGGCCGGGGCATCGCGCACGGTCTGGGCAAAGCCGCCGGCGGTGATGGTGATCGCATCCAGCAGGATATGGGTGCCGGTGCCCTGGGCGAGGGCCATCCCCGGCAGCGACAGCGCGGTGAGCGAGAGGAGGGCGGCGCGCAGTGGGCGCCCGGTGCGCCGAGGCCCGGCGCGCGACATGCTTTCATGCATCATGGGAATACCTGCTTGGCGGAGAGGGCAAGGTCATTCCTGGGAGGCTGCGCGAGGGAAAGCACGCCGTTCCTGGGTCGTCCTGGGCAGCGGGTATAGCCTACAGAAATTCTCAGGAAAGGGGTGGTGGCCCTGGCGCGCCATCGGGTGACAATTGTGCAACGGTTGGGGAAGGGCGGTTGCGCGGACCACGGACGGCTCCGGGCCTCGTTGCGGCCGGGACGTGATGGCGGCGGTTGAGGTTGGAAAGAATGGGCGCTTGCAGATATTTGGCGGAAGTCGGCGATCCGTTCCGGCCTGTACGGGGGGGCAGTCACCCTATGACAGGGCGGTGTGACAGCCTGCCGCGCGGGAAGCGAGAAGCCCCGGTCGTCACAGGCCGATTCCATCGCTTCGCCTGCTGCGCCGGGACGAGATCATGACGATGCCGTTCGGCACCCTTGGGCCTTCGTCTCCCTGTGCGAGTGGACGCGTCGATGGCCGACGATATGGTTGCCTGCCGTCAGGCATTGTCTCCCTGCGCGCGGGGCCGCGTTCGTGTTCCGGTTCATCAGGCATCGGCCGGCAAATTCGCCTCCCTGCGGGAGGAGCCGCGTCCCCTTCGCCCGTCGCGGCGGGGCACGCGGACGCGTCCCCCTTCGCAGACTGACGGGGTTCGCCCGGCCGGCATCGGCTCCCCCGGGCGTCAGCGATCTTCCCTCAGGCTCCGGCCCGGATGGGGGAACCTTGCCCATGGCGGTCGAGCGGGATTGCGATCCGGGGCGGCTTGCTTATCCTGACCGCAAATCCGGCAGCGAGGTAGGCACATGATCATCGGCAGGCGGCAATTCGGCCTCGGCATCGGCGCGCTGGCGCTCTCGGCCTGCAGCGGCCCGGCGCTGATCGGGGGCGCCCCCACCGGCCCGGCACCGCTGCCCGACGACCTGCGCCCGGTGCCGGATGCCGGCTATGATGCCTGGGTGGCGGGGTTCCGCGGCCGCGCCGCGGCGCAGGGCATTTCCGACGCAACCTTCCGCGCCGGCTTCCGCTCGGCCGGGTTCCTGCCCGGCGTCATCACCCGCGATCGCGACCAGCCCGAATCCACCCGCTCGCTGGAGGATTACCTGTCCATCGCCGCCTCGGACGAGCGCGTGACCAAGGGGCGGCAGGCCTTTGCCCGCCACCGCGCCCTGCTCGCGGCGCTGGAGAGCCGCTACGGCGTCGATGCGACCATCATCACCGCCATCTGGGGGCTGGAAAGCTCCTATGGCGAGCGTCGGGGCGAGGTGCCGGTGATCTCGGCGGTCTCGACGCTGGCCTATGAGGGCCGGCGCGGCGCCTTCTTCGAGCAGCAACTGATCGCCGCCCTGCGCATCCTGCAAAGCGGCGACATCACCCCCGAGCGGATGACCGGCAGTTGGGCGGGCGCGATGGGGCATACCCAGTTCATTCCCACCTCCTATCTGGCCTATGCGGTTGATTTCAACGGCGACGGCCGCCGCGACATCTGGTCGGCGGACCCGGCCGACGCGCTGGCCTCCACCGCCGCCTATCTGGCCCGCAGCGGCTGGTCACGCGGCCAGCGCTGGGGCAGCGAGGTCGGCAGCGGCGCGGCCGGCGGCAGCATCATCCAGCCGCAGGTCGGCGGCCCGCGCTTTGCGGTGACCGGCAATTTCCGGGCCATCAAGCGCTACAACAACTCGGATCTCTATGCGATCGGCGTCGGCCATCTGGCCGACCGCATCGGCGGCGGCGGCCCGCTGCGGGGCAGTTTCCCGCCCGATGCCAACGGCCTGACCAAGGCCGACCGCATCGCGCTGCAGCGCCGGCTGACCGCCCGCGGCTTCGACACCGGCGGCGCCGACGGCGTGCTGGGCCCCAAGAGCCGCGCCGCGATCGGTGCCTATCAGGCCAGCATCGGCCAGGAGCCGACCGGCATCCCCTCGCCGGCGCTGCTGCGCAGCCTGGGGTGAGGGGGAAGGGGGCGGCAGAAGTATTGCAGGTGCCCCGATGTGGAGCAGGCTCCGGCGCAGTCGGCATTGTCGCCCTGCGCCTTGGTCAGGAAGTATCTCGCCAGGTTGAGGTTTTGCTGCGCTGGGCACGAACGATCGTCTTCGGAATCGGCATGGCGCGGCAGCAACGAGCGTTGACCGCCCGCCAAGGCCCGCTCCACCCGTGGCCGACCCATCCCCCACGGCACCGCGACGATGATGCGGCCGCCATCCGGCCGCCATGCCAAGCGGCTGTCACTCCCCCGGCATCCCCGATAAGCTGTGCCGATCGGAGAGAGGTGCAGACATGGATCTTATCGCAAGAGCAACCGCGCTGGTGGGCGGCACGGTCGCCTTTTGGCGGCGCAGAGGATCGCCTGCGCATCAGGCCTTTGGCGCGGATCCCCGGATTCCGCAGGCGCGCAAGCAGGGGATCATGACCCTGAAGATGCCCGCGGCGGAAGGCTGGAAGGATGGCCGCGTGCCGACCTGTGCGCCGGGCCTCCAGGTCAATGCGTTCGCCGCCGGGCTGGAGCATCCCCGCTGGATCGAGGTCCTGCCCAATGGCGACGTTCTGGTGGCGGAATCCCGGCCGCGGGGCACGCCGCCGAAGACCCTGATGGATCATGCGGCCCGCGCGACCATGCGGCGCGTCAAGGCGATCGGGGAGAGTGCGAACCGGGTCACCCTGTGGCGCGATGCCAACGGCGACGGGCGGGCGGAGGTCCGCGAGGTCTTCGTCGAGAACCAGAACCAGCCCTTCGGCATGGCCCTGGTGGGAAACCGCTTCTATCTCGGCAATACCGACGGGATCAAGGTCTTCGACTATATGCCCGGCAATACCGCGCTGTCGGGCAGCGGCGAGACGCTTTTGGCGTTCAAGCCGCAGGGCCACTGGACGCGCAGCCTGATCGTTTCTCCAGACGGCACGAAGCTTTATGCCGGGGTCGGCTCGCTTTCCAACATCGGCGACCAGGGCATGGAGGCCGAGGAAGGCCGCGCGGCGATCTGGGAGCTGGATCTGGCCTCGGGGCAGGCGCGCATCTTTGCCTCCGGCCTGCGCAATCCCGTCGGCATGGCGTGGGCGCCGGTGTCCGGCAAGCTCTGGACCGTCGTGAACGAGCGTGACGGTCTGGGGGACGAGACGCCGCCCGACTATCTCACCTCGGTCGAGGACGGGGGTTTCTACGGCTGGCCCTATTGCTATTGGGGCAGGACGGTGGACGACCGGGTTCCGCAGGACCCGGACATGGTCGCCCGGGCGATTACGCCGGATTATGCCCTTGGCGGGCATACCGCGTCGCTCGGCCTGTGCTGGATGCCGGAGGGCACCCTGCCGGGCTTCGGCGCGGGCATGGTGATCGGCCAGCACGGATCGTGGAACCGCTCGAAGCTGAGCGGCTACAAGCTGATCTTCGTGCCCTTCGCGAATGGCGCCCCGAGCGGCCCGGCGCGCGACATCCTCTCCGGCTTCCTCTCCGAGGACGAGGCGCTGGCCTATGGCCGGCCGGTCGGCGTCGCATTGGGGCCGGA
>JBEBVF010000050.1:0-22055 GCA_040392885.1 Paracoccus sp. (in: a-proteobacteria) | reverse complement strand
ACCCGCCTCCAAATTTTTCAATGACTTCACCTCCTGTTGCCCTGCCAGGGTATCATAAAGGGTATCAGATTCCCGTTCTGGTCCCGTTCCGTTCATTACCGCTTCTCCTGCGCCTCGCCAGTTCCTGCACACCGCGATAGCGCAGCGCGTGAAGGCCGATACATCCGGCCATTGTAGCGGGCCAGTTCATGCAGGCCCGCGGCGCGCGAGAGGCGGATTTCCTGCCCCGGGGCACGACGATGATCGGCTGGGTCCGGGTCTCGATCAACCGGATACCGAGGCGGTCGCTCGGGGCGGCGAAGCGCTCCAACTCCGCCCGCACCGCATCGCATTCGGAGGCTAGGCTCGCCAGTTCGATGCCCACCGTCTCGACGCTGTGCTCAATCTCGATCCCACTGCCCGGCAAGGGTATAACGTCGCCCCCTTCGCGGGGGCGTGGATCGAAACGACGAGACGTTCTTCGAGAGCTACGAGGCCAATGTCGCCCCCTTCGCGGGGGCATGGATCGAAACTCCGACAACTGGCCTGCCGATCTCGCCTGATGTCTTGGACATGCTTAGAAAGTTCGGCTTTCAGGCGATCCAGTTCAACCTCGGCATCCTCCTGTCCCGCCCAACGCCGTTGCCGCAGTTCGGCGATCTGCGTTTCGAGGTCGTTGGTCATGGCTCGATCCGACACCATCCGCGCCGCGATTGCCCGGGAACTGGCAACCGTCCGGGAGGAAGGGGAACGCGCCATCGCCGACCTGCACGCGCAGCTTGCCGCAGGTGATTACGTATCGTTTGTTTCGATCCACGCCCCCGCGAAGGGGGCGACTCCCGGTCGGCCGTGAAACAGTGGGGCCTGCTGCTGTTTCTATCCACGCCCCCGCGGCCGATCACTTCAGAAATTGGTCGCAAACCGGCGGGCGTCCGGGCATGCAGCAGGGCAGCCCCAGCGGTCGAATGATCCACACGCAATTTTTCGCCGGACAGGATGCGATCAAAGGCGGGGTCATATTTGCCAAAGTCATGGAAAAGGCCAGCCATATACGCCGCCGCCCGCAACCCGAGGGGTGCAGCTCGCTCGGCAGCCAGAGCAGCCGTATTTTCGAGATGGTCGGCCAGCAATTGCCAATCGCTTCGATCCTCACGAATACCCGTATGCGCATAGTATTTCAAAATCTTCACTCCCCTAGTCGCAGGCTATTGCCTGGCAATGATTCGAGCAACGAGTATTATCAGCGTTTGGGGCAGAACTGCTCCCACCCGCAAACCAGCGCTTTCTTAGGATTCGGGTGATCTGAATGGACAAGGGGAGAATTACGATACCGAGAATCCGAAATTCACCGCATTTTACAATCCGAAGACTAAAAACAACCTTGCCGAGCGCCCCAATATCCTTTCGGATCGCAATATTATGTATTGTCTACGGATTCGCCGCTCTCCGAGCTGTTGTCAACCCGCTCTCGCCCGTTTGCAACAGTCACCTTCGCAGGTCGCCTCGTCATGGACGAACGGTGGCGCTCACGAGATACGCAGATGCGATGCCGTGAGGCGCCCACCACACATCGAATCAATATCACCCATAGCGGCACGCCTCGGCATATTCTCGGTATTTTCTCGGAGCCCTCCAGCCGGATGCTGGGGGCGGAAACAGCGGCCAAGCCGCCCAGCACCCCCACGGCTTACGCAATCATGGCAGAGATTTTCATGGATATCCCCCAAAACGTGCCTGCAGTTCCATTTTACGGGCCTCAATGCTCCTCAGCATCTCTCACGATCTGAACAATATCGCGAGGGTCTATCCCATCGCTGTGGCTATTTTGACCAGTTCCACTACCTAGACCCGACGCTCGCCGTTCACCAAGCTCGGTATGCCGCTGGATCGTTCCCTTGGAACACCAGATGCCAGACCCGTCATCGCTGGCCTTGTCGGCCAGAAACATGATGATCTGCTTTCGTACCGGACTGCCGAAGCGCCGCCCGGCGCAAAGATTCGCAACCTTCCAGCTCATGCCGCACCTCCCCACGAGGTTGCACGGCGGGAAGCTGTGACATATTCTTTTGTCAGAAGACCTTTGACAGTGCCGTCGGATGGAGTGCCAGCTCCACCGGCGGTTTTCTTTTGCACAGGCAAAGCCCGGAACTACGGGACACCTGCGTCATCAATTGTGACGCCCCTGATCACCCAGATCGTCGCTTCGTGACTCATACCGACACCCCCTCATAGACAGGGTTGCGGCCAGTTGCATCGGCCGAGCCGTTTACCCTCGAAACGTAAGCCATTGATCCATAAATGTGAACAAAGCAGGGATGTTTACAGAGCTTGCCTTTGCTTTCAGCAACCGGGACAGAATTGCAAATCCGTGAAGACCGGTTCGATTCCATCCCCGCCTCCAAGTCTTTTCAGGCAGTTGCGCCCCGGCTTGCCGCCACTGCTCCGCCAGCGTCGCAGCTCTCTCCTGACCCCAGTATCCCCCACGCACACCGGCCGTCGCATTGAAAGCGTTCTCACCACCACAGAAGCGGGCGTTCAAGCCACCGCCACGAACCATAACAGATCAGCTCGACCGGCGCCGCCACGCCGCAATACCGCACAAGGCCGCCGGACGCGCTCCAGTGCCGGAACCAGCGCCGCCCTTCACGCCGGCGGTGCCACCGAGCCGCGGCGGATCAGTTCGGCGGGCAGGACCACGCTGCGAAAGGGCACGGTGGCGCCGTCGATACGCTCCATCAGCAGATGCGCGGCCGCCTCGCCCATCGCCAGCCGCGGCTGGGCGGCGGTGGTGATGCCGGGGCGATAGAAGCCCATCCAGTCGAGATCGTCGAAACAGGACAGCGACAGGTCGCGCGGCAGGTCGAGGCCGCGATCCGACAGCGCCCGCACCACCCCCTCGGACATGGTGCCATCGGTGGCGAAGAGCGCCGTCGGCGGCGCCGCCAGGTCCAGCAGCAGATGCGTCTGCACCCGCGCCGCGTCGGGCGCATAGACCCCGGCGCGGCGGATCAGCGCCGGGTCCACCGCCAGCCCCGCCGCCTGATGGGCGCGGACATAGCCCCAGAGCCGCTGCCAGCTGGGATAGAGCGGATCGGCCGCGGTCAGGGTGCCGCGCTGGACGCGGCGGATGAAATCGGCGACCTGGCCGCGCGGCTCGCCGACCAGTTCGGCGACGATGCCGATGCGGCGATGGCCGGCGGCGATCAGTTGCGCCACCGAATGCTCGGCCGCCGCCACATTGTCGGTCAGCACCCGGTCCACCTCCAGCCCGGCCACGGCGCGGTCGATCAGCACCAGCTGCACCCCGGCCGCGGCCAGCCCGCGCAGATGCTGCGCCCCGCGGGTGTCGCAGGGCGAGACGATCATCCCGTCCACCTGCTTTTCCAGCAGCAGCTCGACCGCGCGCACCTCCTGCTCCAGGTTCTCGTCGCTGTTGGTGATCAGCAGGCCGAAGCCGTGCTGGCCGAGCACGTCGGAAATCCCGCGCAGGATCGAGGCATAGAAGGCGTTCTGGATGTCGCCGGTGACCACGCCGACGGTGCGGGTCTTGCCGGTGATCAGGCTGCGCGCCAGCGCGTTCGGGCGATAGCCCAGTTCATGCGCGGCCTTCAGCACCTGCTCGCGCGTGGCCTCGGCGGCATAGCCGTAGCCGCCCAGCACCCGGCCGGCGGTGGCGGTCGAGACCCCGGCCAGCCGCGCCACATCCGCAATCGTCCTGCGCGGCTTCATCGCCACCTGCCTGCCCCTTCCATGGTTTCCCCCTCCCCTAATGCGGCCGGCGCCGGCAGACAATCTTTGCCGATGGACCGGCCTGCCCCCTTGACGGAGGGGGTGGTTCGCGTGCTTGTTATGAGAACGCTCGCAGATGCAGCCTGTCAACCGCCTTGCGGGCGGGGCGCGCAGGGAGAGAGCGTGCCGCAACATGGAGGAGGTTCTATGCTGAAACACGCTTTTGGCGGACTTGCGCTGTCCGCCCTGCTGGCGATGCCGGCGCTGGCCGAGATGATCCCGGCGCTGCATGACGCGCTGCCCCAGCAATACAAGGACAACGGCGTCAAGGTCGCGGTGTTCAACGACTGGGCGCCCGATGTCTTCGTCGACGAGAACGGCGAACTGGCCGGCTGGTCGGTGGACATCGCCCGCGAGATGGAGGACCGGCTGGGGGTGCCGTTCCATTACGAGGCCACCGGTTTCGACCCGATCATTCCCGGCCTGATCGGCGGCCGCTTCGATGCCGGCTTTTCCTCCTTCGGCACCAATGCCGAGCGCCTCAAGACCCTGGATTTCGTGTCGCAGCGCAAGCTGGGCACCGCCTTCGCCTATCCCGCCGACAGCGGCCTCGACATCAAGACCGAGGCGGATGTCTGCGGGCTGACCGTGGCGGTGCTGAACGGCGCCTGGGACATCCAGTTGCTGGAAAAACTGAACGCCGAGACCTGCGCCGACAAGCCGATCGTCATGCAGATGCACGGCACCCAGGCCCAGGCCGAGCTGGCGGTGCGCTCCGGCCGGGCGCAGGCCAATGTCGGCAGCGAGGCCAAGCTGCGCTACATGGCCAAGCAGACCGGCGACCTGGCGGTGTCGGATCTGGTGCTGGGCGCGGTCAACAGCTGCATCGGTGTGCGCAAGGGCGACCCGCTGGGCCAGGTGATGACCGATGCCATCCAGACCATGATCGACGACGGCACCTATCAGGAGATCATGAAGAAATGGGGCCTCGACGATGCCGGCATGCTGACCTCGGCGCTGCTGATCACCGAGGAAAACCCCGATTTCTGACCCTTTGCCGGGCCTCGGCCATGCCGGGGCCCGGCCCGTTTACGGAGGCCGGACATGGCCGAGACAAGACCGAACCGCCCCTCGATCCATGACGTGAGGCCGATCCCCCTGCCCCGCTACGGGCAATGGGCGGGCGGCGCGGTGCTGACGGCGCTGGGGCTCGCCTTCATCCAGATCCTCGTCACCAACAAGAACATGCAATGGCGGGTGGTGGCCGAATATTTCCTCAGCCCGCAGATCCTGTCGGGGCTGGGCATGACCCTGCTGCTGACGGTGCTGGCGATGGTGCTGGGCCTGGCCCTCGGCATCGTGCTGGGCATCATGCGGCTGTCCTCCAGCCCGGTCTTCCAGGGCGTCAGCTGGCTGTGGATCTGGTTCTTCCGCGGCGTGCCGCCGCTGGTGCAGATGATCTTCTGGTACAATCTGGCGCTGCTGCTGCCGCAATTGCAGATCGGCATTCCCTTCGGCGGCCCCAAGCTGTGGTCCTGGGACACCAACCTGCTGATCACCCCGTTCAGCGCCGCCATCCTCGGCCTCGCCTTCACCGAGAGCGCCTATGCCGCCGAGACCATCCGCGCCGGCATCCAGGCGGTCAGCCAGGGCCAGCACGAGGCCGCCGCCACCCTGGGCATGACCCGCGGCCAGAGCCTGCGCCGCATCGTGCTGCCGCAGGCGCTGCGCATCGTGCTGCCGCCGATCGGCAACGACACCATCTCGATGCTGAAATTCACCTCGCTGGTCTCGGTGCTGGCACTGCCCGACCTGCTCTATTCGGCGCAGATGGTCTATGCGCGCACCTATCAGACCGTGCCGCTGCTGGTCGTGGCGACGATCTGGTACCTGATCCTGACCACCGCCCTGACCGTGGCCGAGCACGGCATCGAGCAGCGGCTGAAATCGGTGCCCGGCGCCCATCGCCCCGCCCGGCGCGGGCTGCGCGAGCGGCTGGGGCTGAATCCCTTTGCCCGCCAGTCGGCCGCCATGACGGAGGGCCGGGCATGAGCGAACCGCTGCTCCGGGTCGAGCGCCTGCACAAGTCCTTCGGCAATCTGGAGGTGCTGCGCGGCATCGACATGGAGGTCCATCAGGGCGACGTGACCTGCATCGTCGGTCCCTCCGGCTCGGGCAAGAGCACGCTGCTGCGCTGTCTGAACCATCTGGAGGTGCCGACCAGCGGCGCCGTGTTCCTGCATGGCGAGCCGGTGGGGGTGCGCTGGAAGGGCGACCGCCTCTACGAGATGGGCTTTGACGAGCTGGCCCGCCAGCGGCAGCGCATGGGCATGGTGTTCCAAGGCTTCCACCTGTTCCCGCACAAGACGGTGCTCCAGAACGTCACCGAGGCGCCGATCATCGTCAAGCGCCTGCCCCGCGCCCGGGCCGAGGCCGAGGCGATGGCGCTGCTCGACAAGGTCGGCATGCGCGAGCGGGCGCATTTCTACCCGGCGCAGCTTTCCGGCGGCCAGCAGCAGCGGGCGGCGATCGCGCGCTCGCTGGCGATGCATCCCGACCTGATGCTGTTCGACGAGCCGACCTCGGCGCTGGACCCGGAACTGGTCGGCGAGGTGCTGGCGGCGATGCGGCAGCTGGCGCGCGAGGGCATGACCATGGTGGTGGTCACCCATGAGATGGGCTTTGCCCGCGAGGTGGCCGATCACCTGATCTTCATGGATGGCGGCGTGATCGTCGAACAGGGCAACCCGGCCGCGGTGCTGTCCAATCCCCGCCACGAGCGCACGCGGGCCTTCCTGTCGCGGGTGCTGGCCGAGGGCACCTAGGGCGCGCGCCGGCCGCGCGGCCCCCGGCGGGGCGGCGGCTCAGGCCGCGGCGGCGGCCAGCGCGGCGGCGGTGAACAGGTCCAGATGGGCGCCGCCGATATTCTTGAAGACCGTGATCTCCGCCTCCGATTGCCGGCCTTGGGCGCGGCCCTGCGCCAGATCGTAGAGGTCGCCCACCACCGCCGCCGGCGTGATCGCGCCCGAGGCCAGCGCCTGGGCGATGTCGCCGGTCTGGTTCAGGTTGTGGCGGGTGTCGACGAACAGCCGGCCGCGGGTCAGCGCCGCGTCATCGGTCTCGCGCATGGTGGGCATGTAGGCGCCGACCAGATCCAGATGCGCGCCGGGCCGCAGCAGCGCGCCGCGCACCAGCGTCCGGTCGGACATGGTGATGCAGGAGATCACGTCCGCCGCGGCCACCGCCGCATCCAGATCCGGCGCCATGGCGGCATCGACGCCCTCGGCGCGCAGGCCGGCGGCGACGGTCTCGGCCTTGGCCGGGGTGCGGTTCCAGATCAGCACCCGGCGCAGGCCGGGCCGCGCCGCCAGATGCGCACGGGCGAAATGCGGGGCAAGGCCGCCGGCGCCGACGATCAGCAGCGTCCCGGCATCCTCGCGCGCCAGCAGCCGCGCGCCCAGCGCCGAATCGCCGGCGGTCTTGCGCGCGGTCATCGCCGCGCCGTCGGCGACCAGCAGCGGCGCGCCGGTGGCGCCGTCGAACAGCGCCACCAGCCCCTGCACGTTCGGCTGCGGCGGGGTCAGATGCTCGTTGCCGGTAAACACCCCGACCAGCTTGACCGCGATCGGCCCGCCCGGCAGCCAGGCCGGCAGGCTGATGAACTGGTTGCCGCTGCCGGCCGGGTCGCTCTGGACCAGACCGTCGACCAGCGGCGCCGGGCCGCGATGCGCCTGCCACAGCGCCTCCATCAGCATCGGCCAGGGCAAGGCGGCATGCACCGCATCGGAGTCAAACATCTTCATGGGCGATCCCCCTCGGAACGTCAGCTGCGCAGGGTCAGCGTGACCAGATGGCAAGGCGTGACCAGCCGCGACAGCGAGAGCGGCCGGCCTTCGGCGTCGAACACGGTCTTTTCCATGCGATAGACCGGCTGGGCCGGGGTGATGGCCAGCACGGCGGCCTCGGCCCCGCTGGCAAAGCCCACGTCGATGCGCCGCTCGGCCCCGGCCGGCACCAGCCCGTACTGTTGCCGCAGCGCGGCGAAGAACGAATCCCCCGCCGCCACCGCCTCGACCGCGGCCGGAAAGCGCCCGGCATCGAACCACAGCAACTCCAGCGTCATCGGCCGCGCATCCACCTCCAGCAGCCGCTCGAAGCGGACCGGCTGCGCGGCGGCCAGGGCATCGGGCGCCGCCGCGTCCGTCTCCTGCGCGAGGATGCGGTGGCCGGGGCGGCGACCCAGCCCTTCGATGATGTCGGAAAAGCCCGACAGCGTGATGCTCTGGGTGATCTTGCGCGGCGCCACCAGGGTGCCGCGGCCCTGCTGCCGGATCAGCCGCCCCTCGGCGCACAGCTCGCCCACGGCGCGACGCAGGGTGATGCGGCTGACGCCATGGACGGCGCAAAGCTCGGCCTCGGGCGGCAGAAAGCTGCCCTCCGGCAGCCGCCCCGAGTCGATCTCGGCCAGCAGCCGGCGCCGCACCTGCTCATAGAGCGGCACGACATCCTGCGCGCCCCCCGCCATCAGTAGTCGCTGAGCTTCTTCATGTAGCGGCGGCCGTCCAGCATCACCTGCTGGCGGATCTCGGCGACCTTGTAGATGAAGCGCCACAGGCAGTCGAAGAAGATCAGCGGCGCGACATTGCCGCGGAAGCGCGGGTCGATGCCGTCGAGGTCCAGCGTGGCGGCATCCAGCACCAGGATGTTCTCGGCCGAGCCGAAGCGGTGCAGGAAGGCTTCGGCGCGTTCCTCCAGCGCGCGGGTGCTGTCGAGACCCTTGAGCAGGATGTAGCAGCGGTCCTTGTCCAGCACCTCGAAGGGGCCGTGGAAGAACTCGTTGGCATGGATCGCCTGGCTGTTGATCCACTGCATCTCCATCAGCACGCAGATGGCGAAGGAATAGGCCGCGCCCCAACTGGCGCCGCTGGCCATGGTATAGATCACGTCCTGGCGCGCGAAACGGTCGGCATAGCGGTCCCAGAGCGGGGCAAAGCTGTCCTGGGCGCGGTCGATGGCCGCCTGCAGGTTGCCCAGGCTGTCGATCAGCGGCGCGGTCAGGTCCTCGCCGCCGGTGGCCGCGGCCAGGCCGATGACGATCTGATAGATGCAGGCATAGTTGCTGTCGCGGGCGTCAATCGGCACTCCGGTCGTATAGGGCGCCTCGAACTTCACCGGGAAATCGACGGCGCGGCCCAGCGGCGAATCCGGCTCGACGGTCAGGCCGATGGTCTGCGCGCCGCGGGCGCGGGCGAATTCCGCCGCCGCCGCGGTCTCCTTGGTGGTCCCGGTCATCGAGCACAGCACCACCAGCGTGTCCTTGCCCAGCAGCAGCGGCGCGCGGGCGGTGAATTCGGCGGCGTTGTACACGTCCGAAGGCAGGGCGACATGCTGGTCGAACAGGAATTTCGCCGGATACATGATCGAGAGCGAGCCGCCGCAGGCCACAAAGAACACATGGCGCAGCGCCCTGGCGTCGATGGCGGCAAGCGCCGCGGCAACCTGCGGGTGGAAACGGTCGGGAAGGGACATGACGGCTCCGGGTGTACATGATGTCATATGATGTATTATCGAAATCACCGCCGCCGGTCAAGCAAAGGTTGACAGGATCGTGACGCTTGTGCGAGCGTTCTCATAACCCCTGCCCCGAGGCCCGACGTGACCCGAGATTCCGATCCCGCGCCGATCCCCCGCATCCTCGCCTTCGGCGACAATGTCGTGGACTGCTATCGCGGCCCCGCGCTGATGTATCCCGGCGGCAATTGCGTCAATCACGCCGTCTTCGCCCGCCGCTTCGGCGCGGTGACCGCCTATGCCGGCGCCGTCGCCGACGACCCGGCCGGCCGCGCCATCCGCGACGCGCTGGCCGCCGAGGGGGTGGAAACCGGGCTGCTGCGTTTCCTGCCCGGCCAGACCGCCTATTGCGTGATCGCCACCGAGGGGGGCGAACGCCGCTTCGTCGGCGCCAATCTGGGCGTGTCGATCATTGCCCCCGGCCCGGCCGATCTCGACTGGATGCGCGGCGCCGATGCCGTCCATACCGGCCGCTCCAGCCATATCGACGCCTGGCTGCCGACCCTGGCCGCGCTGACCCGCATCTCCTACGACTTCGCCACCGCGCATGACGAGGACCGCATCGCCCGGCTGGCACCGCATTGTTATCTGGCCGGTTTCTCGGGCGGCGAACTGGACCGCGACCGGGCGCTGGCGCTGGCGGCGACCGCGCTGCGCCACGGCGCCACCTGGGCCATCGTCACCCGCGGGGCCGAGGGCGCGCTGCTGGCCGGGCCGGAGGGCGTGGTCGAGGCCCCGGCCGAGCCGGTGGTGCCCGTCGACACCCTGGGCGCCGGCGACACCTTCATCGCCCGCACCCTGGTCGGGCTGCTGCGCGGCGAGGTCCCGCAGGAACTGCTGCGCGCCGCCGCCCGCGCCGCCGCCGAGACCTGCCTGTCGCCCGGCGCCTTCGGCCATGGCGTGCCGATGCAGATCGACCTCGGCAGCGCGCTGACCATCGAACAGATCTACGCCACCACCCGCCCGGCGCCCGGCCCCGTGACCGCCCCGGAAGGCATCGCGGTGCCGGCCGGACAGAGCCGGGCCGCACGGACCTGACCAGACCACCTGACCCAACGGAGGAGACCATGACCCTGATTCGCCGCACCCGGCTGGCCGCGGCCGCCGCCACCCTGACCCTGCTGGCCGGCATCGCCGGCGCGCAGGAGCTGACCATCCGCATCGCCACCGTGAATTCGCCCACCAGCGAATCCTGGAAGGGCGCCATGGCCGCCGCCGAGCGCGTGACCGAGCGCACCGAGGGCCGCATCACCTTCCAGGGCTTCCCCTCCGGGCAGCTCGGCTCGACCACCGATTCGATCGAGCAGGCCAGCCAGGGGCTACCGGTGATGACCTTCACCTCGGCCTCGTTCCTGTCCACCTTCGGGGTGCCGGAACTCTCCATCGTCGAGGGGCCCTTCATCGTCGAGAACAACGAGGAGGCCGAACGGCTGGCCTTCTCGCCCCTGATGCAGGGCTATTACGACCGGCTGGCCGACAATGCCGGCATCCGCGTTGTGGCGCTGAACTGGTTCGACGGCCCGCGCCACATGATCGGCAACGAGGATTACGGCAATCCCGATCGCCTCAAGGGCGTGCGGATACGGGTGCCGCCGGTCGATGCCTGGCTGAAGACCTTCGAGCCGCTGGGCGTCGTCGCCACCACCGTCGAGGCCGCCGAGGTCTATTCGGCGCTGTCGCAGGGCGTGGTCTCGGCGGCGGAAAGCCCGCTCACCGGCCTGCGCGCCTCGGGCTGGCAGGAGGTCGCCAAGCACATCACCCTGACCGGGCATTTCAACCTGTTCACCGGCTGGGTGATGAGCGAGGCCGCCTTCCAGTCGATGAGCGAGGGCGACCGCGCCATCCTGCTGGAGGAATTCCGCCTCGGCGGCAACCAGCTTGCGCAGCTCTCGGCCGATCTGGAGCAGGAGATCCGCACCGAGTTCGAGGCCCAGGGCGTCACCTTCCACGAGGCCGACATCCCCGCCTATCGCGAAAAGACCGCGGTGTTCTATACCAGCTTCCCCGACTGGCCGGAGGGGCTTTACGATCAGGTCCGCGCCGCCGCCACCGGCGAGTGATCGAGGCCGCGCGCGGGCCCCTGCGGCCCGCGCCCGCATCAGGGGGACCAGTCCATGCGCATCCTGCAGGGCGTCATCCGCTTTTTCGGCATCACCCTTCCGGCGCTGATGATCGGCGCGCTCGTGCTGATCGTGCTGGGCGACGTGCTGGCGCGCAACCTGTTCGCCACCTCGATCCTGTGGGCGCATGACCTCGCCATCGTGCTGCTGGCGGCGGCGGTCTGGCTGGGACTGGCCGGCGCCGCGCGCGAGCGGCAGCTGTTCGGGGTCAGCTTTTTCGCCGACCGGCTGTCGCCGCGTGGCCAGATCCGGGCGCGGCTGGCCAGCGACATCGCGGTGATCCTGATCGCCGGCGGCGTCATCCGCGCCGCCTGGGCGCAGATCTCGACCGCGCGCTTCACGAAATTCCTGTCGCTGGGCTGGCCGAAATGGATCGTCGCCGCCCTGCTGGCCGCGGGCATGGCGCTGATCATCCTGCAAAGCCTCATCGACATCGCCACGCGCCTGCGGGAGGGCCGGGAATGATCATCGCCAGCCTTGCCTTCCTGCTGCTGCTGGTCCTGGGCCTGCCCATCGGCTTCGTCATGCTGGGCGCCTCCATGGCCTATTTCGCCCAGAACCCGATGATGGCCAGCATCGTCGCCCAACGCATGTCCTCGGGACTGGAGAGCTTTCCGCTGCTGGCGATCCCGCTTTTCGTCGTCGCCGGCGCCGCCATGGCGCGGGGCGGCATCGCCGAGCGTCTCTATGGCTTCTGCGACACGCTGGTCGGCCACTGGCGCGGCGGGCTGGCGCAGATCGCGGTGCTGAACTCGGTCTTCATGGGCGCAATGTCCGGCTCGGCCAATGCCGATGCCGCCATCGACGCGCGCACCATCGTGCCGGTGATGCGCAAGCACGGCTATTCCAACGCCTATGGCTCGGTGATCTCGGCGGCCTCGTCGCTGATCGCGCCGATCATGCCGCCCTCGATCGCGCTGATCGTCTATGGCCTGCTGACCGATACCTCGATCGGCAAGCTGTTCGTCGGCGGCGTCATCCCGGCGCTGGTCATCGCCGTGGTGCTGATGGCGACCGTGCGCTGGACGGCGGCGCGGATGCAGCTGGCCCCGGCCCGCACCGCCCGCGCCAGCCGCCGCGAGATCCTGCACGAGGGCAAGGCCGCCTTCTGGGCGCTGGCCATGCCGGTGGCGCTGATCTTCGGCCTGCGCGGCGGGCTGTTCACGCCCACCGAGCTGGGCGCCGTCGCCGCGGTCTATGCCTTTCTGGTCGGCACGCTGGTCTATCGCGGGCTGCGCTGGAGCGAGGTCGGCGACCTGCTGGCCGAATCGGCCACCATCACCGCCAGCGTCATGTTCATCGTCGCCTCGGCCTCGGTGTTCTCGCTGATCCTCAGCCTGGAGCAGGTGCCGCAGGCGCTGATCGGGCTGCTGATGCAGATCTCCGACAACCCGGCGGTGGTGCTGCTGGTCATCAACCTTGGCCTGCTGGTTCTGGGCACGGTGTTCGAGGGGCTGGCGATCATCGTCATCCTCGGCCCGCTGCTGCTGGAGGTGGCGCGCGCCCTGGGCATCGACCCGGTGCATCTGGGCGTGGTGCTGGTGTTCAACACCGCCATCGGCTCGCTGACGCCGCCGGTGGGGACGGTGATGTTCACCGTACTGTCAATCACCCGCTGCAGCGTCGAGGATTTCGCCCGCGCCTTCCTGCCCTTCCTGCTGGCGCTGATCGGGGTGCTGATGCTGCTGACCTATGTCCCGGCGCTGGTGACCTTCCTGCCGAACCTGCTGCTTTAACCCGCGACTTGATCGCGGCGGCCACCGCCGTTAGGGGGAGGCCGATGGCAGCATGCTCGCAACAATGGCGCGGAAGGCAGAGGGGCAGACGATGATCTATCGTGCCGGCTCCCTCCTGCTGGGCGCGGCGCTGCGGTTGGCGGCGCCGCTGGCCGGGCCGGACTGGCGCCAGCGGCTGGCGCTGGACCTGCCCGCGGCCCGGCCGGGGGCGGTATGGCTGCACGGCGCCTCGATGGGCGAGTTGGCCTCGGCCAGGCCGGTGGTCGAGGCACTGGCCGCGCGGCTGCCGCTGATCGTCACCGCCAATTCCACCACCGGCCGGGCGCTGGCCCAGGGCTGGGGGTGCCGGCGATGCTGGCGCCGCTGGACGTGCCGGGCGCTGTAGCGCGCTTTCTGGCCGCCTATCGGCCGGCGCTGGCGATCAGCATCGAGGCCGAGATCTGGCCCAACCGCTCGGCCGCGCTGGCCGAGGCCGGCATTCCGCAGGCGATCATCGGCGCGCGGCTGTCGCCGCGCTCGGCGGCGCGCTGGGCGCGGCTTCCGGGGCTGATCGGACCGGCGCTGGGCCGGGTGGTCTTGGCCTCGGCGCAGGATGCGGCGGCCGGCCGGCGGCTGGTCGGGCTGGGCCTGAACCCGCGGGTGCTGACGCCGCCGGTCAACCTCAAGCTGATCGGCCCGCGCAGCGTGGTGCCGCCCGAACCTTCGGCGCAGCGCGACGCCACGCTGCTGATCGCCTCCAGCCACGAGGGCGAGGAGCCCGGCCTGCTGGCCGCCCTCGCCCGGCTGCGCGCCCGCCGGCCGGATCTGCGCATCATCTGGGCGCCGCGCCACCCGGAGCGGTTCCAGCCCCTCGCCCGCCGGCTGCCGGACTTCGCCCGCCGTTCGCAGGGAGCCGGGGCCGAGTCGCCGCTGCTGCTGGCCGACAGCATGGGCGAGATGGGGCTGTGGTACCGCGCCGCCGGCACGGCGCTGATCTGCGGCAGCTTCGACGCCACCGGCGGCCATTCCCCCTGGGAGGCGGCAGGGCATGGCTGCGCCATCCTGCACGGGCCGAATGTCGCCACCGCCGCCGCCGACTATGCGGCGCTGGCCGCAGCCGGGGCGGCGCAGGCGGTGCCGGCGGACTGGGACGCGGCCGTGGCCGGCCTGACCCCCTGCCGCCTGCGCGCCATGGGCCGGGCGGCGCGGGCGGTGCTGGATGCCGGCGCCGGTGACCCGGCGCCGCTGCTGGCCCGGCTGACGGACCTTGCAGCACGGGCCCGCAACCCCGATATGATGGGGTGAACCGGGGAAATTTCCATGATCCGCTACAGCTTGCGTTGCGACCAGGGCCATGAATTCGAAGGGTGGTTTCGTTCCGCCCGGGCTTTCGACGCGCAGAATGCCGCCGGACAGGTCGCCTGCGGCTTTTGCGGCTCGGCCGAGGTGGAAAAGGCGCTGATGGCGCCGGCGGTGCCGAAAAAGGCCAATGCCCAGCCTGCCGAGGCCGCGCCCCCGCCCCGCCCGGAGGCCGAGATGGTCGAGGCCATCGCCCGGCTGCGCGCCCAGGTCGAGGCCAGTTCCGATTATGTCGGCGCCCGCTTTCCGGCCGAGGCCCGCGCCATGCACGAGGGCCGCAGCCCGACCCGCGCCATCTATGGCGAGGCCCGCCTCGACGAGGCCCGCGCGCTGATCGAGGACGGCATTCCGGTCGCGCCCCTGCCCTTCCGCCCGCGCCAGAAGACCAACTGAATCAGGCCGCGGCCCGCGCCCCCTGCTGCGGGGCGTCGCGGGCGGGCGGCCGGCATGCGCCCGGATACCGCCGGGCGCGACACCACCTCAATCCTCGAAACAGACGAAATCCAGCACGCTGCCGGTGCCCGGTTGCAGGTCCGCCCACTGGTCGAGCTGGAAATCCACCACCAGCGTCGCCGAGGTCGGAAAGCGGCGGAAAGCCGGCTCGACCGGCACCCGCGCCGGCAGCATGGCGGCAAAGCTGGCAATGGCCGGGTTGTGGCCGATCATCATCACCGTCTGCTGCTCGGCGCTGCGCAGCACCCGCAGCATCGCCTCCGGCGTCGCCTCGTAGAGCGCGGCTTCCAGGCGCAGCTCGGGCCGCGTCTCCAGCACCGCGGTTTCCGCCAGGTCCCAGGTCTCGCGCGTGCGCAGGGCCGGGGAGCACAGCACCTCCTCGGGCTCGTAGCCGCGGCTGGCCAGCCAGTCGCCGATGCTGACCGCCGCCCGTCGGCCGCGCGCATTCAAAGGCCGCTCCGAGTCGGGGCCGCCGGGATTGTCCCAGTCCGATTTCGCATGGCGGGTCAGGATGAGACGCCGATAACCGACAGGTGTCATGGGGCGAGAGCCTTGGTGCAAGTCATTGACGTGCCCAAGGTTGCGCCAAAACCGACCGGTTGGGCAAGCATTGTCTTGCCCGACCGGGAATTTCTGCCAATGGCCTCAGCGCAGGATGGAGCGGCCGGCATATTCGGCGGTATCGCCCAGCATCTCCTCGATGCGAATCAGCTGGTTATATTTCGCCAGCCGGTCGGAACGCGCCAGCGAGCCGGTCTTGATCTGGCCGCAATTGGTCGCCACGGCGAGGTCGGCGATGGTCGCGTCCTCGGTCTCGCCCGAGCGGTGCGACATCACGCTGGTATAACCGGCGCGGTCGGCCATGCGCACCGCGTCCAAGGTCTCGGTCAGGGTGCCGATCTGGTTGACCTTGACCAGCAGGCTGTTGGCGCAGCCGCGGCGGATGCCCTCGGCCAGCCGCGCCGGGTTGGTCACGAACAGGTCGTCGCCCACCAGTTGCACCTTGCCGCCCAGACGCTCGGTCAGCAGGTGCCAGCCCTCCCAGTCGTCCTCGGCGCAGCCGTCCTCAATGGACAGGATCGGGTAGTCGGCGCAGAGCGCGGCCAGCCAGTCGACATTCTCGGCCGCCGTCAGGGTCTTGCCTTCGCCCTCCATGACATATTTGCCATCGCGGAAATATTCGGTCGAGGCGCAGTCCAGCGCCAGCATGATGTCGTCGCCGGGCTTGTAGCCGGCCTTTTCCACGGCGCGCAGCACGAAATCCAGCGCGTCGCGGGTGCTGGACAGGTTGGGGGCAAAGCCGCCCTCGTCGCCGACGCCGGTGGCCAGCCCGGCCTCCGACAGGCCCTTCTTCAGGGTGTGGAACACCTCGGCGCCCATGCGCACCGCCTCGGCGATATTGCCGGCCGAAACCGGCATGATCATGAATTCCTGCACGTCGATCGGGTTGTCGGCATGCTCGCCGCCATTGATGATGTTCATCATCGGCACCGGCAACACGCGCGCCCCCGTGCCGCCGACATAGCGGTAGAGCGGCTGCGCGCAGGCATCCGCCGCCGCCTTGGCCACCGCCAGCGACACGCCGAGGATCGCGTTCGCCCCCAGTCGGCCCTTGTTGGGGGTGCCGTCCATGTCGATCATCATCCGGTCGACGGCGATCTGGTCGGTGGCATCCATGCCGTAAAGCGCCGGCGAAATCTCGGCATTCACCGCCTCGACGGCCTTCTGCACGCCCTTGCCCAGATAGCGGGCCTTGTCGCCGTCGCGCAGTTCCACCGCCTCATGGGCGCCGGTCGAGGCGCCCGAGGGCACCGCGGCGCGGCCCATGGAGCCGTCGTCCAGCGTCACGTCGACCTCGACCGTGGGGTTGCCGCGGCTGTCGAGGATCTCGCGGGCGAAGATGTCCAGAATCGTGGTCATGGTGCCGTCCTTTCGGATGAATGCCGGTTTGGCGCGGGGTTTAGCCGCATGCGCCCGGTTTCAAAAGCACCGATTTCAAGATTGCGCTAACGCGGCAGGCGCAGCAGCCCCTGCGGCGCCACCAGGGCCGGCGGCAGCCGCAGATCCAGCCAGACCGGCAGATGGTCCGAGGCCCGCCGCGCCATCTCGCCCGCCTCCACCCCGGCAGCCGCCACCTCCAGCCCGGCGCTGAGCGCGAAGCGGTCATAGCGCAGCGTCGGCTGCAATGCCGGCCAGCTCGGGCCCGGGGCGATGACGCGAAAGCCGCCCAGCGCCTCCAGCCCGCGATCGGCATGCCATTCGTTGAAATCGCCGGTCAGCACCACCTCGCCCGCGCCGCCCAGCCGCGCCACCTGCGCCGCCACCCGCGCCAGCTGCGCCCGACGCGAGGAGCGGATCAGCCCCAGATGCAGCGTGACCACGGTCAGGCCGGGCAGCAGCGCCGCCACCGCCCCGCGCGGCTCGATCCCCGGCAGCGGCAGGCGGCGCAGCACCGCCTGCTCGGCCAGGTCGGGGCGCATCAGCAGCGTCTGGCCGTGCCAGCCCAGCGACTGCTCGGAGGTGCCGCGCAGGCTGACCGGCACCAGCCCGGTGGCCTCGGCGATCAGCCCGCGCGGCAACGCCTCGCGCCGGGGACCGAGGCGGAAATCCACCTCCTGCAAGGCAACGATATCGGCGCCCAGCATGCCGATCACGTCCAGATTGCGCTCGGGCGCATGGGGACCGGTGATGCCGCGGCATTTGTGCAGATTGTAGGAAGCCAGGCGCAGATCCATCGCTCAGGTCCCGCAGAAGGTGCGGCGCACCCGCTCCGCCTCGGCGGGCGCGGCGGCGAGGTCGGCCCAGTCGTCGCACTCCTCATGCGGATGCGTCACCGCCGCGAACAGGCGGTGGAAGGGCGCGTAATCGCCCTGCTGCGCGGCGCGGATCACGGCCTCGACCCGGTGGTTGCGGGGGATGCGGCGGGGATTGGCGGCCGTGGCCCGCACCAGATCCGGCCCGGCCGCCTGCCAGTCACGCCGCCAGTCGCGAAACGGGGCGGGGTCGGCGAACTCGGCCTCGGCGCTGCCATCGGCCAGACCGGCGAAGGTGCGGGTGAAATCGGCGCCCTGCGCGGCCATCAGGCCCAGCAGGCGCTCGACTAGGGTCTCGTCGGTCAGGTCCAGCCCCAGCTTGGCGCCGAACACCCGCCGGAACGCCGCCTCATAGGCCGGGGCAAAGCCGTGGACGATGCGCGTAGCTTCCGGCACCGCCGCCTCGCCGCCCATCAGCGGCAGCAGCGCCGAGGCCAGCTGCGCCAGGTTCCACACCGCCATCTGCGGCTGATTGGCCCAGGCATAGCGCCCCTGCCGGTCGATCGAGGAAAACACCGTGTCCGGGTGATAGGCGTCCATGAAGGCGCAGGGGCCATAGTCGATGGTCTCGCCGGAGATCGCCATGTTGTCGGTGTTCATCACCCCGTGGATGAAGCCCAGCCCCATCCATTGCGCGATGGTCTCCGCCTGCGCCGCCACCACGGCGGCCAGCAGCCCGGCCGCGTCCCCCGCCTGCGGATAGTGGCGGGCGATGCACTGGTCCACCAGCAGGCGCAGGGCCTCGGCATCGTCGCGCACCGCGAAATACTGGAAGGTGCCGACGCGGATATGGCTGGCGGCGACGCGGGTCAGGATGGCGCCGGGCATGACGCCGGTATCGCGCACCACCGGCTCACCCGTGGTCACGGCGGCCAGCGCGCGGGTGCTGGGCACGCCCATCGCCGCCATGAACTCGCTGACCAGATATTCGCGCAGCACCGGGCCCAGCCAGGCCCGGCCGTCGCCCATGCGCGAGAACGGCGTGCGGCCGGAGCCTTTCAGTTGAATGTCGAAACGCGCACCGTCCGGCGCCACCACCTCGCCCAGCAGCAGGGCGCGGCCGTCGCCGAGCTGGGGGACGAAACCGCCGAACTGGTGCCCGGCATAGGCCTGTGCCAGCGGCTCGGCGCCCGCGGGCACGGCATTGCCGGCCAGCATGGCGACGCCTTCGGGGCTTTCCAGCCAGTCCGCATCCAGCCCCAGCCGCGCCGCCAGCGGCCGGTTCAGCGCCACCAGCCGCGCCGCGCGCACCGGCTGCGGATTCAGCCGCGCCGCCATCCGTGAAGGCAGGCGGGCATAGCTGTTGTCGAAACGGATCATAGCGTCTCCTTCCTTCCTGCATGTAGGACGAAGGGCGGGATTGTCCACCATCTCCGGCGTGAAATTGCGCGGGCCAGGCGGCGGGGCGGCACCCTGCCGCGCCGGTGTCGAAACCCGCCCCGTTTGCGGCAGGGAACGGGAACGGAACGCCGCATCAATGTCGGGAATGATGCAGGAACGATGCCGAACGCATTGTCTTACAAGGGCAAAATGAAGATGTGGCGACCCCGCCAGGACTTGAACCCGGAACCTGGTGATTAGAAGTCACCTGCTCTATCCAGTTGAGCTACGGGGCCGTTATCGGATGCCCTGCCCTCATGCAGCAAAGCCGCCCGCGGATCAAGCGGCGGCTGTAGCCCGCCCGCCACGATGGCGCGAGCGGAACCCGGCCCGCGGCGTCATCGCCGCCCGGCAGGCCGCGCAAGCCGGCCCGCGGGCCTCAATGCGTCCAGGAGCCGCGGCGGTCGGAGGAGAAGTTCTCGCCATAGCCGCGCGGGCGGATATTGTGCTGGCGCGGATGCGGCTCGCGCAGCACGGCGTCGATGCCGTTGGCGCGGGCATAGTCCAGCGCCTCCTCGGCGGTCTTGAAGCGCAGCCGCACCTGCGACTGCGTGTCCGCCGACGAGGTCCAGCCCATCAACGGGTCGATGCGGCGGCGGTCCTGCGGCGCGAATTCCAGCACCCAGTGATGGGTACGGGCCTCGCCGGACTGCATGGCGTTGCGGGCGGGCTTGTAGATGATGGCGCGCATGGCATCCCCGATGGGCTGATGGTGCTTTCCTGTCGATTAGCCGCTGCCCCCCATGCTGGCAAGCCCTGCGGAACCGCGCGGGGCGCGGCGGTGTTTTTCCCGGCAACCAAGGAGTCCCGCCATGACCGCCCAACGCCCCGCCTTGCTGACCTGTGCGCTGATCCTCGGCCTCTCGGGCGCCGCCCTGGCGCAGGAGCCGCCCAGGGAAGCCCCGGCCGCGCCGGTGCTGCCGGGGGTGCCGATCACCGCGCCCACCGCCAAGCCCGCTGATGCCGCCGACCGCGCCGCCGCGGCGGCCGAGGCGGAGGCGGAGGCCGCGGCCGAGGCCAAGGCCGCCGAGGGCACCCCGACCGAGGCCCCCGCCGCCCGCCCGGCGGACGGGCCGCGCAGCCTCTATGCCCGCATCGAGGGCGCCGACGGCACGGTGATGGGCCAGGCCTCGCTGACCGAACTGGCCTCGGGGCTGGTCTATGCCAACCTGATGCTGGAGAACCTGCCCGCCGGCGTCCATGCCGTGCATCTGCATGCGGCCGGCAGCTGCGAGGGCCCCGATTTCGCCAGCGCCGGCGGCCATATCGCCGGTGACCGCGCCCATGGCATCCTGAATGCCGAGGGGCCGCATCCGGGCGATCTGCCCAATCTCTGGGTGCAGGACAGCGGCATCTGGCAGGGCGACCTGTTCCTGTTCGGGCTGAAGATGGACGACGTGGCCGATGCGGATGGCAGCGCCATCGTCATTCAGGAGGGGGCCGACGATTATTACACCGATGGCGAGGGCGAGGCCGGCGCCCGCATCGCCTGCGGCAGCTTCGGCGCCGCGACGAACTGACGCGCCCGCAAGGCCGGGCCAGCGGGGCCGGGTGGGAGCGGCGGCACCCGTCTCACCCAGCCCACCGGAATGCGCGCGGACGGTCCGCCGCACCAGACGGGCGGAACGGCATCCGCCCTTATCGCGGGCGGCAAGCCGGACAGGTCCCCGCCCGTACGGGCGGCTTGCCGCGCCCTATCCGGCCCCGCCCGGCGCGACGGCTTGCAATTGCCGCCCCGGCGGCCCCATATCGGGAACAAATCCGCAACCCTCCGGGGACTTTCATGGCTCACAACAACACCAACGCGCCGGGGCCGCTGCTGCTGGCGCCGCGCGAAAAGCTGGAAGGCGGGCGCCGCTTCGTCATGCATTCCGAATTCTCGCCGGCGGGCGACCAGCCCACGGCCATCGCCGAGCTGGTCGCCGGTGTGCGGGCGGGCGAGCGCGACCAGGTGCTGCTGGGCGCCACCGGCACCGGCAAGACCTTCACCATGGCCAAGGTGATCGAGGAAACCCAGCGCCCGGCGATCATCCTCGCCCCCAACAAGACGCTGGCCGCCCAGCTTTACGGCGAGTTCAAGGGCTTCTTCCCCGAGAATGCCGTCGAATATTTCGTCAGCTATTACGACTATTACCAGCCCGAGGCTTACGTCCCCCGCACCGATACCTTCATCGAGAAGGAGAGCCAGATCAACGAGGCCATCGACCGCATGCGCCATTCGGCCACGCGGGCGCTGCTGGAACGCGACGATGTGATCATCGTCGCCTCGGTCTCCTGCATCTACGGCATCGGCTCGGTCGAGACCTATTCGGCGATGACCCAGGATCTGGTCGTCGGCCAGCTCTATGACCAGCGCCAGTTCATCGCCGAACTGGTGGCCCAGCAATACAAGCGCCTCGACACCGCCTTCCAGCGCGGCGCCTTCCGGGTCCGCGGCGATGTGGTGGAGCTGTGGCCGGCGCACCTGGAGGACCGGGCCTGGCGCTTCAGCTTCTTCGGCAACGAGTTGGAATCGATTACCGAATTCGACCCGCTCACCGGGGCGAAGGATGGCGAGTACAAGCAGATCCGCATCTATGCCAACAGCCATTACGTCACCCCGCGCCCGACCCTGCAACAGGCCACGAAAAGCATCCGCGCCGAACTGGCCACCCGGCTGGCGCAGCTGAACGACGAAGGGAAACTGCTGGAGGCCCAGCGGCTGGAGCAGCGCACCAATTTCGATCTGGAGATGCTGGAGGCCACCGGCGTCTGCGCCGGGATCGAGAACTATTCGCGCTATCTGACCGGCCGCAATCCCGGCGAGCCGCCGCCGACCCTGTTCGAGTTCATCCCCGACCATGCCATCGTCTTCGCCGACGAATCCCATGTTTCGGTGCCACAGATCGGCGGCATGTATCGCGGCGACTTCCGGCGCAAGTTCACGCTGGCCGAGC
>JBEBVF010000049.1:0-22124 GCA_040392885.1 Paracoccus sp. (in: a-proteobacteria) | reverse complement strand
ACATGCACGCCCTTGCCCGACAGCGCGTTCAGATAGGCCGGGAAGGTGGCGACCAGCGTCTTGCCCTCGCCGGTCTTCATCTCGGCGATGCAGCCCTGGTGCAGCACGATGCCGCCCATCAGCTGCACGTCGAAGGCCCGCAGGCCCAGCGCCCGGCGCGCGCCCTCGCGGCAATTAGCGAAAGCCTCGGGCAGCAGCGCATCCAGCGACTCGCCACCCTGCGCCCTTGCCTGCAATTCGCGGGTCTTGGCGACCAGTTCCTCGTCGCTGCGCGCCTTGGCTTCCGCCTCCAGCGCGTTGATGCGCGCCACGATGGGCCGCAGCGATTTCACCCGGCGATCATTGGCCGAGCCGAACACCTTGCGTGCCAGAGTTTCGATACCGAGCATCACGCCCCTTCGCATTCGTTTGAAAGGCCGCGGGCAGCAGGCCCACTTGCCCGCGGCGCCGGTCCTGCCGTATCTACGGTCGCGAACGGGGCGGGCATGCCTTTTTCGGTTCGCGCCGGATGTATGCTCCGCCCGTGCCACTGTCAACTTTGCACCCGCGCCCCCGCGGCCTGCACCCGCCAGCGAGGAGCCGCCATGTTCAGATCCCTGCCTGCCGCCGCCCTGTTTTCCGCCCTGCTGCTGGTGCTGCCGGCCCAGGCCCAGGACGCCACCACCACCGTGGCCACGGTGAACGGCAATGCCATCACCCTGGCCGAGGTGCTGGCGCTCTACGAGAATTTCCAGGGCCAGGCCGGCGAGATGGAGCCGCAGGCAATCCTCGACCTGATCGTGGACCAGCTGGCCCAGCAGGAGGCGCTGGCCCAGAAGGCCGAGGCCGACCCCTCCGCCCGCGACGCCGCCGCCATCGCCCTGCAGCGGCGCGCCTACATGGCCGCCTCGGCGCTGGAGCGGCTGGCCGAGCCGGAGCCGGCCGAGGAGGAGCTGAAGGCCCTCTATGCCGAGCATTTCGGCGAGGCCGAGCCGGTGACCGAATACCACGCCGCCCATATCCTGGTGGAGACCGAGGAAGGCGCCCAGGCCGTCGCCAAGGCGCTGGCCGATGGCGAGGATTTCGCCAAGGTCGCGGCCGAGCGCTCGACCGATGCCACGGCGCAGAACGGCGGCGACCTCGGCTGGTTCTCGCTCGACATCATGGTGCAGCCCTTCTCCGAGGCGGTGGCCGCGCTGGAGCCAGGCGAGGTCTCGGCGCCCTTCGAGAGCCCGTTCGGCTGGCATGTCGCGAAACTGATCGAGACCCGCCTGCAGGAGCCGCCCAGCTTCGAGGAGGTGCGCGACGACCTGATCACCTTCGCCCGCCGCCAGCGCGTCGAGGCCGCCGCCGATGCGGCGCTGGCCGAGGCCGAGGTGGTGCGCAACCCCGAGATCACCGCCGACATCCTGACCCGCACCGACCTGCTGGAGAACTGATCCATGGCCAAGGCTCCCAACCCGGTTTCGCCGCTCGCCCCGGCGCGGTTTCCCGACCTGCCCCGCATCGAGGGCGTGCGTTTCGCCGCCGGCCAGGCGGGGGTGAAATACCGGGGCCGCACCGACGTGACCCTGATCGCGCTGGATGCGGGCACCGCTATCGCCGGCGCCTTCACCCGCTCCTCGACCCGCGCCGCCTGCGTGCTGGACAACCAGGCCAAGCTGGCGCTGCCGCAGGACGGCAGGACCGGGGCGGCGATCGTCGTCAACAGCGGCAATGCCAATGCCTTCACCGGCGCGCGCGGGCAGGAATCGGTGGATGCCGTGACCGCCGCCGCCGGCGCGGCGCTGGACCTGCCGGGGTCGCGGGTGTTCTCCTCCTCGACCGGCGTGATCGGCGAGCCGCTGCCGCATGAGCGCATCACCGCCATCCTGCCCGATCTGGTCGCGGCGCTGGATGGCGGCGCCATCGCCGATGCGGCGCGGGCGATCATGACCACCGACACCTTCCCCAAGGGCGCCGGCGCCGAGATCGCGGCCGAGGGCGGCCCGATCCGCATTGCCGGCATCGCCAAGGGCTCGGGCATGATCGCGCCCGACATGGCGACCATGCTGGTCTATATCTTCACCGATGCCACCATCGCGCCGGACCTGTTGCAGGACATCGTGTCGGCGCAGGTGGACGGCACCTTCAACGCGATCACCGTGGACAGCGACACCTCGACCTCGGATGCGCTGATCGTGGCGGCGACGGGGCGCAGCCCGGCGGCGCCGGTCACCGAGGCCAATGCCGCCGCCTTCACCGCCGCCCTGCACGGGGTGATGAAGGATCTGGCGCAGCAGGTGGTGCGCGACGGCGAGGGCGCGACGAAATTCGTCGAGGTGCAGGTCACCGGCGCCGCCAGTGCCGGGGATGCCCACAAGGTGGCGATGGCGATCGCCAATTCGCCGCTGGTCAAGACCGCCATCGCCGGCGAGGACGCCAACTGGGGCCGCATCGTCATGGCGGTGGGCAAGTCGGGCGCCCGGGCCGACCGCGACAGGCTGACCATCCGCTTCGGCGATCTGGTGGTGGCCGAGAACGGCTGGCGCGCGCCGGCCTATTCCGAAGACGACACCTCCGCCTACATGAAGCGGCAGGAGCTGGTGATCGGCGTCGATCTGGGGTTGGGCGAGGCGGCCAGGACGGTGTGGACCTGCGACCTGACGCATGGCTATATCGACATCAACGCCGATTACCGCTCGTGAGCCGGCGCATCGTCCTCGTCGCCGCCGTGGCGCTGATCGACGCCGAGGGGCGCGTGCTGCTGGCACAGCGCCCCGCGGGCAAGCCCCTGGCGGGGCTGTGGGAATTCCCCGGCGGCAAGGTCGAGCCCGACGAGACCCCGGAGGCGGCGCTGATCCGCGAGTTGCATGAGGAGCTGGGCATCGAGACCTGGTCCTCATGCCTGGCGCCGCTGACCTTCGCCAGCCATTCCTACGATGAATTCCACCTGCTGATGCCGCTCTTTGCCTGCCGGCGCTGGCAGGGGCAGGTGATGGCGCGCGAGGGCCAGGCACTGAAATGGGTGCGCGCGCAGGACCTGCGCAACTACCCGATGCCCCCCGCCGACCTCCCGCTGATCCCGATCCTGCGCGACTGGCTGTGAACGGGGTCCGGCGCGCGTAAGCACACACCCGCATCCGGCCCGGTGCCGTGGGAGTGTGCCTCCCGGCAGCGGGAAAGGATCACACAGACAGGCGAGGAAAAAAACCCGGCCCCCACAAACACCCTGCCCGCCCGCCACTGTAGGGTGGGTGCGTGCTTGCACGCACCTTCCTGCCATCGAGCCGGTTCGGACGGACAGATCGAGCGGGAAACGCGGCGGCCTGTAAACCCCGCCGACGCGGTATGCTGCCTCCCTCACCGAGCACCGCCGGCGCCGCCGCCCGCCTCCCTCGCCGGGCACCGTAGAGGGCATGCCTGCACACATGGGTGGAGAGACAGACCAGGCGAAGGACCCGATCTCCGCAAGCGCCCTGGCCCCCCGCTCGCCACCGTAGGGTGTGTGCTTGCACGCACCTTCCTGCCTCCGAGCCGGCTCGGAGGGACATCGAGCGGGAAACGCGGCGGCCTGCAAACCCCGCCGATCTGGCGTTCTGGCTCCCTTACTCGCGGCCGCAAGGGCCGTGCCCGCACACATGGCTCGGATAGACACGCCGGGCGACGAGCCCGGCCACCCCGACACCGCAGCCTGCCCCCTCACCGACCACGCGGCACCCGCGCCACGCGCCACGCAGACTTATCCACGCCCGGAGACCCAAGGGAGTCGGAGGGGGTGGGTAAGTCGGGCCGCGCGCGCAGCCCTTTCCGCAGCCGCCGGCACGAACCATCTCTCACACCGCCCGACCCGCCGCGCTGCTCCTGCACCGCAAGGTGCAGCGCATCCGGGTCGGCCTCCAAGGCCGGCCCGGATGCGGCGCTGCCGCCCGGCCGCAGGCGGGCATTCTTTTCCCCAGGCCGGGTGGTGGGGCCTCAGCCCCAAGACGATCTTCGCCGGCGTGGCCGATCTTGCGGCCGGTCCCCTCCTCCACAGCCGAAGTGCGCGACTTCCTCCCGCGCCCTCAGTCGATCCGCATGCTGGCACTCTGCGAGGCGCCGCTGGCGTCGATCACCGTCAGCCGGGCGAAGCCGGGCGCCAGTGCCGGCAGCTCCGCCTCGGTTCCCGACAGCCGCGTCACCACCGGCGCCCCGTCCAGCAGCAGCGTATAGGGCGGCAACCCGCCGCGCAGCTTGGCGACCAGCGGCCGCCCATGCAGCTCGATCCGGGCGCCGTCCGGGGGAAAGGTCAGGCGCAGCGGGTCGGCGCGGGTCTCGGCCGGGGCGCTGACCGTGCCCGGCGCCGCAAAGCGGCGCAGCGGCGGCGGCAGCGCCGCGTTCGGGCGGCGCAGCACACCGGGCGGCGGTGGCGGCAGCGGCACGGCGGGCAGGCCGCCGAACAGGTCGAACAGCACCGGCGCGGCAAGGTCGGCGCCGAAGGCCCCCGGCACCGGCGTGCCGTCCGGCCGTCCCAGCCAGACCGCGCCGACATGCGCCCCGTCATAGCCCACCGCCCAGGTGTCGCGGTTGCCGTAGCTGGTGCCGGTCTTGTAGGCCAGCCGCCCCAAAGGCGCCCCCGGCGGCGGCGGCACCCGCGCCAGGATGTCGCCGACCTGCCAGGCCGCCACCGGCCGGAACATCGCCCGCGGCAGCGGCACCGCGCCGCCCGGCTCGGCCGACAGGGCGATGCCCTGCCCGCCGCGGGCCAGCGCGGCATAGGCCTGCACCAGCCCCTCGGCCGACACCCCGGCCCCGCCCAGCACCACGGCGAGGCCGGGCACGCCGCCCTGCACCTCCAGCCGCACACCGGCGCGCTCCAGCGCCTGCACCAGCCGGGCCGGGCCGACCACCTCGGCCACCCGCACCACCGGCAGGTTCAGCGACAGCTCCAGCGCCTGCCTGATCGTCACCGTGCCGCGGAAATGCCGGTCGAAATTCTGCGGCTGCCAGCTGCCGAAGATCGCCGGCGTGTCCTCGATCAGCGTCTCCGGGTCGATCAGCCCGTCATCAAAGCCCAACCCGTAGACGAAGGGCTTCAGCGTCGAGCCGGGCGAGCGCAGCGCCCGCGTCATGTCGACAAACCCCGCCCGCGCATCCTGCGCCCAGCCGGCGGTGCCCACGGATGCCAGGATCGCCCCGCTGCGGTGGTCCGCCAGCACGATCGCCGCCGATAGCCGCTGCGGCCCGGCGCCGACGGCGCGACTGGTCAGGAACTCGGCCCGCCTCTGCAGCCGCGCATCGATGGTGGTCGGGATGCGGGTGACGCCGGGATGGGCGCGGCGCAGCCGCTCGGCCAGCAGCGGCGCATGCGAGGGAAAGGCGCGCATGGACCTCGGCACGGGCTCGGCCATCAGCGCCGGCAGGTCGCTTTCCGCGATCAGCCCCAAGGCAGCCGCCCGCGCCAGCACCCGGTCGCGCGCCGCCTTCGCCGCCTCCGGGTGGCGGTCGGGGCGGCGCCCCTCCGGTGCCTGCGGCAGGGCGACCAGCAAGGCCGCCTCGGTGGGGGAAAGCCGGCGCGGCTCCTTGCCGAACCAGGCCAGCGAGGCCGCCCGCACGCCCTCAAGGTTCCCCCCATAAGGTGCCAGCCGCAGATAGAGGTCGAGGATCTGCGGCTTGGTCAATTGCCGCTCCAGCGCCAGCGCCAGGCGGATCTGGCGCAGCTTGCCCTCGCGCGTGCCGGTGGGGCCCTCCTCCAGCAGCCGGGCGACCTGCATGGTCAGGGTCGAGGCGCCGGAGACGATGCGCCCGTGCCGGACCGCCTGCCAGGCAGCCCGCGCCCCGGCGCGCAGGTCGATGCCCTGATGGCTCTCGAAGCGCCGGTCCTCCCAGCCGATCAGCATCTGCACCAGCAGCGGGTCGACGGCGCCGGGCGCCAGCCGCCAGCGCCCGGCGCCGACCTGAAAGGCGCGCAGCAGGCTGCCGTCGCTGGCCAGCACCTCCACCCCCACCGCAGGGTCCAGCGAGGGCATCTCGACCCCCGCCACCCAGGCATCCAGCCGCGCCTGCCCGGCGTCACGCAGCCCCGCCGCCAGCCCGAGCGCGACGGTCAGCGCGATCAGCCAGCGGCCGGCGCGCCGGTCACTCGGCGATTTCAACCGTGCCCGCATCGGTCCAGGCGCGGAATTGCGGGCGATACATGTCCTCGACCACCGCCGCCGGATGGCTGAACCGGCCCTCATGCACGGCGCGCACGATATAGACCAGCCGGAAGCTCTCCGTACCCTGCCAGGTCAGCGAGGCGATGAAGCGCTCGCGCAGGAACTGGGCCATGTCGGGATCGGTCGATTCGCCGAACAGCTCGGCGGCATCGGTGCCGGACTGGATCAGGTCGGGATTGTCGATCTCGAACCCTGCCGGCAGCGGGTCGTCGACGATCAGCCGGCCGCCGGGGCTGGAGGAATCCGGCTTGACCGTCAGCACCACCGCCATGCGCGTACCCAGGGGCACATTCGCCACCGCCAGCGGATTGCCGTCCATGTCGAAATATTCCCGGGTGATGGTATAGCCGAGGCCGCCCGCGGGCTCGGACGCGGCCAGCCGGCCGAAGGCGGTCAGGGTCACGTCCACCGGCGCGCGCGGCCCGGCCGCCAGCGTCACATCGGCCCCGGGCAGCAGCGGCACCAGCACCTCGGCCAGCGGCACGCCGTCCACGGTCAGGTCCGGCGGCGCCGCCGCCAGCCGATAGGCCAGCTGCACCAGCGCGCCGGATTCCTGGGTGGACAGGCCCCAGCCGCGGCGGCGGCGCTGGTCGATCGAACTGGCCAGCTGGCGCACCTGCGCATCCAGGTCGGGCACCTTCAGCCCCGCCTCCAGCGCCAGCGCCAGCACCCCGGCGCGGTCGCGCAGCTCCGAGCCGTAATCCCAGCGCATCGCCCGTTCATCCACCGGCTTCAGCCCGGCCAGCGCCTGGTTCAGCATCTTCTGGCCGCGGATGTTGTCGCCATAGAGCGCCAGTGCCGCGCCCACCTGCGCCGCCGACAGCGGCGTGACGAATTTCTCGGCCGCCGCATCGGCGTAATAGCGCAGGTCGCCCACCGAGGCCGCGCGCTCCCGCGCCAGCACCAGCGAGGCATAGGCCAGGTTCGCGTTCTCCCACCGGTCGGCGGCGGTGGGGCTGGTGGCGTAGTTCACCGTATTGCGCAGATTCTCCAGCGCCGACTGGAAGGCGCGGTCGGGCACCGCATAGCCGGCGGCGCGCGCCTGCGACAGGAAGTCGGTGGCATAGGCATCCAGCCAGCTGTCGCTGTCATAGGCCGCCGACCAAAGGCCGAAGCCGCCATCGGGATTCTGCCGGGTCAGGATGCGGGTGATCGCGATATTCACCCCCTTCTGCACGTCGATCGGCGCCTTGCCGGCCTCGGTCTCGGGCTGGACCAGCGGCACCAGGCCCGGCATGCGCACCAGCGGCAGCGCCGCCGAGGCCAGCTGCTCGGTGCAGCCATAGGGATAGCGCCACAGGTCACCGATGACCGAGCCGGTATCCAGCGAGGCGAAGGGCCCCGCCGTCAGCAGGATGCGCGACACCGCGCGCAAGCCGCCGCTGTCGCCGCCGTCCAGCACCTCGGTGGTGCCGGCGTCGATGGTGATGCGGTTGCGGCGCACGACCTCGGGCGCACCGTCCATGATCGGGATGGCGATGTCCTTGGTCAGCAGGCTGCCATCGGGGGCGGTCATCGCAAAGCTGATCGTGGCCGTGCCCAGCGCCGCATCGACGGGCACCGAGACCGGCAGCACCAGCCGCTCGACCTCGCCCTGCTCCAGCGTGACCGATTCCGGCAGGTCGCCCACCTCCAGCCCGTCGGCATCCAGCGACAGGCTGGTCTCGCCCGCGCCCTCGGCCTGGGTCAGCTCCAGCCGCAGGCTGGCCGCATCGCCCGGTGCCAGGAATTGCGGCGCGGTGACCATCAGCACCACCGGGTCGCGGATCACCGCATCGGCCTCGGCCTGGCCGATGGCGGTATCGGTCCAGGCCATCGCCATCACCCGCACGGCGCCGTTGAAATCCGGGATCGGCACATCGACGGTGACGCTGCCATCCTCGCCCACGGTGACCGGGCCGGAGAAATACGCCATCAGCACTTCGGTCGGCGGCGGGGCCGAGCCGTCCATGCTGCCCTGGGCGTCGCCGCCCTCGCGCAGTGCACCCTCGGCGGCGCCGGTGGACAGCAGCAGCCGCCCGTAGAGGTCGCGCAGCCCCACGCCCAGCCGGTGCTGGCCGAAATAATGGCCGGCCGGGTCGGGCGACTTGAAGCCGGTCAGGTTCAGGATGCCCTGATCGACCACCGCGATGCTGGCGAAGGCGGTCTGGCCGGGCTCCACCCCGTCCAGATGCAGGGTCACCGGCAGGGTGCCGCGCGGGCGCGACTCGGCGGCGACTTCGATGCGGGCCTCCAGCTTGCGCGCGCCGGGATCGACGGGCGCATAGGCCAGGCCCAGCCGGCGCACTGGCGCGCGGTTGGGGCTGGCGGCATCGCCCGCCAGCGGCCGGATGGCCTGCGCGGTCACATAGGCGCCGGCGCCCCAGTCGTCGGTGACGTTCAGCGCCACCGTGTTGCTGCCCTTGACCAGCGGCACGGTCTGCAGGTCGACGATGCGGTTGGTCAGCACGGAGACGACGGCGATGCCGTCCTCCTCGGCCTCGATGGTCAGATTGGCGGTGTCGCCGGCACGATAGCTGGCGGCATCCAGCCGCACGCTCAGCCGGTCGGGCGATTCGGAGCCGGCATTGGCCATCGCCCAGCCCGACCAGAAGGTCACCGCCGCGGCGCCGCCGGCACCGGGCTCGACCGGCTCGACCCGCAATTCGTACTGGCCCCAGTCCAGCGCCACGGAGACCGGCGCCGGCGTCTCGGCGCCGATCTCGATCTCGCCGCCGGTGACGCGCTTCCTGTGGGTGACCACCTCCCATTCCCAGCGGCTGCCGCTGCGATACCAGACGTAATCGGTCTCGATCCGGGTCAGCACCCAGCGCGCCGGCACCGCGGTGCGGGTCATGTCCGGTGCCACCGCGATCACCTCGAAGCGGGCGTCGGAATCCTGCGCCACCGTATCGCCGTCGAACAGCTTGCGGATGCCGAGGATCGGCTGGTCGGGCACCACCAGCCGCGACTCGCTGCGCTCGACCGGGCGGCCGGCGCCTTCGCTGACCTGCACCCGCAGCGTGGCCTCGGCCAAGCTGTCGCCAGCCGGCAGCGTCACCGGCACCGAAAAGCGGCCATCGGCCTCGGTCACGCCGGTGCCTATGCTGTCGAGGCTGGCGGTGCGGCCCTCGTTCACCCCGAAGGCGTAGTTGTCGAAGCCGGGCAGCGCATAGCTGGGCTTGACGGCCAGCCAGGCCTCCCAGGGCAGCTCACCGGCCGGCGCCCCGAACAGCCAGCGCGCCTCGCTGTCGACATTCAGGCTCTGGCCGCTGGACAGGGTGCCCTCGGGCAGGTCGAGGGCAAAGTCGATGCGCTCGGGGGTGAAATCCTCGACCAGCAGGCGGGCGCTGGCCAGCGGCGGGGTATTGGCGGCGGCGCGCATCTCCAGCCGCCAGGTGCCGCGCGGGGCAAAGCCGTCGATGGGCAGATCATAGACATAGCCGCCCGCCGCATCGGGATCGAGGCGCAGCCGCGCGGCCTCGACCCCGTCGGGACGGGTCAGCACGGCGATCAGCGGCACGTCCCTGACCGCGCGCGCGGCGCCGTCGCGGGCCAGCGCGGTGACATGCACCACCTCGCCGGGGCGATAGACACCGCGATCGGTGGTCATGAACAGGTCGATGGGCCCGGGCGCCGGCATCCCGGCCACGCCGCGGTCGGAAAGGTCGAATTCCGGGTCCAGCAGCGACAGGAAGGCCATGTCGCGCGGCTTGCGGTCGGCACCCTCGCCCTGCCATTCCGTCACCGTGACCATGGCCGGGGCGGCGCTGCCCTCGCCGCGGGTGACGGCGCCGTCAAAGCGGGCCACGCCCTCGGCATCGGTCTCCACCTCGGCCAGCACGGCATTGGCGCGCGAGATCAGCGCCACCTCGACGCCCGCGCGCGGACCGGCCGTGGCCAGGCTGCGCACCACCACGTTCAGCTGGTCGGCACCCCACAGCGTCGAGATGCCGAAATCCGACACCACGAACCATTGCACCGCCACCGGCACCGCATCGGCGTAATAGTCGACATCGTTCTCGTCGGTGCCGGGCAGCTGCGCCTCCAGCACATAGACGCCGGGCTCCAGCGGGCCGGCGGCATCGGGAATGCCCAGCCGGGTGGTGACCTCCTGGTTCAGGCTGCCCTCGGCATCGCCGGCCACCTCGGCCTCGCCCTGCCAGACCTGGGTGGCCATCTCGTCGCGCAGCCAGCTGGCCGACCAGCCGTCCAGCGGCCGGGCGAACAGGTCGTCGCGCAGGGTGGCGATCAGGTTGCGGTCCGAGATCCGCGACAGCCGCAGATCCAGCGTCTCGGCATTCACTGTCACCACCTCGAGGCCGCGATCGCCGGTCGAGGGCAGCACATAGGCCCGGCCGGGGAAGCGCACCGAGGGGCTGCGGTCGCGGACATAGCCGGTCAGCTCGACATCCTTGCGCAGCTGCTCGCCATCGGCGGCGGGCAGGCCGGCACGCACGGTGACCGCCACCTCGGCGCCATGGGTGAAGCCCTCGATGCACAGCCGCGAATCCCGCGCCTCGACGGTCAGGTCGCCCTTGGGCAGCCGCAGATAGGGGGCATAGTCGATGCTGTCCGACAGCGCGCGGTTGAAGCTGATGCAAAAGCTGGGCCGGGCGAGGTCGGCCTTGACCTCGCTGTCCTGCACCCGCATGCCGTAGCGCTCCTCGGCGCGGGCCAGCGCATCGGTGATGGCGTCGCTTTCGGCCAGCGTCGCCGCCAGCCGCAGCACCGCCAGCGAATCCTGGCCGCGATTCTCGTCCCAGGCGGCGGCAAGCTGGGCCAGCGCATCGGCGGCCTGCGCATCGTCCCCGGCGCGCAGATAGGCGTTGATGGCGGCATTGGCCGCCTGCTGGCGGTCGCCGTATTTCAGCGACAGCCGGGCCAGCGTCAGCCAGTCCTGCGGGTCGTCCTCATGCGCGACCAGCGGGCCGATGGCGGCGATGGCGGCGCGCCAGTCCTCGCGCGCCTCGGCCTCGCCGGCGGCGCCGCGGGGATCGGAATCATTGCCCGGCGGCCACATGGCGGCGGCCTGGCGCGCCAGCTGATAGGCGGCGCGATAATCGCCCTGGCGGATGACGCCGGCGGCATCGGCGCGGCTGCGGGCGGCCTCGGTCAGATCGCCGGCCTCGGCCACATGTCCCGACAGCGCGCCGAGGAAGGCCGCAGGCGCCGGGTCGCCGGCCTTCGGAAAACAGGCCCGCGCCCGCTGGTTGTAGGTGAAGGCCTCGCAGCGGGCATTGCCCAGGCAGGCCCGAATGCAGTCGTCCAGCGAGACATCGAAGATCTTGTCGATGTCGCCGCCCGGCAGGTCGGTATCCGCGGCCAGCACCGCGCGGCGCGGCGGCACCAGCGCCTCGTCATCCTGCGCCAGACCGGGAGACGCGAAGACCGATCCGGCCAGCGCCAGAACCATCGCCAGGGCCTTCAGCCCGCCCATCCGTGCCGCCAGTCGCATCCACCCGCCCTCGTCACCAATACCCGAAGTTGAATGAAAGGGTCGCATGCGCCCGAATCCGAGGCAAGGGTTTCAAGGGGCTGCATGAGCGCAACCGGCCGGAACCCGCAAACGGCCCCGTGAACGAAGTGTGATGCCGGGCCGTCGCGCGCCGATGCGGGCATTGCTCCCGCTGCCCTCCGGCCCACCGCGCCCCGGAGCCGCGAAGGCAATGCGGCCCTTGCCCCCTATACCAAAGCAGACGGAGCCGGCCCGCAAACACCGCGCCGCTTCACCCCGCTTGACCCGGCCCCCGCCGCGGGCGTCAATGGCGCCACCCAGCCAAGGAGCCAAGCCGTGAGCCCGTCGCATCTCTTCTATCAGTCCCGGCTGTCGCGGCCGATGCTCGACCGGGCCGAAGGCGTCTATCTGTGGGACACCGACGGCCGGCGCTATCTGGACGGCAGTTCCGGTGCCATGGTCAGCAATATCGGCCATTCCAACCCGGCCGTGCTGGCCGCCATGCGCGAGCAGATGGACAAGGCCACCTTCGGCTATCGCCTGCATTTCCAGAACCGCCCGGCCGAGGAACTGGCCGCCCTGACCGCCAGCCTGATGCCCGCGGGCGTGGACCGGGTATTCTTCGTCTCCGGCGGCTCGGAGGCCGTCGAATCGGCGGTGAAATTCGCCCGCCAGGCCCAGATCGCCCGCGGCCAGCCGGGACGGTGGAAGATAATCTCGCGCTTTCCCTCCTATCACGGTGCCACCATGGGGGCGCTGGCGCTGACCGGCTATGCGGCGCTGACCGAACCCTTCGCGCCGATGACCCGGACCATGCCCAAGATCCCGGCGCCCACCACCTATCTGGACCGCGACAACCTGACCGAGACCGAACGCGGCCTGCGCTATGCCGAGATGCTGCGCGACGCCATTCTCGCCGAGGGGCCTGAGACCGTGGCCGGCTTCATCATGGAGCCGGTGGGCGGCGCCTCGACCGGGGCGCTGGTGGCCCCGGACAGCTATTACGCCCGCACCCGCGAGATCTGCGACGAGTTCGGCATCTTCCTGATCTATGACGAGGTGATGAGCGGCGCCGGCCGCACCGGCCGCTTCCTCGCCGCCGAGCATTGGGGCATCAGCCCCGACATCATCGCGCTGTCCAAGGGCTTCGCGGCGGGCTACATGCCGCTGGGCGCGATGGCGGCGCGCGGCGATCTGGTCGAGGCGGTTCTGGACCAGGGCGGCTTTGCGCATGGCCATACCTATGCCGGCAACCCGCTGGCCTGCGCCGCCGGGCTGGCGGTGCTGCGGCAACTGACCGAGCAGGGCCTGATCGCCAATGCCGAGCGCATGGGCGGCGTGCTGAAGGCGCGGCTGGAGGGGCTGATGGAGCGCTATCCCTTCATCGGCGACGTGCGCGGCAAGGGGCTGCTGCTGGCCGCCGAGCTGGTCGCCGACCGCGAGACCATGGCGGTGCTGCCCCCGGCCGCGAATGCCCATCAACGGCTGGTGGACCTGTGCTACGAGCGCGGGCTGATCGTCTATTCCCGCCGCACGCGGGGCGGGGTCGAGGGCGACCACATCCTGGTCTGCCCGCCGCTGATCGTGACCGAGGCGCAGATCGACGAGATCATGGCGATGCTGACCGACGCGCTGGACGCGCTGGCGGCGGAACTGGGGTTCTGAGGCGCGGGGCATTCCCGAGGAGACACTTCCGCCAGCCCCTCGGGCAACGGTGCGTGCCAGCACGCACCCTACACGGCGCGCGGCTGATCGTGACCGAGGCACAGATGGACGAGATCATGGCGATGCTGGCTGAGGCGCTGGACGCGCTGGCGGCGGAACTGGGGGGCTGAGGTGCGGGGGCATTACTGATGCGACGGCTTCTGCCACCCCTCCGGGAACGGTGCGTGCCAGCACGCACTCCACGCGGCACCATGTCTTGCGTCACAATGAAAGCCCGAAGGCGCACCACCAATGTGTCCAACGCCGGCCCACGCCTCATGGCCCGACGCATCGCCGATCCACCGTAGGGTGCGTGCTGGCACGAACCGCTCCCTCGCCAGCGACCCGAACACCGCTTTGCGCACTTCCACTGCAACCCCATATCCACTGTCCCGATCCCACGCGGCGCCCTCCGGCCTCGACCATGCGCCCGTTGCTGCATGTGCCCCGCACCCTACCGCTGAGCGGGATGGGGCGTGCTTGCACTCACCACTCCTTGACCCGGACGTCCTTCCGCGCGTTTCCAGCCAGGGCGCTGCACTTGTCTGCACATTTCCACCCCACGCAGCCCCATCCCGGTCCGGGCGACCGCCAGTCTCACGCCCGCAGCATCCACCGCAGGATGCGCGCTTGCATGCACCGTCTCATGCCCCCTTCCGCTATCGGCTGCACGCTTCCCCTGCCGTTGCAAGCAAGCCAGCCGGGACTGGACGCTTGCACCACTCCCTCGCCTCGAACGCATCCACCCGCTCCTTGCAAAACCCCGGCAAAGCCAGCAATCAGCGGGCAACCCATCCCCAAACCGGAGTCCCGCCATGACCGCCTACAAGGACACGCTGCTGCTGATCGACGGGCAATGGAGGCCGGGCGCCTCCGGGCGTGTGATCGAGGTGCTGAACCCCGCCACCGGCACCCGGATCGGCACCGTCGCCCATGCCGACACCGCCGATCTTGACGCGGCGCTGGCCGCGGCCGAGCGCGGCTTTGCCACCTGGAAGGCGGTCTCGGCCTATGAGCGCGCCCGGATCATGCGCAAGGCCGCCGAGCTGCTGCGCGCGCGCGCCGATGCCATCGCTCCGCTGATGACGCTGGAACAAGGCAAGCCGCTGGCCCAGGCCAGGGGCGAGCTGCTCTCGGCCTGCGACATCATCGACTGGTTCGCCGGCGAGGCCCAGCGCGCCTATGGCCAGGTGATCCCGGCCCGCGCGCCGAATGTGACGCAGATGGCAATCAAGCTGCCGGTCGGCCCGGTGGCCGCCTTCACGCCCTGGAACTTTCCGGTCAACCAGGTGGTACGCAAGCTGTCGCTGGCGCTGGCCGCCGGCTGCTCGATCATCGTCAAGGCGCCCGAGGAAACCCCGGCCTCGCCGGCCGAGCTGCTGCGCTGCTTTGCCGATGCCGGGGTGCCGGCGGGGGCGATCGGCCTCGTCTTCGGGGTGCCGGCCGAGATTTCGGAATACCTGATCCCGCATCCGGTGATCCGCAAGGTGACCTTCACCGGCTCGACCCCGGTGGGCAAGCATCTGGCCGCGCTGGCCGGGCGGCACATGAAACGCGCCACGATGGAGCTGGGCGGCCACGCCCCGGTGATCGTGACCGCCGATGCCGATCTCGACCGCTCGATCGCCACCATGGCCGGACACAAGTTCCGCAATGCCGGGCAGGTCTGCGTCTCGCCCACCCGCTTCCTGGTCGAGGACAGCGTGGCCGACCGCTATGTCGACGGCTTCGCCGCGGTGGCGAAGGCGCTGAAGGTCGGGCCGGGGCTGGACGACAGTTCGGAAATGGGGCCGTTGGCCAACGAGCGCCGCATCCCGGCGCTGGAGGCGATGATCGAGGATGCGATTGCCCGCGGCGCCCGGCTGGTCACCGGCGGCCGCCGCATCGGCAACGAGGGCTGGTTCTTCGAGCCGACGATTCTGGCCGACGTGCCGGTGGAGGCTGCGATCATGAACGAGGAACCCTTCGGCCCGGTGGCGGTGGTCAACCGCTTCGCCACGCTGGACGAGGCGATCGCCGAGGCCAACCGCCTGCCCTATGGTCTGGCGGCCTATGCCTGGACGCGCTCGGCCACGGCGGCGCAGCGGCTGGGCGCCGAGGTCGAGGCCGGGATGCTGACCATCAACCATCTGGGCCTGGCGCTGCCCGAGGTGCCCTTCGGCGGCATCCGCGATTCGGGCTACGGCACCGAGGGCGGGTCCGAGGCCATCGAGGCCTATCTGGACACCCGCTTCGTCACCCGGATGGACTGAACCCCGCCGCGGGGTGCGCGGCATCGCGCACCCCTGCGCTTGCCCTGGCACGGACTGTCATTGCAACCCGTACCAACATCACCATATCGGAGACCGGATTATGGTAACACCATCCTGGGTCGAGATCGTCCGGCACAACACTGCCCGGCACGGCGAATTGGTAGTCGGTATAGATCCGAACCGGGCCGAACTGCCCGCCTTTTTCGACCAGGACGACGGCGACGGCTGGATCGGGCGCTTTACCGATTTCGTCCTTGACACCATCGAGGGCCACGCCGGCTTCGTGAAATTCCAGAGCGCCTATTTCGAAGCCTGCGGTCTGAAGGGCCTGTCGGCGCTGTCACAGGGCATGAAACGGGCCCGCGCCGCCGGGCTCGGCGTCATTCTGGATGCTAAGCGCGGCGATATCGGTGCCACCGCCTCGGCCTATGCCCGTGCCTATCTGGTACCGGAGGCTGCGGGCGGCCCCGGTGATTTCGAGGCCGACTGCCTGACCGTGAACCCGCTGATGGGGCCCGATACGCTGGAACCCTTCGTCAACTGCGCACGGCGCCACGGAAAGGGGCTGTTCGTGCTATGCCGCACCTCGAACCCCGGCGCGGGCTGGTTGCAGGACCGGATGACCGGCAATCGCCTTATCTCGGACCGGGTGGCCGATCTGATCGGCGGTCTGGGCAGCGGGGAAGGTGAAGATCTGGACCCGATCGGTGCCGTGATCGGGGCGACGGTGCCGCATGAAGGGCGGCGGCTGCGCCTGCTGATGCCGCGTGCGATTATCCTGGCGCCGGGACTGGGGGCACAGGGCGGCGATGCCGGGGCCATTCACGCTTTGCGTGGCAACCGGCAGGGCGACCTGCTGGTGCCGGTATCGCGCGGACTGACGCGCGTGGAGGATCGACAGCTCGCCCCCGAGAACTATCGGGCGCTGATCCTCGACCGGATCGCCGGCTTCAAGGCCGCCCTTGCGCAGCGCCCGGCCATGTCGGCGGTGGCGGGCTGATCCCCCGGAGGCGCGATGAGCCTCACAACGCAGCCCGCCTGCCCTCCCCCGTGCGCCCCTATTCCGCCTCGCGGCGGATGCCGGAAAGGTAGCGGTCGACCGCGGCGCGGCGGGTGCGGGCTATGGCCACCGCCTCGGCCGGGCTGACCGGCTGGAAGCGCACCGGCTGCTTCGGCCGCCCCTGCACGAAGGCGTCCAGGTCGGCATCCAGCACCGTGGCGATCTTGGGATAGCCGCCGGTGGTGCCGTGATCGGCCTGCATCACCACCGGCACCCCGTCGCCGGCGATCTGCACGGCGCCGCGCATGATCCCCTCCGAGGGCATGTCCAGCCGGGCCGAGGGCAGGATGGTCGGCCCGGCCAGCCGCATGCCCATGCGGTCATAGGCATTGGTCAGCGACCAGTCGCCGTCCAGGAACGTCTCGCGCGCGGCGGCGTCGAAGAAATGATCCTGCGGCCCCATCACCACATGCGCCAGCCCGGTAAAGCGCGCCAGCACCGGCAGCGGCAGCTCGCGCGGCCGGGCGGGGCGGGCGTCCTCGATCACCAGCCGCTGGCCGGTGACCACGCGGCCGCCACCAAAACCCGACAGGGCATGGGTGGCGCTGCTGCCCAGCCACTCCCCGGCCTGCAGCCGCCCGGCAAAGGCCAGGTTGGTCCAGGCCCCCCAGCGGCCGGGCCGGATCACCAGCCGCTGCCCGGCCTCGATCACCGCCACCCGCCACGAGGGCTCAGTATCGCCGGCCAGCGAGGTCAGGAACCCGCCCCCGGCCACGGCGAGGCCCACCCGGCCCTCGATACAGTCCAGGGTCAGCCCGCCGGCCGAGATCTCCACCCCGGGCGCGCCGGCATCGTTGCCGAGCGCGAGATTGGCGGCGGCGAAGCCCAGCCGGTCCATCGGCCCGGAGCGCGGCACCCCGAACCGCATGTAGCCCTGCCGCCCGCCATCCTGGATCGAGACATAGGGGCCGGCAAAGACGACCCTGAGAACAGCCCGGCTCATCCCCGGCCCCCGTGATAGTCGTCGAGCGAGATGCGCCGGAACCGCACATGGTCGCCGACATCGAACAGGAACGGATGCCCGGCATCGCCGGTCAGGATCGCGGTGGGCGAGCGCCCGAGCCGCCACCAGCCGGTGGGCATGGTCAGCGTGGTGACCAGGCATTGCGGGCCGGCGATGATGACGCTGCCCGCCGGCACGTCGCGCACCGCCGCCGGCTTTCTCGGCAGGCGCAGGGCCTCGGGCACGCCGGCCATATAGGCGTAGCCCGGGGCGAAACCATAGAGGAACACGCTGTAATCACCGGCCAGATGCGCGGCGATGACCGCCTCGACGCTGAGGCCAGTGGCCTCGGCGACCACCGCCAGATCGGGGCCGAGATCGCCGTCATAGCAGACCGCGACCTCGCGCCGGGCCGGCTCGCCCTTCGCCACCGGGGCATGGGCCAGCAATGCGTCCAGCGCGGTGATGGCGGCGGCATGGTCGGTCTCGATCGGGTCGAAGCGCACCATCAGGCTGGCATAGGCCGGCACCGCCTCCCGAAAGCCGGGAAAGGGCGCCGCGGCCAGCGCCGCATCCAGCGCCAGCACGCGGGCATGCAGCCCGGCGTCGATTACGTCGCCGAACTCGACCATCAGGGCGGTATCGCCGACCGGGCGATAGACCGGGGCCGCCGGCGCCGCCTGCCCGGCGCGGGTTGCGGGCGCCGCGCTCATCCGAAGCAGGGCCGCAGCGAGAAACCGGCGGCTTCCAGCCGCTGGCGCAGGGCGCGGGCCAGGGCCACCGCGGCCTCGCCATCGCCATGCACGCAGATCGATTCGGCGGCCAGCGGGATCGGCTCGCCGCCGATCACCGGCATCCGGCCGGTCTCCAGCACCCGCACCAGCCGCTCGGCCGCCGCCTCGGCATCATGCAGCAGCGCATCGGGGCGCGAGCGCGGCACCAGCCGGCCATTGGGCAGATAGTTGCGGTCGGCAAAGATCTCCGAGGCGACGCGCATCCCCCGCTTCCGCGCCACCTGATCCAGCGCGGTACCGGAAATCGCCAGGATCGCCAGCTTGCCGGGCAGGGCCTCCACCGTCTCGGCGATGGCCTGTGCCACCGCCTCGTCATCGGCGGCGAGATTGCCCAGCGCGCCATGCGGCTTGACATAGCGCACCTCGGTCCCGGCCAGGGCGGCGATGGCCTGAAGCGCGCCGATCTGTGCGGCGATCATGCGGCCGATCTCCTGCGGCTGCATCGGGATCACCCGGCGGCCGAAGCCCTCGCGGTCGGGATAGCCGGGATGCGCGCCCACGACCACGCCGCGCTCGGCAGTGGTCAGCAGGGTGCGATACATGGTCTCCGGGTCCGAGGCATGGCCGCCCGCCGCGACATTGGCCGAGGTGACGATGGACAGCATCGCCGCATCGTCGCCCATCTGCCACGGCCCGTAGCTTTCACCCAGATCGGAGTTGAGGTCGATTTCGCGCGCCATCGTCTTGTCCTTTCGCGGGTGGTCTCGGGGCGACTATAGGCGCGGGCGCCGGGCGGGGGAAAGGGGCGGGCGGTGAAATCGGCTGGTCAAGCCGGGGCCGGCCTGCGATACCTTCGCAACCCGCGAAAAGGCCCCGCCGTGACCCTCAGACCACCCCGCCCCGCCCGATGCGACCGCCCCCCGGCGGCGGTTCGGCCCTGCGCCGGGGACGGGCCGGCGCGGCGGAGGCCGGCATGCTGATCCTCGGCGTCGATGGCGGCGGCTCGGGCTGCCGGGCGGCGGTGGCGGACGCGGCGGGCCGCATCCTCGGCCGCGGCGAGGGTGGCCCGGCCAATATCCACTCCGACCCCGAGGGCGGCCGCGACGCCATCCTGGCCGCGGCGCTGGCGGCTTCCCGTGCCGCCGGGGTGGCGCCGGGGCGGCTTGTCGCCGTGCTGGGGCTGGCGGGGGCCAACATGCCGCAGGCGGTGGCACGGCTGGCGCCCGCCCTGCCCTTTGCCCGCGCCCGCATTCTCAGCGATGCCGAGACCGCCACCCGCGGCGCCATCGGCCGCAGCGACGGCATCGTGGCGGCGATGGGCACCGGCTCGGTGCTGGCGGTGCAGGCGGGGGGGCGATTCCGGCAATTCGGCGGCCGCGGCTGGATTCTGGGCGACGAGGGCGGCGGCGCGCCGCTGGGCCGCGCCGCCCTGGCCGAGGCGCTGCGGGCCGAGGACGGCTTTGCGCCGCCCAGCCCGTTCCTCTCCGGGCTGGTGACGGAACTGGGCGGCATTCCCGGGGTGATCGGCTTTGCCGCCGGCGCCCGGGCCGCGGATTTCGCGGCGCTGGCCCCGCGGCTGGTCACCGCGGCCGATGCCGGGGATACGGGCGCCGCCCGGGTGCTGGACGCCGCGGCGGATCAGCTCGGCGCCATGCTGGCTTCGCTCCAAGCCCGCTTCGGCGCCCTGCCGGTGGTGTTGCTGGGCGGGCTCGGCCCCGCCTATGCCGCCCGGCTGGGCGGGCGCTTCTCCATCCGCCCGGCGCAGGGCGGACCGCTGGAGGGCGCGCTGGCGCTGGCGCGGGAACTGGCGGAGGGCGCGGCATGACGGTGCTGACCGGGGCGGCGATCTTCGACGGCGAGGTGCTGCTGCACGACCGGGCGCTGGTGCTGGCGGAGGGCCGCATCGCGGCGCTGATTCCCGCCGCTGCGGCGCCGCCGGATGCGCAGCACCTGCCCGGCGGGGTGCTGGCGCCGGGGCTGGTGGATTTGCAGGTGAATGGCGGCGGCGGGCTGATGGTCGGCCCCGGCACCGATGCGGACCGGCTGGCGCGGATCTGCGCCGCGCAGATGCCCTCGGGCGTGCTGGGTTGCCTGCCGACGCTGATCACCGACACGCCCGAGACCACGGCGCAGGTGATCGCGGCCGGAATCGAGGCCGCCCGTCGCGCGGTTCCGGGCTTTCTCGGCCTGCATCTGGAGGGGCCGCATCTGGACCCGCGGCGCGCCGGCGCCCATGACCCGGCGCTGATTCGCCCGATGACCGGCGACGATCTCGCCCGGCTCTGCGCCGCCGCCCGCGCCCTGCCGGCGCTGATGGTGACGCTGGCGCCCGAAGCCGCGCGCCCCGAGCAGATCGCCGCCCTGGCCGCGGCGGGGGCGGTGGTCAGCCTCGGCCACAGCGATTGCAGCTACGAGGCCGCACAGGCCGCCATCCGCGCCGGTGCCAGCTGCGCCACGCATCTGTTCAACGCCATGAGCGGCCTGGGCCACCGCACCCCCGGCCTGGCCGGCGCCGTGCTGGCCGGCGATATCGCCGCAGGGCTGATCGTGGACGGCATCCATGTCCATCCGGCAACGCTGGCGGTGGCGCTGGCCGCGCGCCCCGAGGGGCTGTTTCTGGTCACCGACGCCATGGCCTTCGCCGGCACCGACCGGCGCGAGATGCATCTGCAAGGCCGGCCGATCCGGCGCGAGGCCGGTCGGCTGACCCTGGCGGATGGCACATTGGCGGGCGCCGATCTGACGCTGCCGCAGGCCATTGCCCGGCTGATCGGCGAAATCGGCATTGCGCCGGAACGGGCGCTGGCCATGGCGACGCGTATTCCGGCCGAACTGATCGGCGCCGGCGCGCACCGGGGCCGCATTTCCCCGAATCGCGCCGCCGACCTGATTTGGCTGCGCCCCGACTGGTCGGTCGGTCAGATATGGAAAGCCGAATTACAATAAGCAGCCCGATTTTAGCTCATTTTTTGATAACTCATTGATAAATTGTCAATATTTATATATGCGTCAAAAAGACCACTTCAGGTTGCAACTTTTTTTCTTCACTCCCCCTTGACCATAATTCCCGGCTGTGGTCGCCTGCTCACGTAGTCAAAAACATATGCGTTAACTGTATCGGACGGCGAAACCGTCCGCCGCCCGCTTGTTGCCGGGCCGAGGGAGTGGAGCGGGCCCGAGCGGAGCGGGCCCGGGGGATGGACTCATGCGCAGAGAGTCCGAACAGGAGGGGGAGGAAATGCCGTATTATACGGAAATACCCAATGCCACCATCGACTTGACCGTGGCAACACCGGTACTGGATCTGCAACAGGTTCTGCTTCTGAATCAGCTCTACAATTCCCAGTCATTCGCGCGATATGACGTCCATGACGGCAGTGCCACTACCCTGCATCGCGGCGACGATGTCGATCTGGTCAAGACCGACGACAGCGTGGCCCTGGACAACGGGATCTATGCGGGCTCAGGCCGGATCTCGACCCTTGCACCCTCCATCGTGGTGCCCAATCCCATTCCGGGTTTACCGCCCGTCACCAGCCTGTCGCTTGCTATCAATCCGATCGACGGCCATTTCATCGTCGACGAGGACGACGGAAAAACCTACTTCGTATCGGACGGCCCACTGGATGCGGATCATATTGGGGTCAGCCTCACAGGCACGCTTTTGGGTCTTCCCTTCACGCTGCTGAATGTCAGCATTTCAGAGATGCTGGCCAACCCGTTGCTGACCCCGGTTCTGGGCCTGGTCCAGAACGCGCTCGATGCGGCGGTCGTCACCCTCGAATACAACCCCGACGGCTCGCTTCCCCTTGATGACGACGACGTGGTGCCCTGCTTTA
>JBEBVF010000048.1:0-22210 GCA_040392885.1 Paracoccus sp. (in: a-proteobacteria) | reverse complement strand
GCTCTCCGGCGCCCAGACGGATCGGCTCCGAATAGGCAGGGCCCCAATCCTCGACAACGCTGGTGCAGGGCTCGTCCGGCCGTCGCGCGGCGCGCTAACAGGTCGGCAGCGGCGCGGACCATGTCATCGCCGTGGATGCCGGATCGGCACATGTGCAGTTGCGGCGGTGAAGATGGAGCGGCTCGGCAAGCTGTTCCACGACCGTCGCGCCATCGACTGCGTGGGTGCCGGCGCGGGCCTCGGCACCGCCGACGAGGCCTCGCTGCTGATCCGCGAGGCCGCGCGCATCCCCGCCGCCGCCTATGACACCCGCCACTATCTGCACGGGCCGATGGAATCGATGGATGCCAGCACTGGCGTGGTGATCTTCGGCGCCGGCCGCGAGGTCGAGCTGGCCCGGCATCTGGAACGCATCGGCTGCCCGGCGCTGCTGGTCACCACCGCCGAGGGCGTCGAGGATGGCGAGTTGCTGACCGTGATCCGGGTGCCGGAAAGCGACAACCGGATCGCGCAGGGCATCCTAGACATCCTCGCGCCGCAGCTGCTGGCGGCGGAACTGTCGGATGCCGCCGGGCTGACGGATACGAAATTCCGCTATCGCATGTCGGATACCAAGGTGCCGGAGGCCGGAGCCGATTGACAGCGGCCGCCCGGACCCGCCGTCGGCGCGGCGCTCACGCGGCGCCGACGAACCGGGCCAGCTTGCCCAGGGTCTGCAACCCCAGCTCCACCGCGCCAAAACCCCTGGCCTCGCGGAACTCGGCCTCGCTGGCAAAGACCATGCCCAGCGTCACCCGGGTTCCGCCACCCTCCATATCCTCGAACGCGGCCCAGGCATCGGCATGTTTCGGCCCGTCCTCGCCCCAGAGTAGCGTATAGCCCAGCCGCTCGCCGTCGCGGATCTCGCCATAGCGGTGATGGTTGGGAAAGACCGTGCCGTCCGGCCCGATCATGTCGAACACCCATTCGCCGCCGGCGCGCAGGTCCATGCGCCGGGTCCGGCAGGAAAAGCCCTCCGGCCCCCACCATTGCGGCAGCGTCTCCGGGTTCATCCAGGCGCCCCAGACCAGCGCCCGCGGGGCCGCGATCACCCGCTCCAATACCATGGTGCGCGCCGCCACCGCGGCCAGATTGTCCAGCCCGGCGCCGAAACCCTCCCGATAACCGGCCTCCATGTCCCCGGCCAGCGAGGCGAGTTGCACCGTCACCGCCAGCCGGCTGCCCCCGGCCTCGCCCTCGGCCGCGAGAGCCGCCGTCACCAGGGCGGTGGACAGCACCCGGCCCTCGCGCGACACCACCTCGTAATTCACGCTGTGCTGCGTCGGTTGCAATACCAGCCAGCCGAGTTCGCAACGCAGGTCGGGCTGGCCCGCGGCCCGGCACAGCGACACCTCACGGCCGCCGGTGCCATTGGCGGTCTCCAGGAACTCCACCGTCGCCGAGGGTTCGGGCGCCGCCCAGAGCGCCCGCGCGGCCGGGGCGGTCCAGGCCTGCCAGAGGCTGGCAACCGGCACCGGCAGGCGGCGCTCGAACCGCAGGGTGGCAAAGCCGGGGCTCATCCCGCCAGCCCCTTGGCATAGGCCTCGAGCTGCGTCGCCACCGTGTCCCAGCCATCGAAGAAGCCCATGTCCTCATGCGCCTTGCGGGTCTGCGGATTGCGGTGGCGGGCGATGGCGGTATAGCGGGTGCCGCCGCCCGGCGCGTCCGCCAGCAGCAGGATCGCGGTCATGAACGGCTCTGCCGCCGGTTTCCAGCCCTCGGTATAGCCATCGGTGAACACCAGCTTCTCGCCGGGGATCAGCTCCAGCCAGACGCCGCGATTGTCCATGCGGTTGCCGTCCACCTCGAACACGGTGTCGAAACGGCCACCGACCCGCAGGTCGATGTCGACCGCCACCACCTTGTGCGGGGCCGGGACGAAGAAATGCGGAATATGCCGGGGGTCGGTCCAGCATTCCCAGATCAGCGACCGCGGCGCGGCCAGGATACGGGTCAGGCTCAGATCGGTTTCGGGGTCCAGGTCCGGGATCATCTTGCGCGCTCCTCCATCAGCTTGGTCACGTAATCGTCCAGCCGGTCGAGCCGGGATTCCCAGATCGCCCGCTGCTCGTCGAGCCAGCCCCGCACCGGGGCCAGCGCCTCGGGCACGATGGCGCAGGAGCGCACCCGCCCGTCCTTGGTCGTGGCGACCAGCCCGGCCGCCTCCAGCACCGACAGATGCCGCATCACCGTCGGCAGCCGCAGCCCGGTGGGGGCGGCCAGTTCGGTGACCGGCGCCGGCCCCCGTGCCAGCCGGGTCAGCATCGCGCGCCGGGTCGGGTCCGAGAGCGCGTGGAACAGCAGCGAGAGGTCGGGGTCATGCTTAGCCATGGCGCTAAGTATAGAGCGGGGCCGAAAGGCGGCAAAGAGAAACTTCGCAGATCGGCTAAGTTTCGCCGAGGCCGGGGGCGAATGGCGGGGAATACACCCGGCAGGGGCTTTACCCTGCCCCCGCCGAGCCCGCATCCGGTGGTTGCGAAGCTGGTCGAAGCAGAGGTCACGGCGGGGTTGACGGTCCAGCCGCCTCCTCCGGCATCACCGGCGCAGCCTCGGCCTCGAAACTTCCGTTTTCACGGTCGGCACCATCAGCGGCGTGACTCGACTCCGTCCACACCCGCCCCCGTCCGGTGGCCAAGAGCAGGCAGAGGCCAAGACGGGCTGCCTGCTGCCGCACAACAGCACACGCCCGGCCTCGCTGCTACTACCGCCCGCCCCCACCGCCGCTTGGGACCGCCCCTGCCCGACCCGCGTCCGATACCTACGCAGGAAGCCGCGCCCGGCTGCATGCCACGCCGCTCAACCGGCCAGTGCCTCCAGCATCGCCAGCGCCGCCTCGGCCTCGAAGACCCCGCTTTCGCCGATCAGCACCAGGCGGCAGCGGCGGTCCGCGGGGGGCGGGTCCACGGGCGCAAAGGTCGCCCGGCGGCCGACGAGCTGGAACAGGAACAGTTCGCCCGGCCGCTCCTCCAGCGCCAGATAGCCCTTGGCACGCAGCAGGCCCGGCGCGATACGCGACAGCACCGCCTGGAACCCGGCCAGCGGGACCGGCGGCGCCGCCTGCCATTCGACGGTGACGAAGCGATCCGCCGTCACCCGCCCCGGTTCCGGCGGGGTGCGGGCCGCCGCCGCCTCGCCACCACCCAGCAGCAGCGCCACCGGCAGCCCCTCGGCGTCGATGTCGAAACCCGGCTTGCGCTCGACCGCCAGCACCGCGCGCAGGCGCGCCATCGCCTCGGCCGGCACGGCCGCGGTCTTGCTCAGCAGCGCGAAATCCGAATGCCGCAGCTGCGCCAGCCACAGCGGGTCGCGCAGGCGCCCGGGTGCGGCCGCCACGTCCTGCGCGTCGATCACGCAGGCCACGGCATCCAGACCGACCGCGCCCCACAGCACCGGGTCCATCACCATCTCGATGATGCCGCGCGGATCGGCGGCACCGGAGGCCTCGATCACGATGCGCTCCGGCGGCGGCTCATGCGCCAGCACCAGCCGCAGCGTCCGCAGCAGATCGCCCTGCAGCGAGCAGCAGATGCAGCCGTTCTTCAGCCCGATGATCGATTCCGCCGCCCCGGCCAGCAATTCGGCGTCGATATTGATGGCACCGAAATCGTTGACGATGGCGGCGACGCGATGACCGTGCCCGCCTTGCAGCAGCGCATTGATCACCGTGGTCTTGCCGGCCCCCAGAAAGCCGGTGACCAGCAGGACCGGGAGGGTCATGCCGGCGCCTCGCCACGGATCGGGCGGCCGGGGCGGGCCTCGACCGCCAGCACGCCGCCGGCGATCACCGGCACGCCGTTGACCAGCAGCTCATGGATGCCCTTCGCAGGCCGGTTCATGTTCTGGAAGGTGGCCTGCTCGCCGATCGCCTCCGGGTCGAAGACGACCACATCGGCATCGCAGCCCGCCTGGAGCCGGGCCTTGCGGCGCATGGCGGGCGCGCAACCCTCGATCACCCGGCAGGGGATCAGGGTGCATTTCTCGATGGCCTCCATCAGCCCGGCCAGCGGCCGCTCGCGTACATATTGGCGAAAGAAGCGGGTGAAAGTGCCCGAGGAGCGCGGATGCGAGAACACGTTGTCCGGCAGCGGCCAGTCCTCGCCGGTATAGATCGCCCCCGCCGCATCGACCCAGGGCATCGCGTCCGAGGCGATGGCACCGCCCGGATACATCACCGACAGGTCCAGCAGCGGCTGCTGCGGGCCATAGCCCTCGGTGTTCAGGAAATGGGTCAGGATCAGCTCGCCCGGGTTCCTTTCGGCGGCGGCGAGGATCTCCTCGCGGCTCTGGAAGCGGTGGCCGGTGGCGACCACCTGGATGCTGTCATAGCTGCGTCCGGTGCGTTTCGGAAAGTCCGGGTCCTGGTAGAAGGCGGCCGAAACCACGGTCGAGCCGGTGCCGTAGGGATAGGCCTCGACGGTGATCGGCAGGCCCTGCGCCTGCGCCTTGCCGATGATCGCGACCGCGCGGGCGATGTCGGTGCCCGAGGTCGAGTTCAGGTGGCAGATATGCATATGCGCCCCGGTGGCGCCGGCATAGCCGATCAGGCGGATATAGGCCTCGATCGAGGATTGCGGGTCGATATCGGCGGTATAGGCGACATGGGTGAAGGTCGGCGTGCCGGTCTCGGCGGCCAGCTGGCAGACCGCCACCATCTCCTTGACGCCGGCGCCGTCGGCATAGGCGTTGGGAATGCCGATGCCGATGGCGCCCTCGGCAATCCCCTCGCGCAGCATGGCGACGATGCGCTCCACCTGCGCATCGGTGGCGATGTCACGGACCCAGCGCGGATCGTTGGCGCCGGCCCCCATCATCTCCAGCGGCGCGCCGCCGGACAGGTTCATGCCGATGATCACCGCCTTGCGCGCCAGAATCCATGCGGCGGCGGTGCCGTAGTTCAGCACCCGCCCGGCCTGCGCCTGCATGTCGTACCAGGGGGCGACCGGCAGCACGCCCACCTCCAGCTCTAGCGAGGTGGTGACACCGTCGAAGGCCTGCATGCGGTCGGCCGGCACGGATTGCCCATGCGCATGGATGTCGATGAAGCCCGGCGCGACGACGCGGCCGGCGGCGTCGATGGTCCGGGCGGCACTGCCCAGACCGTGGCCGATGGCCGCGATCCGGCCGCCGGCGATCGCCAGATCGGCGACCTCGTCGCGCCCGGTCTCGGGGTCCATCACCCGCCCGCCGCGGATCAGGATGTCGAAATCTGTGTCGGCCATGGGGTTCTGCTCGCCTGGAAAAGGGACAATGCCGCCCGGCCGGGCCGGAGGGCGCGCCGCCAGCCTATCACGGCGGCGGCCGGGGGAAAGCCGGTGCGGCCCTGCCATCGTGCAGGATCACCGGGCCGGCCGGGCCCTATGGCCGCGCGGCCTCCCGGTCCCGTTGCCAGACGAAATGCCGGGCGGCGTCCTGCACCAGCAGCCAGGGTTCCAATGCCGAGAACACCTCGCTCAGCACCCGGCCGACGCGGGCGCCGCCCTGCACGACCGGGGTGCCGGCATAGATCGCGGTGATGCGCCGCCGGCCGCCGGCATAGGCGGGGTCGGCGGAATGCACCGCCAGCACGGCGCCGGCGGCGTCGAGCTCCACCGCCTCCGCGGCGGCGGGGCGCACCCGCAGCCGGTCGGGCAGCTCGGCCAGCCCATGCGCGGCCCGGCCTCGCCCCATGGCCTCCAGCGCCACGCCGCCCAGCGCCGCGGCCAGCGCATCGCCATGCAGCGACGCGGAGCAGATGGAATTGTGCAGGATGGCGCAGGTCGCCGCCGCATCCTCATGCAGGAACCGGCCGAGATCGTCGCGCCCCTCGACCCGGGGCGCGTTGGCGATCAGGCAGGGACCGGCCAGCGGCAGGCAGATCAGCCCGGCATCGAGCCCCGGCGCCGCGGCCAGCAGCGCCTCCAGCCCCTGCTGGTCCAGCCCGCCCGCCGCCATCCGCGCCAGCACATGTGCATTCAGCGCCTCGCCCCCCGGCAGCGGCGAGGCGGGCAGGCGATGGCCGGTGACCAGCCCCACCCCGGCCTGCGCCGGCAGGAATTGCAGCAGCGGCTCGGGCCGGTCGGGACCGCTGGAGATGATGGCGGCATGGCCCGCCTCCTCCCAGCCCGCCGGCAGCGCGAGGCCGCGCGAGCCGCCATCCTGGGTGGTGGCATGGTGCAGCCCACCCTCCACCCCGCGCCAGACGAAAACCGCAAAGCCGCCGATCTCGCCCCGGCCCAGTGCCTCGGCCGCGCGCAGCGCCTGCAACGCGGCCAGCCCGGCCCGCGCGCCGCGGGTGGCGATCCCTATGGTCATGACAGCGGCCCCCCTCGGCTTCCAGCCCCGACCCATGCGATGGCCTGCCCACATCCGGCCAAGTCGGAGGCGCTGTCAACACCGGACTGGAATCGCCCGGGAAAATCCATGGCGGACGGGTCTGGCGGCCATCGGTGGAAGGCGGGAAGGCCGGCCAAGTGGAAAGTCGTGCCCTCAGCGCAACCGACAACAGGGCGCCGCCGATTGTCCCGCAGGTTCGGGCGGTAGAGACCACGCGGGCAGGCCGTGTCCGGTCGCGCCGGGCGGGCTGGAGGGGTTGCGCCTGTCGTGCAACGCCGGGTCGATCAGGATGCAACCGTCCCCCGACATCGGCCAGTTTCCATACCGCCCCTTCAGCTGCGGCAGCACCTTCCCGAATCCCGTTGCGCCGCCTCTGCGGCGCCTTCGGCGGCCACCCGGGCTTGCACATCGCCGGCTATGGCCATATCCGCAAGGGCAACAGCCGTCGCCCCGTCCTTCCGCCCGCCCAGACCGGCAAGGCCACGCTCGCTACCACATCGCCGTGCGCAGGGCGATCACCTGCGCCGCGCAAGGCGTCGGTGGCCGGAGACGGGGAGAGGGAGCCATTCGCCAGCCCGGTCCGGCTGGACATGATGCGCCGGACCAAGGCGGCGCCGGGCCCAAGCCTTCCGACCCCCGGCGCCCGCTGCCGCCGGCATCGACCATCTGAGCCGCAGCCCCAAGGAGGAACCCACCCGTGTCGATCCACAGTCAGATCGTCGACGATCTGGTCGCCAATGACATCCGCTTCGTGACCACGGTGCCGTGCAAGCAGCTTGCCGGCGTCATCGCCGAGCTGGAGACCCGTCCCGAGGTCTTCCACATCCCCTCGAACAAGGAGGACGAGGGCATGGGCCTGTGCGCCGGCGCCTTCATGGGCGGCAAGCGCGCGGCGATCATCATGCAGAACACCGCGCTGGGGGTGACGCTGAACACGCTGGCGACGCTGATCCAGTTCTATCGCATGCCGCTGCCGATGCTGATTTCCTATCGCGGCGAGCTGGGCGAGCCGGTGGCCTGCCAGGTTGAGATGGCCTTGCATACCAAGGCGCTGCTCCAGCAGTTCCACATCCCGACCTATCACTTCCACAAGCGCGAGGATGCGGCCGAGCTGGACGCGATCCTGAAATACACCTTCATGTGCAACAAGCCGGTCGCCATCCTGACCGATGCCAGCTTCTGGAAAGGGGGCCAGAAATGATCCGCTCCGAGGTTCTGCGCGACATCGCGCCGGTGATCCGCGACCATCTGGTGGTGTGCAATATCGGCCTGCCCAGCCAGGAGCTGCACATGATCGACGACCGGGCCACGAATTTCTACATGCTGGGCACGATGGGGCTGGCCTCGTCGATCGGGCTGGGGCTGGCGCTGGCGCAACCGAAGAAAGTGGTGGCCATCGACGGCGACGGCTCGGTGCTGACCAATTTCGGCACGCTGCCGACCATCGCCAACAACGCCACCGGCAATTTCATCCTGCTGATCATCGACAATGGCAGCTATGGCTCGACCGGAGACCAGCCCACCTATGCCGGGCGCAAGACCTCGCTGGCGGCCGTGGCGCGGGCCTGCGGCTGCGAGAACGTGGTCGAGTGCAAGGCCGAGGATACCAAGGCGGCGCTGGAGGCGGCGCTGGCCGGCGACCGGATGACGGTGATCGTGTGCAAATGCGCCAGCGGCAACATCCCGGTGCCGGTGATCACCATGGACCCGGTGACCATCCGCGACCGATTCATGGCCGCCGTGCGGGCCTGATCCGGCACGCGCCGGGCCGTCCATCGTGGCGAATCTGCCCTGGATGGCCCGCGGCGTGACAGGGGCGGGCGTGGCGTGGCGCTGGTTCGCCGTGCCACGCGACGCTTTGGCGCCGCCGTTCGGGACGACGACAGCACGGCGCATGGCGCCCGTCCGAGCGCCGGCGCAGGTAACCAGCTTCCCAACGAGGCCGGACGCCCGCACCATGCAGCCCGCCCGCCAGCGAGATCCGGATGGCCTCGATCCAACCATCCGGTCCTGCCGCCACCAGCCCCGGCACGACGTCGGACTTGCGGACCCGCGGGCGGCAAACACCGAACCGCCGTCAGATCCCGGCGAACCAGTCGTAGCCGCGGTCTTCCCAATAGCCGCCCCTGCCGCCCCAGAGGCCGGCGAAGCTTTCCACCAGTTCGATCCGGTGCACGTATTTGGCCTGCTTGTAGCCCAGCGCGCGCTCGATCCTGATGCGCAGCGGCGCGCCGTTCGCCACCGGCAGCGCCGCGCCGTTCAGGCCATAGGCGGCGATTGTCTGCGGATGGCGCGCATCCAGCATGTCGCAGGATTCGTAGTAGGGCGCCGGGCCGCTGCGCGCATTGCCCAGATCGTCGAAACAGTGGAAGACCGCAAAGCGTACCCGCGGCAGCACCTGAACCTGATCCAGCAGATGCGACAGCGGCGTACCGGTCCATTTGGCAATGCAGCTCCAGCCCTCGACGCAATCATGGCGGGTGATCTGCGTGCGCGAGGGCATGTTGTGCAACTCGGCCAGCGAGAAGGAGCGCGGGTGCCGCACCAGCCCGTTGATGGTCAGCCGGTAATCGGCAAAGCCGTTCGCCTTCAGCGCCAGATAGGCGGGCGAATCCGGGTCGCGCGAGCCGTTGGGGCGCTGGCCCTGGCGGATCTCGGTCTCGGCATATTCCGGGGCCAGGGCATTGCCGGCCAGCGCCCGCTGGATGCGATAGGTCAGGCCGTTGGCCTCGGCGAGCAGCCGCCGCGCCGCGCCCTCGTCGCCGAGGAAATCAAAGCGCCCGCAGCCGGCCAGCGCCAGGCCCGACAGGCCGGCGGCACCCAGCCCCAGCAGGCGGCGGCGGGAAAGATCCTTGTCAACGGTCATGGTCCCGGCCTTTCGTCGAGGGGGGCGGCCGGCGGGTCGGTGCGATACCAGCCGGTGATCATCGAGCGCATCTCGTTCAGCGGCCCCGCCAGCAGCACCATCAGCAGATGCACGGCCAGAAAGGCCACCAGCAGGGCGGCGGCGGCGAAATGCAGCGTCCGCGCGCTCTGGCGGCCGCCGAAGACCTCCAGCAGCCAGGGCCAGGCGGCGTTCATCGTCGGGCTCATGGTCAGGCCGGTCAGCACGATCAGCGGCAGCACCAGCCCCAGCACGGCGGCATAGCTGAGCCGTTGCAGCGCGCCGTATTCGGCCACGCGGTGAAAGCGCAGGCGGGCATGGCCGGCGATGTCGGCGGGCAGCGCCCGCAGGTCGCGCAGCCGTGGCAGGATGTCCCGGCGCAGATGCCCGTTCAGCAGGCTGCCCAGGAACCACAGCGCCAGCGTCGCCACCAGCAGCCAGGCGAAGAAGAAATGGATGACGCGCCCGGTTCCCAGGTCGCGATAGGAGGGCAGCGTGCTCCAAGCCGGAAAAGCGCGCGATTGCGGGCGCCCGGCCGGGCCGCTGAGCCCCAGGATGCCGGTGGTGTCAAAGTCGTGGCCGAGGATCTCGGTGCGGCCGCGCAGGCCGGCGGGGGTGTCGACCGCCATGATGCGCAGCACGGCATTGTCATAGGCAAAGCCGCTCTCCTGCCCCCAGTAGAGCGCGGGATGGGCGTTGAAGATCTGCAGGCCGGAGGGAAGCAGGAAGGCGATGCACAGCACCCAGGACCAATGCGTCGCCCGGGTCCAGAGGCCATGGCGGCGCAGCAGCGGGCCCCGGGGGCGGGCAGCGCGGGAAACGGGTCCGGTCAACGGCATGGAAGGAGCTCCGGCCAGCAGGCAGCGGCCCCGTCCCGGCACAGCCGGGCGGGGCCGCAAGGCATCATTCCGATTTCGGCATGGCGCCCTCGGTCCCCATCGCCGCGCCCTCCTCGGCGCCCATTTCGTCAGCGGCCATGCCGTCGGCGGCCATGCCATCGGCCTTCATGCAATCCGAGGCCATGGCGTCGGTGCCGCTGCCCTGCATGCAGTCCTGCGTTTCCATGACACCGGTGGCCATCTGGTCGGTGGCCATCGCATCGCCCGACATCTGGTCGGCCGGCATCGCGTCCATGGACATCTGGTCGGTGGTCATCGCATCCATGGGCTTCATGGCGTCATCGGCATGGGCCGCACCCAGCGAGGCGACGAGGAGGGCGGCGAAAGCGGCGGTCTTGGCGAACATCTGATACTCCGATTCTGAATCCGGCCGGGGCAAGTCCCGCGGCCTACAGGAAGGAGTTCGCCGCCCCGCCCGCCGCGGTTACCGGCATCACGCCCTCGTGAAGGCGCCGCCTGCGATTTTTTTTGCCCGGAGGCTGTTACCTTTCGCCCCCGTGCCGCGAATTCAGGAGAAATGTTCCTGCGCCCGAACGAACCCGAACTGCATTGCCTGATGCTGGCCGCCCTCGACGGGGACGGCGAGGCCTATCGATGCCTGCTCGAGGCGCTGACGGCGATGCTGCGGGGATATTTCCGAAGGAGGCTCCATGACGACCTTGCCGCCCATGCCGACGATCTGGTGCAGGAGACCCTGCTGGCCCTGCATGCGCGCCGGATGACCTTCGACCCGGCCTTTCCGCTCACCGCCTGGGTCCATGCCATCGCCCGCCACAAGCTGATCGACTTCCTGCGCCGGTCGCGGCGGGCCGTGCAGCTGCCGCTGGACGATTTCGCCGAGATGATCGCCGACCCGGAGGACGGCGCCGCCTCGGCCGAGGACCGCCACGATGTCGAGGCGCTGCTGTCGCACCTGCCCGAGCGGACGCGGGCGGTGATCGCCAAGGTGCGGCTCGAGGGCAAGAGCATCGCCGAGGCCTCGGCCGAGACCGGCTTGTCGGCGGCCTCGGTCAAGGTGATCGTGCATCGCGGCATCCGGGCGCTGCGCAACCAGTTCGGAGGCAGGACATGACCGATCCCGGCAAGGAGCTGATCGACCGTCTGGTCCGCGACCTGCGGCCCCTGCCCCCCTGGGCGCTGGAGCGCCGGCTGCTGGCCGCGCTGGGTCTGGGGATGCTGGGAGCGATGGCGCTGATGGTGCTGGTGTTGGGGCCGCGCCACGACTGGGCGCAGATGCTGACCAGCCCGGTCTTTCTGGCCAAGCTGGCCTATGCCGGCGGGCTGGCCCTGACCGGCGGCGTGGCGACCGCCCGCCTGGCGCGGCCGCTGGGCGGGGCGGGGGCGGCGGTCCCGGCCGCCCTTGCCGTCTTCCTGACCCTCACGGCGGCGGCGCTGGTCTCGCTGGCCGAAGCGCCCGCCGTCAGCCGGCGCGATCTAGTCCTGGGCAGTACGGCGCTGGTCTGTCCGTTCCTGATCGCGCTGGTTTCGATGCCGGTGCTGGCCGGGCTGCTCGCCCTGCTGCGCCGCCTGGCCCCGACGCGGCCGCTGGCCGCCGGCGCCGCCGCGGGGCTTCTGGCCGGGGCGGCCGGCACCATGGTCTATGCGCTGCACTGTCCCGAGACCGGGCTGCCCTTCGTGGCGCTGTGGTATACGGCCGGCATCCTGCTCACCACGGCGCTGGGGGCCGCTCTGGGGCGGTTCGCGCTGCGCTGGTGAGCCTTGCGGGCGGCGTCCGGCGGTGAAGGGTAGCCGCTGATCTGAAGCTGCCGCGAGCGCTGTTGGGCTGACAGTTCCACGCGGTTTCCGCCAAGTCCGCCGCGGGGCGCGCAGGCAGCGTCGGGCGTATTGCAATGCCCGAGTGAACGGCGGCCGGGAAGGCGGTCGTTTGCCCTTACACAGGAAGGCCGGTTGGAGGCATCACAGGGCCGTGGCTCCAAGCAACTTCCTTCACCCCTTCGTCAAATGCGGGGACCCAACCTTGCTACGGCCCGGTGAACAGCAGTCGGGAAATCAGCGGTCGCCGTTGCACCACCCGGCAGGCAGCCAAGGAGCGCCGGAGGGCCGCCCGGTCCGGTCCTTCCCCGGCCGCGCCGCCGGATGCGGCGGAACGGTCAGGGACAGCCCCACATCCGCCCGGCCCGAAAGGCCGGCCCCGGAATCTCCGCGGCCGGCCGGGGCGCTCAGGCCAGTGCCTGGTCGATCTGCTCGTTCGTCCAATAGTCATGCGCATTGGTGCGGGTGACCATGCCGGCCCTGGTCAGGGTTTCCAGCCCCGCCTCCCACAGCGCCGGGACGTTGCGCATCAGGTTTTCCTTCCCCTGCGACAGCCACAGCTCCTCGGCGGTGGTCTTCAGGATCGCGCTCAGGCGCTCGACCTGATCGTGGCCGGGGATCTCGAAATCCTTGGCCGCGCGCTCGTAGATCGGGCCGGTGGGCTGGGTCATCAGCTCGACCACCGAGGCATGCAGCCCCTTCAGCACCCGGACGAACAGTTCCGAGCGTTCCTCCAGCCGCTGGCGGGTGGCGACATAGCCCTGGCTGGGCATCGGCGCGTAACGATCGGTGGACCAGACCTCGATCGGCTCGCCATTGCGGCGCAGTTCCACCACCACGTTGATCGAGCAGATGAAGCAATCGACCCGCCCGGCCCGCATCACCTCCATCGCGGCCGGGGTGTCGCCGGTAACCTCGCGCTTCACGTCGCCCGGGTTCACCCCGGCGCTGTTCAGCATCAGGTCGAGGAAGATCTCGGTCGAGCCGCCCACCGAAACCAGGCCGACGGTCTTGCCGGCCAGATCCTCGGCGCCGTTGATCGGCTTGTCGCTCAGCGACACGACATGGAAGGTCGAGGCCTGATAGAGGGTGGAGAAGCAGACCAGATCGACATCCGCCGCCTCCATCGCCCGCATCTGCTCGATCGAGGAGATGCGGATGAAGTCGGTCTGCCCCGCCACCAGCTGCTGCAGGGTCTGCGAGCCGCCGCGCCCGGCCTCCATGACTGGGCGGATGCCGTTGGCCTCCCAATGACCGCCGGAGACCGCGTTCATCATCTCGATGAAATTCGGCCCATAGGCGAAGGGGGTCATCACCCGCAGCTCGTCCAGCCCCTGGGCGCGCAGGATGGCGGGGGCGCCAATCAGGCCGAGGCCGGCAAAGGCGCCGGCCGTTCTCACAAGGTCACGTCTGTTGATCATGGTCTTACCTCTCCGTTGCCGGCGCTTGGCGCCGCTTGGTTTTTCATGCCGATCCTGCGCACCGCGATCGGGGCCTGCGGGATGGTGACGGTCTTCTGCTCGGTATAGAATTCCTCGCTGGCCGCGCCGCCCTCGCGGCCGACGCCCGAATTCTTGTAGCCGCCAAAGGGCGCGCGCAGGTCGCGGGTCATGGTGGTGTTGACCCAGACCACGCCCGAGCGCAGGTCGCGGCTGGCCGCCTCGATGGTCGGCAGATGGTCGGACCAGACATAGGAGACCAGGCCGAATTCGGTGTCGTTGGCGATCTCCATCGCCTGATCGTAGCCCTCGAAGGTCACGAAGGCGGCGAAGGGGCCGAAGATCTCGTCCTGGCAGACCCGGCTGCGGTTCGAGGGTGCCAGCACGGCGGTGGGTTCGACGAAATAGCCGCCCGCGAGGTCGCCGGGCAGCTCGGCCGCCCGCCCCCCGGTCAGCAGTTCGGCACCCTCCTGCCGGGCGATGTCGACATAGGACAGCACCCGGTCGCGATGCGGGGCCGAGCCCAGCGGGCCGAGTTCGGTGCTGTCCAGCATCGGGTCACCGATGCGGATCTGCCGCGCCCGCTCGACGAAGCGGGCGATGAAATCCCCGGCGATGGATTTCTCCAGCAGGATGCGCGAGCCGGCCAGGCATTGCTGGCCGTTATTGGAATAGATGCTGACCAGTGCCGCATCCAGCGCCCGGTCCAGATTGGCCGAGGCGAAGATGACATTGGCGCTTTTCCCGCCCAGTTCCAGCGCGCAGGGCTTCAGCCGCGCCGCCGCCGTGGTCATGATCCGGCGCCCGGTCTCGGTGCCGCCGGTAAAGCTGACCAGATCGGTGCCGGGATGGCGCACCAGCGCCTCGCCGGTCACCGCGCCGCGCCCGTTCACCAGGTTGACCACGCCCTCCGGCACCCCGGCCTCGTGCAGCAGTTCCACGAAGCGGCGCAGGGCCAGCGGCGTCTGCTCGGAGGGCTTCAGCACGCAGGTATTGCCAAAGGCCAGCGCCGCCGCGACCTTCATCGAGGCCAGCGCCGTCGGCGCGTTCCACGGCGCGATCAGCGCCGCCACCCCCACCGGCTCGCGCACCACCAGCGAGCGGTAGCCGGTCACCTGGTCATAGACGGCGCCTTTGCGCTGGCCGATATATTCGGCGAAGAAGCGGAAATTATAGGCGGCGCGCTTGATCTGGCGCTCGCGCAATTCGCGCATGGAGACGCCCAGATTGAGGCATTCCAGCCGCGCCAGTTCGTCGGCATGGGCCAACAGCTTCACGTTGATGGCCAGCAGCAGGTCCTGACGCCGCTCGACCGGCCAGCGCGACCAGTCGCTGCGGTCGAAGGCCCGGCGCGCGGCGGTCACGGCCAGATCGACCTCGGCCGCATCGGCCTCCAGCAATTCGCTGATCTGCCGGCCGGTGGCGGGGTAATGGACCGGAATGCGGTGGCCGGTGCCGGCGACGTTGCGCCCGCCGATCAGGCTGGCGATTTCGGGGGCGGGGGTCACGTCATTTGCCATCTTCAGACCATCAGCATGCCGCCATTCACATGCAGGGTCTGGCCCGTAATGTAAGCGGCGGCGGGGGAAAGCAGGAACAGGATCGGGCCGGTGATGTCGGCGGCCTCGGCCATGCGGCCCAGCGGGATCGATTTCAGATAGGCTGCGACATCCAGCCGGGCCGTGCCGGTGGCCTCATCGCCGCCGCGCCCGGTGCCACCGCGCAGGAAGGCGGTATCCACCGCCGAGGGCGCGATGGCATTGGCCCGCACCCGCGGCGCCTCCTCCTGCGCCAGCAGGCGGGTCAGCGCCAGCACCCCGGCCTTGGAGACCGAATAGGGCCCGTAGCCCGGCGTCGGCTTCAGCGCCAGCCCCGAGGCGGTGTTGACGATGGCCGCGCCATCGCCGCGCCGCAGCAGCGGCATCGCCGCGCGACACAGATACAGCGTGGCATGCAGGTTGCCGTCCACGACCTCGTGCCACAGCGCGTCCGGCACCTCGGCCACCGGCGCCTTCTCGCGGGCAAAGCCGACCAGGTTGACCAGCCCGTCCAGCGCCTCGACCGTCCCGGCGAGCGCATCAAAGGCGCGCGCCACCGCCCCGGCATCGCGCGCATCCACCGCGAACCCCTCGACGCCGGCGGGCAGGGGATGACGCTCCAGCGATTGCGGCAGGTCCAGCACCAGCACCCGCGCGCCACGCCGCTGCAAATCCGCCACCAGGGCGCGGCCGATGCCGCCGCAACCGCCGGACACGGCTATCCGTCTGCCCTCAAAGGCATTTTCCACGCCACAAGCCATGGATGCATCGTTCCCCGTTGCGCTCTTTCCTGCGGCAGCGCTTGCTCCCGCCCCGGAACTTGTCTTATTGTTAATACAAGATGCACATGCGTCAAGCCTGATATTGGCGGTCGGCAACAGAAAGGGACGGGCGTGGAAAGCACGGGAGTCGTGATCGTGGGCGGGGGGCCGGTCGGCCTGTGTGTGGCCTTGCTGCTGGCACGGCGGGGGATCGAGGTGGCGCTCTTTGAAAAGGTCGCGGCGCTGGACGAGGACCTGCGTGCCTCGACCTTCCATCCGCCGACGCTGGACATGCTGGACGGGCCGGGCATCACGCCCGAATTGCTGGCCGGTGGGCTGGTCTGCCCGGACTGGCAGATCCGGCTGCATCCCGATGGCGAGCGCGCGGTCTTCGACCTGTCGGTGCTGGCCGGCGACACCGCGCATCCCTACCGGCTGCAATGCGAGCAATGGAAGCTGTCGCGCGCCCTGCTGGCCGCGCTGCGTGCCGAACCGAAGGCCGAGGTGCATTTCGGGGCCGAGGCGGCCTCGGTCAGCCAGGACGAATTGGGGGTGGTGGTGCATTTCGCCGATGCGCGGCCGCCGGTCCGCGGCCGGCTGCTGGTCGGTGCCGACGGCGCGCGCAGCATCGTGCGCAAGCAGATCGCCAGCGCCTTCGACGGCCAGACCTATCCCGAGACCACGCTGCTGGTGACCACCCGCTTCCCGTTCGAGGAGCATCTGGAGGGGTTGTCGAACGTCTCCTATTGCTGGACCGAGGGCGGCAACTTCTCGCTGCTGAAGGTGCCGGGGCGCTGGCGGGTGTCGATCTATCCCGACGAGGCCCTGCCGGTGGAGGCGCAGTTGACCGAGGAACAGGTCGAGGCGACGCTGCAACGCATCGTCGCCACCCCCATCCCCTACGAGATCATCGAGAAACGCCCCTACCGGGTGCATCAGCGCATCGTCTCGCGCTATGTGGACGGGCGGATGGCGCTGGTCGGCGATGCCGCGCATCTGAACGCGCCCTCGGGCGGCATGGGGCTGAACGGCGGCATCCACGACGCCTTCGAGCTGTCCGAGGCGCTGGCGGCAATCCTGCTGGAGAATGCGCCGCTTGCCCGGCTGGACCTCTACGACCGCCGCCGCCGCCCGATCGCCCGCGACCAGATCCTCGCCCAGGCCGATGCCAACCGCGCCCGCATGCGCGAGCGCGACATGGGCCGGCGGCGCGAGATCCTGCGCGGCCTGCAGGCGATCACCGCCGACCCCGAGCGGTTGCGCGCGCATCTGCGGCGCAGCTCGATGATCGAGGGGCTGTGCATGGCGGCGGAGATCACCTGATGCACGCCTTCGCCCTGTCCCCCGAGGTGATCGCCCGCGCCACCGCCCGGCGCGGCCGGGTGCATCCCTTCGACGATCTCGACCCGCGCCGCACGGCGCTGGTGGTGATCGACATGCAGAACGGCTTCATGAAGCCCGGCGTCGCCAATGCGCTCTGCCCGATGGCGGTGCGGATCGTGCCGGCGGTCAACCGGCTGGCCGCGGCGCTGCGCACCGCCGGCGGCCGGGTGTTCTGGGTCCAGAACACCCATGGCGAGACCACCTTGCAGGACTGGTCGGTGATGTATGACAGCCTGACCCCGGAAAAGCGGCAGGCGCGCATCGACGCCATGTCGCCGGGCAGCGAGGGCCATGCCTTCTGGCACGGGCTCGACATCCGGGCCGAGGACCGCATCGTGCCGAAATACCGCTATTCGGCCTTCATCCAGGGCTCGTCCGACCTGCCCGACCGCCTGCGGGCCGAGGGCTGCAACACGGTGCTGATCGCCGGGACGGTGACCAATACCTGCTGCGAAAGCTCGGCCCGCGACGCGATGATGCTGAACTTTCGCACCGTCATGGTCTCGGATGCCAATGCCGCGCATAACGATGCCGAACACGCGGCCTCGCTGACCGCGTTCTACCTGATCTTCGGCGATGTGATGACCGTGGACGAGGTGATCGGCTGTTTGGCGCCCCGGCCCTAGCCGTCGTAGCGCGCGCCCAGCGCCAGCATCTCGGGCGTGCCGATCAGCCGGTTCAGGCCGCCGAAATCATACATGCGATCGCGGAAGGCGTCGTTGTTGCCGGCGTCCCGCAACTGGCCGTAGTAATCCACCGCCGTGCGCGCCATCGCCCGCACGATGCCGCCGGGAAAGATCACCAGGCCGAAGCCCATGCCGCCCAGCGCCGCGGCCGAAGAGATCGGCGTGTCGCCGCCCTCGACCATATTGGCCATCAGCGGGCCCTTGTTGCCCAGGCGCGACACGATCGCCCGCATCTGCCCGGGCGAGCGCGGGGCCTCGACGAACAGGATGTCGGCGCCATTCTCGGCATAGAGGTCGGCGCGGTCCAGCGCCGCCTCCAGCCCCTCGACGGCGATGGCGTCGGTGCGGGCGATGATCAGCGTGTCGGCGCTGCGGCGGGCATCGACGGCGGCGCGGATCTTGCCGGCCATCTCCTGCGCCGGGATCAGGCTCTTGTCGCGCAGGTGGCCGCAGCGTTTCGGCAGGGTCTGGTCCTCGATCTGCAAGGCGCCGGCGCCGGCGGATTCGTAGAGCCGCACCGTGCGCTGGGTGTTCAGGGCATTGCCGTGACCATTGTCGGCATCGACGACCAGCGGCAGCCGGACCCGATCCGCGATCAGCCGCAGCGTGTCAGCCATCTCGGTCATGGTGACCAGGCCGATATCGGGCCGGCCCAGCCGCGTATAGGCCACCGCCGCGCCGGAGACATAGAGCGCACCGAACCCCGCCTCGGCGGCGATGGCGGCGGTCAGCGCGTCATAGACCCCGGGCGCGACCAGCGGGGTTGCGGCGGCCATCGCCTCGCGAACGGTTGTCATCCGGTTATCCTTTCGATTGCAGGCGCGGCTGCGCCCAAGGCCGCAGCACGGCGTCCCGTTCCTGAAATGCGGCAATGGCCCCGGCATGGCTGGCGGTCAGGCCGATATCGTCCCAGCCGTTCAGCAGCTTCATCCGCCACACCGGGTCGATGTCGAAATCGAATACCGCCGTCCCGCAACGCAGCTGCCGCGCCGCCAGGTCCACCGTCACCCGGCCGTCGCCCTGCACCACCAGCGCGGCCAGCCGGCGGCAATCCGCCTCGGGCAGCGCCAGCGGCAGCAGGCCGTTATTGACCGCATTGCCCTTGAAAATGTCGCCCAGAGACGGGGCAATAACGCAGCGGATGCCGTGATCGGCCAGCGCATAGACCGCCGCCTCGCGCGAGGAGCCGCCGCCAAAATTCCGCCCGGCGATCAGGATCTGCGCGCCCTGCCAATGCGGCTGGTTCAGCGGAAAGTCGGGGCGCAGCGCCCCGGCCTCGTCGCGGCGCAGGTCGTACAGCAGCACATCGCCATAGCCCCGGCTGCGCGGCCGCTTCATGAAGCGCGCCGGGATCAGCTGGTCTGTGTCGATATTGTCGATGTCGAGGGGACAGGCCAGCGCCGTCAGGGTGGTGAACGGGGTCATCCGCGCCCCTCCAGCATGCGCACATCAGTCAGATGGCCGGTCACCGCCGCCGCGGCCACCATCGCCGGCGACATCAGATGGGTGCGGGCGCCGGCCCCCTGACGGCCGCGGAAATTGCGGTTGGTGGTCGAGGCGCAGCGCCTGCCCGCCGCCACCCGGTCGCCGTTCATGGCCACGCACATCGAACAGCCCGACCCCGCCCATTCCAGCCCGGCCTCGGTAAAGATGCGGTCCAGGCCCTCGGCCTCGGCCTGGGCCTTGACCTGCATGGAGCCCGGCGAGACCAGGCCCGGCACCCGCGCCCGGCGGCCGGCCAGCACCGCGGCGGCGGCGCGCAGATCCTCGATCCGGCTGTTGGTGCAGGAGCCGATGAACACCTGGTCGATGGCGATGTCCTGCAGGGCCATGCCGGGCAGCAGCCCCATATAGTCCAGCACCGCCTGCACATGGGCGGCGCGCCCGGGCATGTCGGCCGGGTCGGGGACCAGGCCGCCGATGGGGGCGGCCTCCTCGGGCGCGGTGCCCCAGGTCACCATCGGCGCCACCTCTGCCGCGTCCAGATGCAGCTCGCGCGCGAAATGCGCCCCGGCATCGGTGGCCAGCGCCAGCCATTCGGCCGCCACCGCATCGACATCCGGCGCATAGGGGCGGCCGCGCAGGAACTCCACCGTCACCGCGTCGGGCGCCACCATGCCGCTGCGCGCCCCGGCCTCGATGGTCATGTTGCACAGGGTCATCCGCCCCTCCATCGACAGCGCGCCGATGGCCGGGCCGGCATATTCGACCGCAAAGCCCGCCGCGCCGTTGGAGCCGACCGTGGCGATGATGTGCAAGGCCAGATCCTTGGCCGAGACGCCCGCGCCCAGCCGGCCCCGCACCGTGATCCGCATCAGCCGGGGCGGCCGCTGCCACAGGGTCTGGGTCATCAGCACATGCGCAACCTCGGAGGCGCCGATGCCGAAGGCAATCGCCCCGAAGGCGCCGTTGGTCGTGGTATGGCTGTCGCCGCAGACCACGGTGGTGCCGGGCAGGATCAGCCCCTGCTCGGGGCCGACGACATGCACGATGCCCTGGCCGGGATCGGCCAGGTCGAAATGGCGCAGCCCGTGCTCGCGGGCATTGCCGCGCAGCTGGGTGATCATCCGGGCGATCTCGGCATCGGCAATGCCGGCCTCGCCGCCGCGGGTGGGGACATAGTGATCGGCGATGCCGAAGGTCAGGTCGGGCCGCGCCACCCGGCCGCCGCGCGCCCGCAGCGCATCGAAGCCGTGGAACGAGCCCTCATGCACGAAATGCCGGTCGATCCACAGCAGGCAGGCGCCGTCCTCGCGCGCGACCACGACATGCCGGTTCCAGACCTTTTCAAACAGGGTCAGCGGCGCTTCCGTCACGGCTTGCCTCCTTGGTGCATGGGCAACCTGTATCTCTTCTAATACAGCAAGACAAGAGCGGCCGGTGGGGAAATTCCTCGGCCTGCCGGGCCGGTCTGTGGCATGGTTGACGGGGCGCCGCCGCGCCCTGTAGAACTGTATGGAAAAAGAGATAAGTCAGTAATGTCCTCAGCCTACGGCCGTGAAACCCACAAGACCCGCCGGGTCTATCTGCATCTGCGCGACCGCCTGGTCTCGGGCGAGATCCCGGTCGGGGGCCGGCTGCCCAGCGAGGCCGAGTTGTGCCGCGACTACGAGGTCGCCCGGACCACGGTGCGCCAGGCGCTGAACCTGCTGGTGCAGGACGGGCTGGTGCAAAAGCGCATGGGCGCCGGCAGCTTTGCCTGCGGCAACCCGGCCAGCCACGGCTATATTCAGGGCGACATCGCCAATGCCATCCGCGACCTGCAACGGATGGGCCGCAACTCGACCGTGGCGCTGATCGCCTTCGGCTATCAGGAGGCCCTGCCCGAGGTGCGCAGCGCGCTGGACCTGGACGCGGGCGAGCTGGTGCAGCGCTCGGTGCGGGTGCGGTCGATGGACGGGCAGCCCTTTTCCTGGCTGGTGGCGCAGGTGCCGGAACGGTTCGGGCGCAGCTTCGAGCCGGCGGAGCTGGAAAAGGCGACGCTGCTGAGCCTGCTGCAACGCGCCGGGCTGGAGCCGGCCTCGGCCACCCAGGAGATCAGCGCCGTGCTGGCCAGCCCGGACATGGCCACCGGGCTGGACACCGAAGTCGGCAGCCCGCTGCTGGCGCTGACCCGGGTGGTGCGCGGGGCCGACGGCCGCGGCATCGAATATCTGCAGGCCTATTACCGGCCGGACCGCTACCGGCTGCGCATGGACCTGACCCGTTCCCCCGACCAGGCCGAATGGCGGCCGGAATGATTCCCACCCCCTGCCGGAGCCCGTATCCATGGCTGACACACCCGCCCTGCCGCAACAGACCGCGCTGCTGATCGTCGATCTGCAAAACGACTTTCTGGACCCCAGGGGCGCCTATGGACGGGGCGGCGATTCGGCGCCCGAGATCGCCGCCCTGCCCGACCGGCTGCGCCCCCTGGCGGAACGGATGCGGGCGCGGGGCGGCTGGATCATCTCGACCCAGTTCACGCTGGTGCCGGGCAAGGGCGGCGAGCCGCTGATCTCGCCGCATCTGAAGGCGATGCGGCCCTATCTGGGCAAGGGCGACTTCCAGCCCGGCGCTTGGGGGCACCAACTGGTCGATACGCTGCAACCGGCGGATCTGACCGTGGAAAAGATCGCCTATTCGGCCTTCTACATGACGCGGATGGAGTGGCTGCTGCGCAAATGCGACATCCGCAAGCTGTATGTCTGCGGCATCGTCACCAATGGCGGCGTCGCCTCGACCGTGCGCGACGCCCATGTGCGGGATTTCGAGACCGTGGTGCTGGAGGATGGCTGCGCGGCCTTCAGCCCGCAGATCCACGACACCGCCATCGCGGCGCTGCGCCCGGTCTGCCGCGTGGCAACCATCGCCGAGGCGCTGGCCGAACTGGGCTGATCGGCGGGCTGTGTCCGCCTCCGCGGCGGAGCCTCCGACGGCGCCGCCCGCTCCCAGATTCGCGATACCCTCGCCCTGGCCCGCGCGGGGCGACTGGGCTAATGGCGCGCTCGAACTGC